>DATHPF010000277.1:0-1757 GCA_035484155.1 Streptosporangiaceae bacterium
CAGCGGCGGCGCCCGCCGCCGCGAGGGTCAGCCCGGCCAGCGCCGCGCAGAGCCCGGCCAGCAAGGCACGCCGTGAGCGGGTCGCGTTCATGATCTTGGCTCCCTCTGTTCGCCGGGGGTGGCGGGCAGGCGGGCCGGAGACAAGCTCATGACGACCCCCCTCATAAGACCTGACGGCTCTCCCGGAAGGAAGACCGAGGTAGCCGCCGACCGGTCCAGCAGTCCCATCAGGCGGCCGTGGTGATGCAGGCGATGTAGAGACGGTGAAGGTCACGGCACGCCTCGCTGTCACCGCTGGGGCTCTATCCGACTCCCGGACCGCTGTTGCCAAGCCGCTAGACGACGTCTGCCACACGCCGACAGATCTGGAACATCGGTCCAGAGCGCCGACACGCCTGGACGAGCCTGGACGACTTGCCCGGAACTACGGAACAGAAGGTCGCACCCGCCGCGTGCCTGGAGGCCGACCCATGCCTATAGCAGCACCGAACATCCTGATATGCACGAGCCATGTCCTAAGCGGCATCGAGGCGATACCGGCGCAGAACGGCGGTTCTCGTGCGTTCTTAGGTTGGTGGCCGGGGCTACCCGGCGGCTGGCGATGTTCGCAATGAATACCAGGCCGCCACCGCCGAAGAACACGAGCGTGACCACCTGCAGGGCCAGCGACATCGGCACCGTGAGCGCGACCAGCACGAATACCGCAGCCCCGATGATCAGGCTGCCGCTGCGGCGGTTCCACCCGTAGCGGGCCACATACGCTCCAGGCGCAGCACTCACGCGCCCAAGATGTCCCAGCGCAACAGCACATGACTAGGCTTCCCGCCACGCATTCCCAGGCGGGCGGCCCGCGCCGCCCCGGCACGGCAATCCTGCCGTGGCTGAACGCAGCGGGTGGCCAGCGGAACGACGCGGCCACGACAGGGACACAGGCTTTACCCAAGTCCCGTATTACCTACAGAGCTTGAAAGGCCAGGGTCTGATATCTAGTGCCCTGGGTCGTTAATTCGTCGGCAGTGGGCAGGGAGGATGTCGAGGATCTCGTCGACGGCCGCTCAGGCGGCGCTACCGGACGATCTCGACCAGGAGGACCCAGGCGCTATAGACGGCGCCGGCGATGCCGAACAGGGCGGTGGGCACGAGCCAGTAGAAACCACCGCTCCAGTGCGCCGCCAGGGAGACGCCAGCAATCATGCCGGGGACAAGCGCGACGCCGGCTGCGGCCACCCGCGACACCGACCACATCAAAGGCGAGTCCGGGTTCTGCCGCTGGAACTTGAGCTGGCTCCGGACCGTGATCGCCGTCAAGGGGACGGCGATGACCAAGATCTCGGCGCCGAGCAGTTCGACGTCCTGCGGGACAAGGGCGAGCGCGGAGCTGATCACGACGAACAGCAGGACCGCCAGAGTTTCCGCCGCGCGGGCGGGAAGCATGGTCTTGCTCTTGAGTATGTTGTCGAGGTTGATCGATACCGCGACGAACAGCAGCCCGACGAGCGCCGCTGCGGCCCCGGTTACCGCAGTGAAGAACGCCGCCCACGTGGCGGGGTCATTTCCGTGCATCGAGGGGCCCTTTCATGAGCGTGACTCGCCGGACAACCTTAAGCTGTCCCGGTCTGACCCGGTCGGCGGCCCGCCAGGCGGGGGCCGCAGCTGCCACCGTCACAGGCTGCGCCGATCCAGGTGACGGTCGGCCAGATCCTCGACACCCTCGCTGCCTGCTATCGGCGAATTAACGACTCACGACACTAGGGGCG
>DATHPF010000278.1:0-5139 GCA_035484155.1 Streptosporangiaceae bacterium
GCATCCGGCGCGCCCGGCGAACCCTGCCCTCCAGCGCCTGGATCAGCCGTCCTCGCCCGAATCGCGTATGCCGCTGTCGGCTGCGCCCGTCTCGGCTGCGCCCGTCTCGGCTGCGCCTGTCTCGGCTGCGCCGTCGTCGGATGGCGCGGGCCCGTCCCCCGCAGGGGGGCCATCGGCGGCCCCGGTCCTCGGGCCATCGGCGGCCGCGGCGCTCGGGCTATCGGCTGCCCCGGCCCTCGGGCCATCCGCAGCCCCGGCGTCCGGCACGGTCTCGCCGTGCAGGATCGCCCTGATCCGCGCGGACCGCTCGGCGTAACGCGCTTCTGCGCCGTGCGTGGACGGCTCGTAGTACCGCCTGCCAACCAAAGTGTCCGGCGGGTACTGCTGCTCCAGAACGCCCGCCGGGTCGTCGTGCGGGTACTGGTAGCCCTTGCCGTGGCCGAGCCTGGCCGCACCGGCGTAGCTGGCGTCGCGCAGGTGCTTGGGCACCGGCCCAGCGAGCCCCTGCCGTACGTCGGCGCCCGCGGCCAGGATGGCACGGGCGACCGCGTTGGACTTAGGCGCCAGCGAAATGTGGATAACGGCCTGGGCAAGGTTCAGCTGGGCCTCCGGGAGCCCGACGAACTCCACCGCCTGCGCGGCGGCGACGGCCGTCTGCAGCGCCGTCGGGTCCGCCATGCCGACGTCCTCGCTGGCGTGGACGATCAGCCGTCGCGCGATGTAGCGCGGATCCTCGCCTGCCTCGATCATCCGGGCCAGGTAGTGCAGCGCCGCGTCGGCGTCGCTGCCTCGCATGCTCTTGATGAACGCGCTGATCACGTCGTAGTGCTGGTCGCCAGCTCGGTCGTAGCGGACCATGGCACGGTCGACGGCCCGCTCGAGCATCTCGAGGCTGATCTCGCCGCCGGCGGGCACGCCGAGGGCGGCGGCCTCCAGGTAGGTCAGCGCCCGGCGGGCGTCGCCGCCGGCCAGCCGGACGAGGTGGTCGATGACGCCGGCGCTCAGCGTGACCGCACCCGCCAGCCCGCGTTCGTCGGTCAGCGCCCGTTCGATCACCGCGGCGATGTCGTCATCGGTCAGCGGCCGCAGCGTCAGGAGCAGGGACCGGGACAGCAACGGCCCGATCACGGAAAACGACGGGTTCTCCGTCGTGGCGCCGATGAACGACACCCAGCGGTTCTCCACCGCCGGCAGGAGCGCGTCCTGCTGGGCTTTGTTGAACCGGTGCACCTCGTCAATGAACAGCACGGTTTGCTCGCCGGTCAGGCCGAGCTGACCGCGCGCGGTCTCGATGGCGGCGCGGACGTCCTTCACCCCGGCCGACACCGCGGACAGCTCGACGAACCGCCGCCTGGTCACGTTGGCGACGACGTAGGCCAGGGTGGTCTTGCCAGTACCGGGCGGTCCCCACAGCAGCACCGACATCGGGGCGTCGGTGTCGGCCAGCTTGCGCAGCGGCGATCCGTCCCTGGTCAGGTGGCCCTGGCCGATGACCTCGGCGAGCGTGCGCGGGCGCATCCGAACGGCCAGCGGCGCTGCAGCCTGCTCCGCCGCCTCACCCGAGGCGTCGAACAGGCTGCGGGTCGAGCCATCATCTACACGCGGCACGATGCGACAGTACCCGCACTCAGTCCTGGACTTCGATTATCAGCCGGGCGCCGAGCAAAGGGCCGAGCGCCGCGCGCACCCGGTCGGCTGATAGGTCGCACACATACCTGGTTATGGCCGGCCGACTGGGATTAGCCGTTTCTTCATAGATCGCCAGCCTCCGGCGCCGGCCGGGCTGACTCAGCACGATTTGCTTGATTCCGGAGTAAGGGATCGCCAGTGTCTTGCGCCGGCTCTGCGCGAAGACGTAGGCACTCGCGTCATCGCCCATGGCCTGTGCCTCCCGGCGGAGCCGCGTAGCCCGGTAGCCGTGCCTTTCCCTATCCAGTTGGCCGGCGCCCACCGACGGCGGCAAGAACTGGTGGCCTGCCGGGCTGACAACCAGACCGTCAGTGAAGACGACGATCGTGTGCATGTTCCGATCGCCCCCGATCGCTTGCAGGTGATCAAACTGGTCGACATACGGCATGTCTGGAGGGTACATATTTGCGGCGTCGGCCGGCTTGAGTTGACCCGCACTCGCATAATCTCCAGGAAAACCCCGGACCGAGGATGGCCGTGACCTCTGCACCATCAGGCCCCGGGCAGCAAGCCGGTGACGGGCCGAGACTGCTCGCGGTCAGCGACCTGCATGTCGGATATCCGGAAAACCGGGCGATCGCCGAGCGCATCCAGCCTGTCTCGCCGACCGACTGGCTGATCGTCGCCGGTGATGTCGGCGAGCGGGCTGACGAGGTTGAATCGGTGCTCGGGCTGCTGAGCGAGCGCTTCGCCAAGGTCGTGTGGGTGCCCGGCAACCACGAGCTCTGGACCCACCGCAGAGATCCGCTGCGCCTGCGCGGCGAGCAGCGTTACCAGCATCTCGTGGAAGTCTGCCGGCGGCTCGGCGTCGTGACGCCCGAGGACCCGTACCCGATATGGGCTGGCGAGAACGGGCCCGTCGTCGTGGTGCCGCTGTTCGTTCTGTATGACTACTCATTCCGCCCGGCTGGCGCTGGCTCGACGGCAGAGGGGCTGGCGCAGGCCAAGGGGGCCGGCGTCGTGAGCACCGACGAGCGGTGGCTGCACCCCGATCCATTCCCGAGCCGCGAAGCGTGGTGCGAAGACCGACTGGCCAAGGCTGAGCGTCGGCTGGCCGAGCTGCCACCTGGCCTGCCGACAGTGCTGGTAAATCACTTCCCGCTGGTGCGCGAGCCGACAGCGGTGATGCGGTATCCGGTGTTCGCGCAGTGGTGCGGCACGGTGCGGACGGCCGACTGGCCAGCCCGGTATCGAGCGGAAGTCGTGGTCTACGGGCACCTGCACATTCCGCGGACGACGTGGCATGACGGGATCCGGCACGAGGAAGTGTCGCTGGGCTATCCACGCGAGTGGCATCGGCGCACCGCCGCGCCGGTCATCCCGCGTCAGATCCTGCCCGCTCCCGTGTCTCCACCAAGATCATCCTGAGAAGCGTGTACCGGAGGTACGAAGTCTTCGTACCGGATGTACACGCGTTCGGCGTCCTAGCTGGAGACGAGAATCTCCAGCCGCTCGCCGAGCAGCGGCTCGAGCGCGCTGCGCACCCTGTCGGCCGACAGGTCGCCCAGGTAGGTCGCGGCGGCCGGGCTGGCCGGGTCAGCCGTCTGCTCGTAGATGGCCAGCTCGCTGACCTGCCGCGGTCGCGTCAGGACGACCTTCTCGATCACGTCAAGCGGGATCGGCTGCGCTTTCGGCCAGGTCGCGGCGAAGGTGTGACAGGAGCCCGTCGCCTGCGCGCTCAGCCGGATCTGCTCGTCGCCTCGGCCGGGTCCGGCCGCCCGGCCGGCCCGGCGCAGGCCGCCGAAGACACCGCCCGCCGGCCGGGCGGTGCTGCCGTACACGCGCACGGCGCACACCACCAGCCCGTCGTCGAACACGACAACGGTGCGCGTGTTCTTAATCGCCCGGCCCCGGTCATCGGCCCGGACGAGGTGATCGAACTGGTCGAGGTACGCCACGCACGGAGACTAACTCAGGCCAATACGGTGGCCCGGTGGCGGCGGCGCGCCATCCTGGGAGGATGAGCGAAATCACCCCGTTCCGGATTGAAATCCCCGACGCCGACCTGGATGACCTTCGCCGACGGCTCAGTCAGACTCGGTGGCCTGAGCCCGAGACGGTGGACGACTGGTCGCAGGGCAGTCCGCTCGGGTACGTGCGCGCGCTGTGCGAGTACTGGGGAGACGGCTACGACTGGCGCGTGGGCGAGGCCAGCCTCAACGCGTTCCCGCAGTTCCGCACCGAGATCGATGGCCTCGACGTCCATTTCCTGCAGGTGCGGTCGCCGCGCGAGGACGCACTGCCGCTGGTGCTGACGCATGGCTGGCCCGGCTCGATCGTCGAGTTCCGCAAGGTCATCGGACCGCTGACGGACCCCGGCAGCTATGGCGGGGACCCGGCGACCGCGTTCCATGTAGTGTGCCCGTCGCTGCCCGGCTTCGGGTTCAGCGGCAAGCCAGCCCGGGCCGGCTGGGGCGTCGAGCGCATCGCCGACGCCTGGGATCAGCTGATGACCCGCCTCGGGTACGCCCGCTACGGCGCGCAGGGTGGCGACTGGGGCGCGGGCGTGACGACCGCCCTCGGTATTCGCCATCCCGACCGCGTCGCCGGCATCCACCTCAACATGGTTACTGCGCCGCCCGACCCGGCCAGCCTGGGCGACCTGACCCATCGCGAGCAAGCAGCGCTGGACTCGCTCGAGTACTACCGCCGGTGGGACTCCGGCTACTCGAAGGAGCAGTCGACGCGCCCGCAGAGCGTCGGCTACGGCCTGGTCGACTCGCCGGCGGCGCTGTGCGCCTGGATCGTGGAGAAGTACTGGGCCTGGACCGACTGCTCCGGCGACCCTGCCAATGCGCTGTCGCGGGACGAGATGCTCGACAACATCATGCTGTACTGGCTGCCCGCGACCGGGGCGTCGTCAGCGCGGCTGTACTGGGAGAGCTTCGGCAAGCCCGTGAGCGGCTCGGTGCAGGTGCCGGTGGGCGGCTCGATCTTCCCGAAGGAGATCTTCCGGTCGTCGAGGCGCTGGGCCGAGCGGCATTACCCGGACCTGCGGTACTGGAACGAGCTGAGCAAAGGCGGCCATTTCGCCGCGTTCGAGCAGCCGGAGACGTTCGTGGCCGAGGTGCGGGCCGCGTTCCGCGCCTTCGGCTCCTTCGGCTAGCCCGCGCGACCACGCGACCACGAGACCGCGAGAGCGCGAGAGCGCGAGGCCGCGAGCCCGCGCCCAACAGCGTGGCTGCCTACCTGCTGCGGATACAGCCGCAGCAGGGTTCCAGCCATGACGCTAGGGCTCCTCAGCCGCTCAGCCGCTCAGCCGTTCAGCCGCCGCCCGAGCCAGCAGCAGCCGCACCAGGCACGACGTCGATGCCGGCTTCCTTGCGCTGCTGGGCGGTGATGGGTGTCGGGGCGCCGGTCAGCGGGTCGTGCCCGGACGCGGCCTTCGGGAAGGCGATCACGTCCCGGATCGAGTCGCGGCCGGTCAGCAGCATCATCAGCCGGTCCCAG
>DATHPF010000279.1:0-23053 GCA_035484155.1 Streptosporangiaceae bacterium
TGCGCGAGCCCGCATGTCGCGCACAGCCACATCTGCAGCGGGTACACCGGATCGGGCCCGAGGTCGCTACCGGCCGGGAAGTAGTCACAAGCTGGCTGGAGGCCCAGGTCCAGCACCACCTGACCGTCGCCTCCAGCGCAGGCACGGCAGTCGAACCGAATCACGAAAGTCCTCCTTCGCCGGCAGGCACCGGCACGGCGAAACACCCGTACTGATCGTTTCACTACATCCAGCACACATCGGAGCCCAATCGGCCGTACTTGCAGGCGGTACAGCTGCAAATGACCGTCAACGTCCCGGTGCTCAGCCGGTATCTGGCTGTCGAGTACTTCTTCATCTGCTCCAGGGCCTAGCCGGCAGTCTGCCGGGTCGGCAGCTTCGATCAGCTCAGCAGCCGAAGCGCCTCGGTGAGCGGCAGGGCTCGCCTATCACGCTGCGACATCACTGATACGGGCAGTGGCCACGGAAGGGCCAGCTCAGGATCATCGAACGCGATCGAGACGTCATCGGCTGGGTCATGCGTCTTGTCGATCCGGTAGGCGACATCCGCTGGGTCGGATAGCGCCTGGAATCCGTGTGCACAGCCAGCGGGCACATACAGCGACACCTGGGTATCGCCATCGAGGTCGAAGCTCTCCCAGTTGAGAAATGTCGGCGATGCGGGCCGCAGGTCAAGCACGACATCAAAGACGGCCCCGTACGAGCATCGCACTAGCTTGGCTTCCCCTGGCCCCCGCCGCACGTGCATGCCCCGCACCACGCCGAGCCGGGACCGCGACAGACTGTCCTGCACGAACGCAGCGGGGTCGATTCCGGCAGCGCGCACATCGGCGTCTTCGTAGGTCCGGCAGAAGAACCCTCGCTCGTCCACGTGCGGGGTAGGCATGAACAGGTAGGCGCCTGCGATCCGCGCTACGGTCTCGATCCGCACAAAACAAAACCTCCAAAAGACCCGGAACGGGGCCGCGTCCGTCCGCCGCCGCTCAGCCCTCACCAACTCGTCCTGCCTATGAGCGCCCATCGTGAATCGCTGATACCGGCGGCCGCCGGGGGATCACTTGCCCTTGGCTGCTGTCCGGTACCGCTCGATGACCAGGCCCGCTAGCGCCGGGTGGCCGCCGAGCGGCTCAGTGACCCAGTCGGCTCCGCTGCTCACCAGCTGGTCCTGGAAATGGCCGGGTGCGAGCAAGTAGCTGGCCACCGCGACGGGCCCGCCGGTGCGCTGGCGTAGCTCGGCGACAGCCTCGGGCACCGTCGGCCGCGCGGCCGACGCGAACGCACCGACGACCGGGACGCTCAGGCGCTCGGCGAGGAGGTCGGCCTGCTGGTGCACATCGGCAGCTGCGGCGGGATCCGCGGACCCCGCGGCAGCCAGGACTACCGGGGTACCGGCCGGGACGCCGGCCTGGGAGAGCCGGGCCGTCAGCGCCGTCAGCAGCAGCTCGTCGGGACCTAGCGGGTCGGCGACCCGGACACCTGCCGAGGTCGCCGCGTCGGCGATGTCCGCGGTCAGGTGATAGCCAGTCGACAGCAGCAACGGCACGATGACGGAGTTCGACCCGGCAGCCCCGAGCTCGGTCGGCAGTGATGGCTCGGCATGGCCGATGAAGGCCAGGTGGACGTCGAGCACTGGGGCCAGCCGGCGGACCTGGCGGGCGAGGGTCATGATGACGTCGGTGGCGGCCGGGTTGCGGCTGCCATGGGCGACGGCGAGCAGGGCTGGCTGGCTCATGCTGTGGCCTCCAGGTCCGGCTCTTGCGCGCCGGCTGCTGACCGCGTCAGCAGGTCGCGCAGCCGCACGACGTCGCCGATCACCACGACAGCCGGGGGCCGCACGCCTGCGCGCTCAGCGTCCGCCGCCACGCCGGCCAGGGTCGTGATCAGCACTTGCTGATGCGGCGTGGTCCCGTCGGTGATGACGGCGACGGGCGTGGCCGCGTCCCGGCCGCGCTTGATCAGCTCCGTGGCGACAGCGTCCAGGTGCGCGACCGCCATCATCAGCACGAGCGTGCCGGTCGTCTGGGCCAGCGCTGCCCAGTCGACAGTCGCGCCGGGCTGCGAGGGATCGAGATGAGCGGAGACGACCGAGAAGTCCTGCGTGATGCCCCGATGCGTGACCGGGATGCCCGCGTAGGCAGGGACCGCGATCGCACTGGTGACGCCGGGCACGACCTGGAACGGGACGCCGGCCCGGACGCAGGCCAGCGCTTCTTCGCCGCCCCGCCCGAACACGAACGGGTCGCCTCCCTTGAGGCGGACCACCCGCTGCCCGGCCAGCGCCCGAGCCACGATGAGCTCGTTGATCTGCGCCTGGCTGAGATTGTGTGCATGCGGCTGCTTGCCCGCGTCGATCACCTCGACGCTCGGGTCAAGCTCGGCCAGCAGTGCGCGTGGCGCCAGCTTGTCCGTGACCACGACGTCTGCCTCCGCCAGCAGCCGTCGGCCAAGGACGGTGATCAACCCCGGATCCCCCGGGCCGCCGCCAACCAGCGCCACGCTTCCGGCCTGCGAAGAACGACGGTGCGGCCGGACCGGCAGGCTGCCCTCGGCCAGGGCCAGCGCAAGCGCGGCGCGCAGCCGCTGCGAGCGGCCCGGATCCCCGCCAGCCGTCACCGCGACCGTGACATCGCCATGCCGGGTGACCGCCGCGGTCCACGCCCGCGACGCCGTCGCGTCGTCGGCGCGTACGCACCAGATCCGCTGGCGCTCAGCCTCGGCCGCCACGAGGGAGTTCACGTCGGGATCGTCGGTAGCGGCATGCGCGAGCCACGCCGCCGACAGGTCGCCGTCCCGATACCGGCGACGCAGGATCGCGACCGGCAGATCAGCCAGCTCCGCGACGACGGACGGGGCGATGACTACGACATCAGCGCCGGACTCAAGCAAGCTCTGAACGCGGCGCAGTGCCACCTGGCCGCCGCCGACCACCACGGCGCGCCGGCCGGCCATGGACAGCATGAGCGGATAGCGAGCAGTGGGGACGGCGCGGCCCGGCTGGGCGCCGCCGCCAGCCGGGCTCGCGCCGCTACCGACGGCCGCAAGGCCGGCGGCAGTAGTAGGGCCGGCGGCAGTAGGGCCGGGGCCGGCGGCAGTAGGGCCGGGGCCGGCGGCAGTAGGGCTGGCTGCAGCAGCGTTGGCGGCAGTCACGGCGCGGTCCTGAGCGCCGGGTCGTGCGGCTGCGGCCGGACGACGGCGACGAACTTCAGGCTGAAGCCGCGGGCGCACGCGCGACACTCCCACTCGCCGGCCTGGGCGCCGGCCGGGCGGAGATTCTCCTCGCCGCAGTACGGGCAGAAGAACGGCACTTGCCGCTCGCCGGTCATGACTGTCGTCCCGTCTGGACCAGCTCGCCTGCCCGAACCGGCTGGCCGGTCTGGGCCGGCTCACCAGTCTGAGTGAGCAGCTCGGCATCTGCGCGGCGAACCCAGGTGGCGAACTGCTCGCCGTCGGCGCGGTCAGCCTGGTAGTTGCGCAGCAGCTGCTCCACGTAGTCGGTCAGCCCGGCCGCCGTGACCTTGAGCCCGCGCAGCTTGCGGCCGAAACCAGGGTCGGTGCCAAGGGACCCGCCCAGGTGCACCTGGAACCCTTCCTCGCCGTCCACGATCGAGCCCTTCAGCCCGATGTCGGCCAGCTGGAAGCGAGCGCAGGAGTTGGGGCAGCCGTTGACGTTGATGGTGATCGGGCTGTCGAAGTCCGGCAGCCGCCGGTCCAGCTCGGTGTACAGCTCGCGGGCGCGGCCCTTGGTCTCGACGATGGCGAGCTTGCAGAACTCGATGCCCGTGCACGCCATTGTCCCGCGGCGGAACACGTTCGGGCTGGCCGTCAGGTCGATAGCCGCTAGCTCGGCGACCAGCTCGGGCACGGCCCGCTCGGGCACGTCGAGTACGAGCAGCTTCTGCTCGATGGTGGTGCGGATCCGGCCGGAGCCGTAGGCCTCGGCAAGGTCGGCGACCTGCCATAGCTGGGTGCCGGACGTGCGGCCGGTGTGCGGCGCGACCCCGACGTAGTAGAGCCCATCGCGCTGCCGGTGCACGCCGAGGTGGTCGCGCGAGCCAGGCGCAGGTGCGGGCGGTGGCGGACCGTCGGCGAGCCCGTTCCCGTGAAGGTATTCGGTCTCCAGAACCTGGCGGAACCGTTCCGTGCCCCAGTCAGCCACCAGGAACTTCAGCCTCGCCCGGCTGCGGAGGCGGCGGTAACCGTAGTCGCGGAAGAGGCTGGCCACCCCGGTCCACACCTCAGGGACGCGCTCGGCCGGCACGAACGCGCCGAGGCGCTGGGCCAGCATCGGGTTGGTCGACAGGCCGCCACCCACCCACAGGTCGTAGCCCGGCCGGCCGTCTGGCCCGATGACGCCGACGAAGGAGACGTCGTTGACCTCGTGCGCCGTGCACAGGTTGGCGCAACCGGAGATGGCGGTCTTGAACTTGCGCGGCAGGTTGGTCAGCTCGGGGCTGTTGGTGGCGATCTCTTCGGTCGCCCGCAGGATCGCGCTGGCGTCGATGATCTCGGCCCCGTCGAGACCGGCCACCGGGCAGCCCAGGATGTTGCGCGGCACGTCGCCGCAGGCCTGCTGGCTGGACAGGCCGACCTCCTCGAGCCTGCTCCAGATGGCCGGGACGTCTTCGATGCGGATCCAGTGGAACTGGACGTTCTGCCGGTCGGTGACGTCGGCCAGGTCCTGGCCGTACTCCTTGGCGATGCCGCCGATGGTGCGGGTCTGGTCGGCGGACAGCTGACCGCCGGGGATGCGAACCCGCATCATGAAGTACGGGTCCTCGATCTCGGCGTCTTCGAGGGCGCCGGTCTTACCGCCGCCGATGCCGGGCTTGCGCTGCGTGTACAGGCCCCACCAGCGGAACCGCCCGCGCAGATCGCTCGGGTCGATGGAGTCGAAGCCCAGGTGGGCGTAGCGATTGAGGATGCGATCGCGGACGTGCAGCCCGTCGTCGTCTTTCTTGAATCTCTCGGCGGCGTTAAGCGGCTCGTGGAAGCCTAGGGCCCACTGGCCCTGGCCGCGAAGCGGCTGGGATGGCATGTGCGGGGTCCTTCTGCTGGCGTGCTGCGGGCACTGACGGCTGCTGCCCGGCAGACCGGGCTAGCTGTGCGGTGCGGTGGAACGTGATCAGCAGGAAGGACAACAGATCGCGCTGGAGACGCGGAGCAGGTCAATGTGACGCCGGCAGACAAGCCACGTGCCGCGGCTGGCGGTCGGGCTGCTCACTACTGCCTCCGGATGGTCGGCGCTGCGGGTCGTCTCGGTCGTGCGAACGCGCCACACTGCGCAGACGGCGCTCCGGCCCACACGACGTGCGGGATACAGCGCTGCATCGACCGTAACATCTGGCACCAGCAACCGCGCAAGCGGAATTATTTCTGTGACCCAAGCTCTACTCGCGTCGATCTATACCCAGATGCGCCAACGTGGATCGGGCCGTCATGATGCCGTATGGCCAGTGACCCGCAACACGAGGTGATGCACGAGTACTACGAGCTTGGCAAGGAGGCTGCTCGGTTGTCTAGCTCGGGCGCTGGGCGACTGGAGTTTGAGCGCACTCAGGAGATCGTGCTGCGGCACCTGCCGAAGCCGCCAGCCACCCTCGCCGACATTGGCGGCGGGCCAGGCCGTTACGCACTGTGGCTGGCCGGGCTGGGTTATCGCATCGTCCACCGTGATCTCGTGCCGCTGCACGTCGAGCAGGTACGCATGACTGCCGCGCCCATCGACTCCGCCATCGGCGATGCGCGCAGCCTGGACCTCGCCGACGCGAGCGTGGACGCCGTGCTGCTGCTCGGGCCGCTGTACCACCTGAGCCGGCGCGCCGACCGAGTGCAGGCGCTCCGCGAGGCGCGCCGAGTAGTGCGGCCAGGCGGTCCGGTCTTTGGCGCTGGCATTTCGCGGTGGGCTACCCGGCTGGACGGGATGCTACGGCTGCGGATCTACGAGCAGGCCCCGGCGGCGCTCGATCTTCTCGGGCCGCTGGAGCGGACTGGGGTTATGCCGCCGCTGGTGCCGGGCGGATTCAACGGGTTCGCGCACCGGCCCCGGCAGCTGCGGGCCGAATTCGCGTCGGCGGGCCTCGCTGTCGAAGATTTGGTGTGCGTGGAAGGTGCCTCGTTCCTGCTTAATGATCTTGATGACCGAGCTGCCGACGAGCGCGCGTGGCAGGTCATCCTCGATTCAGCCAGGGCTCATGAGCGGGTGCCCGAGCTCATGGGCCTCGGCTCGCACCTGCTGGCGACGGGAGTGCGCCGATGACGCTTCGGTCCGTTGGCCGGCCGGAGCTGCCGTCGGCCGGCCGGAGCTGGTCTTGGTGCGGGGGCCTCGCGGTAGCCTGGCCCGCGTGCGGCTGACGGAATTCTGGGACAAGATGCGGGGGCAGTTCGGCGAGGTGTACGCCGACAGTGTCGCCAAGGATCATGTGCTGTCCTCGCTTGGCAGCCGGACGGTGAATCAGGCCCTGGCCGACGGCGAGGACGTCAAGGTCATCTGGCGGGCCGTGTGCGAGGCGTTCCGCATACCGGAGCGGCGGCGGTGAGCTGCCGCAGCTGCGGGTGCTGACCTTGCCGCCAATGGAGCCGCCGCCTGCCGAGCGCCAGGTCGTGCTGGTGACCGGGCCGCCCGGTGCCGGCAAGACGACGCTGGCCGAGGCGCTGGCGGCGGAGCTCGGGTTCGCGCTGTTCGCCAAGGACCACATCAAGGAAATGCTGCACGACACGCTCGGCGAGGAAGCTGACCTGGCCTGGTCACGCCGGCTCGGAGGAGCGTCGATGGAGCTGCTCTGGGCGCTGGCTGGGTGTGCGCCGGCGGCAGTGCTGGAGGCCAACTTCTGGCCCGATGACCCGCGGCACCGGGCACACGCACTGGCACTGGGGACGGTGCCAGTCGAGGTGCACTGCGTGTGTCCGCTGGAGGAGTGTCAGCGCAGGTACACCGAGCGAGCCCCGTCACGGCATGCCGTGCACGTGGACCGGGATCCGGCCCGGTCGGCGCTCGCGTCGTTCGAGCGGTCCTCGCGGCCGCTCGCCCTCGGCCCCGTCGTGGAGGTGGATACCACCCGTCCCGTCGACATCGGCGCGCTCGCCGTTCGGGTGCGGCCGTTGCTGCCGGTTCTTGGCCCGGCAGTGGGCTCGGCTCGGGGCCAGGGCGGGGCCGGTGCCGACGGCCGTGCGCCACATATCAGCTGAAACAGGTTCGATTGTTCCCGGTCGTCGCCGGCGGGCGAGGTCATCGATGTGGCAGCCACGTCGCTGTTTGGACAGCAGATTCACAGCGAGGACGTTGTCGGCGTGTCTGCTTCATGATCGAACAATTGTTCGTTAGAGTGAGCTCACTGGTGGTCGTCCGCGCCCTGCGGTGGCCAGGAGAGCGACGCGAATTCGTGGCAGGCGCGGACTGTCAGTGGGTGCGCGTAGCGTCTCCGCCAGCAGATAACCGAACCAGCTGCCGGGCCGGTCCGCTAGCTCGGCAGAGCAGGTCAGGCCACGCGCACGCGAGCGGCTCGGCGTAGCCCTCGTCCTTCCCCAACAGGAGCTTGAGATGGCACCGAACGACAAGACGGGTAGCGGCAAGGGCGGCGTCGGCGACAGGGACAAGTCTCTGGAGACCGCGCTCGCGCAGATCGAACGACAGTTCGGCCGTGGCGCCATCATGCGGCTCGGTGACGAAACTCGCGCCCCGATCGAGGTCATCCCGACCGGTTCTATCGCCCTGGACGTCGCGCTCGGGATCGGCGGCTTCCCCAGGGGCCGGATCATCGAGATCTACGGACCTGAGAGCAGCGGCAAGACGAGCCTGGCGCTGCACGCCATCGCCAACGCGCAGAAGGCCGGCGGTATCGCGGCCTTCATCGACGCGGAGCACGCGCTCGACCCGGACTACGCCCAGAAGCTTGGCGTCGACACCGACGCCCTCCTGGTGTCCCAGCCGGATACCGGTGAGCAGGCGCTGGAGATCGCGGACATGCTGATCCGCTCCAGCGCCATCGACGTCATCGTCATCGACTCCGTGGCCGCCCTGGTGCCGCGCGCCGAGATCGAGGGCGAGATGGGGGACAGCCACGTCGGCCTCCAGGCCCGGCTAATGTCCCAGGCCCTCCGCAAGATCGCCGGCGCACTCAACCAAACAAAGACCACGGCGATATTTATTAACCAGTTGAGGGAAAAAATCGGTGTCATGTTCGGATGCGCGTCCTGGTATACGTACGTCACATTGGCTGATGGCACACGCGAGCACATTGGGAAGATCGTCAACCAGAAGATGCCGGTCGAAGTCCTTTCATACGACCCAGGGCTCGGAAAGCTGGTTCCGAGAAAAGTCGTTAACTGGTTCAACAATGGGCCGACCGAGCAGTTTCTGCACTTCCGGGTCGAGCGGCCGGGCGGTGGGACAGGACACGGACGGGCAGCGTTCGACCTGACGGCGAATCACCTGGTCCGCACCCCCGGTGGCTGGCGCGAGGCTGGTGAAATCTGCGTGGGGGACCGCGTAATGCTCGCCCAGACGCAGCTCCTTAGTAGCCAGCAGTGGCAGCTCATCCTCGGATCACTGATGGGTGACGGCAATCTGTCTGCGCCGGTACGTCGCTTCGACCACAGCGCGCGATTCCGTATGGGACACGGTGCAGCTCAGTCGGCTTACCTCGACTGGAAGGTGTCGTTGCTGGACAACATCCCCCATTCGATGTCGGTGAACGAGAAGGCGTCCTTTGCCGACTTCACGCCGCTCGGGGAACTGAGCGAACTGCGGGACTTGGTCTATCAGGGCGACGGGAAGAAGCACCTTAGCTGGGACTACCTCAAGAAGCTCACGTCGCTGTCGCTGGCGATCTGGTACATGGACGACGGCTGCTTTACGCTTCGCTCGAAGGGTGTCCAGGAGCGGACGCGGGGCGGGTCAGGTCGGATCGAGTTCTGTGTCGAAGCAATGAGCCCAGGTTCGCGTGACCGGCTAGTCCAGTACCTGCGCGACACTCGCGGGTTCGACGTGAAGTTGACAGCTCGCGGCAAGCGCCAGATAGCGGTGATTCAGTTCACGACGGCGGCATCGGATAAGTTCCAGAAGCTAGTGGCTCCTTACGTGCATCCTTCGATGGAGTACAAGCTGCTTCCGCGGTACCGCGGACAGTGCAAGGTCGAGCCCGAGTTCATCGAGCCGGTCGTAGCGCCCGCTCCGGCGACTGTCCTTGAGATAAAGGATCGGAGCGGGTACCCGATCATGAATCGGTACGACATCGAGGTCGAGGGCTCGCACAACTACCTCGCTGATGGCGTCATCGTCCACAACAGTCCGGAGACCACCTCGGGCGGCAAGGCGCTCAAGTTCTACGCCTCGATTCGGCTGGACATCCGGCGGATCGAGACGCTGAAGGACGGGACGGACGCGGTCGGCAACAGGACTCGCGTCAAGGTAGTCAAGAACAAGGTCAGTCCGCCATTCAAGGTCGCCGAGTTCGACATTCTGTACGGACACGGCATAAGTCGCGAAGGCAGCCTGATCGACCTCGGTGTCGAGCAGGGCATCGTCCGCAAGGCCGGTGCCTGGTACACCTACGACGGCGACCAGCTCGGCCAGGGCAAGGAAAACGCCAGGAACTTCCTGCGCGACAACCCCGACCTCGCCGACGGGATCGAAAAGAAGATCAAGGAGAAGCTCGGCGTCGGGGCCAAGATCGATGCCGAGGCAGGCCAGGCAGCCGGGGCCGGTGCCGGGTCGGCCAGGCCAGCCGGACCT
Source organism: Streptosporangiaceae bacterium (assembly GCA_035484155.1). Taxonomy (GTDB): domain Bacteria; phylum Actinomycetota; class Actinomycetes; order Streptosporangiales; family Streptosporangiaceae; genus JAJYUU01. The sequence continues at coordinate 9,731 of DATHPF010000279.1, forward strand.
GGGGCAGCCGGACCGGCTGGGCCTGCCCGGACGGCCGGGCTGGCCTCGGTGACGAGCCTGCGCGACGAGTAGGCAAGCGGCGTGGCAGGACGACGCCGGCGGCAGCGCGACCCCGATAGGCCCGGAGCCGGCAGCGGCCTGGCGGGCTCGCGCCAGGCCGCTAACCCCGACCCTGACGCCGATCCGGAGGCGGTCGCGCGCCAGATCTGCCTGCGCATGCTGACGACTGCGCCGCGTACGCACGCACAGCTGGCCACTGCCCTGCGTCGGCGCGGCGTACCGGAGGATGCTGCAGCGGCGGTGCTTGCCAGGTTCGCCGAGGTCAAGCTCATCGATGACGCCATGTTCGCGCGAGCGTGGGTGGACTCGCGCCACTACGGCCGCGGCCTCGCAAGCCGGGCCCTGGGCGCCGAGCTTCGTCAGCGCGGCGTCGACCGAGAGGACATCCAGGCGGCCCTCAGCGAGCTGAGTCCGGACGTGGAGCTCGAGACCGCGCGCGACCTGGTCGCGCGGCGGCTGCCGGGTACTGCGGGGATGCCGGCTCCGGCGCGGATGCGGCGCCTTGTGGGCGTCCTAGCCCGCAAGGGCTATAGCTCTGGCCTGGCGTACCGGGTCGTCCGCGAAGCGCTGGAGGCGGCGGCCGGAGACGACCCCGTTCCTCTTTATGAGCTTGTAGATCTAGCCGATGCGGACGAGGAGGATGAGGCAGCCGAGTTGTAGCCGGGCAGCCAAGCCCTCTCGAAGATCATCTGCATGTGCTTGCTCAAATCGTTATAAGCGCTTAGCCTCACGGCAGCGAGGTTTTCTGCTCAGTGCAACGAAGTTCAGCGTGTGAAGGCGTTCAAAGATACAAACGGCGTGACGGCAGCGATGGTCGAGAAGGCGATCGGACAAGCTACCCGAAGGCTCTGACAGTGGCGGACGAGCGGCCGGGCGCGGGCCTGGCGAGGCGGCAAGAAGCGCCGACTGAGCCGGTACGGCGAGCCCGGTGGAAGGAGAATGCGCACTAGGCTGGCGTCGCGACCTGCGTAAACGGCAGGCGCGTCGGAATGGCCGGTGGATGGCAGGTGGCGATGCCAGTGCGGACGGCACGCCCATCACCCGCAGCACAGTAGGCTGCGGGCCGCCGGTTCCGAGTGTGGCGGCTGTGCGGTACCGGGTACCGCGCGGCAGCGATGTTCGGAGCCGTGCTGCTGGCAGCACACGCTGTGCAATGCCGAGCTTCCGCTGCTCGGGCAGTACCCCTCGCCGCGGGCATACATGCCTGGTCACGGCTAGCGACGTACGCGGGCCACGGTGGGAGAGGGGCGGTCGTGAACATCAGCGGGCCCGTGCTTGCAGTAGTGATAGTCGGCTGCCTGGCCGCCGTCGGAGCCCTTGCGGTCCTGGTCGTGCTGCTTCGTCGCACCAGCGCTGCGCCGCCAGCGCCGCCAGCACCGGCGATCGCACCGCGTTCGGAGACCGCGCAGCTGTCGGAGGCCGAGATCGCGCGGCTGGAGGCCGAGACCGCCCGGCTCCAGGCCGAGGCCGCGAAGATCGCTTCCGATGTGAAGGCTAAGGCCGAGCAAGAGGCTGCGGAGATCGTCAGCAGGGCCGAGGCCGCAGTGGCGGTGGCGACGGAGACGCGTCGGGACGCTGAGTCAGAGGCCAAAGCGGCCAAGGACGAGGCGCGCCGGCTCCGCGCCGAGATCGAGCGGCGCGAGGACCGGCTGGGCGAGCGTGAGCAGCGGATGCATGAGCTCACCCAGAGAGCTGAGGAACGGTCCGCCGCGCTGGATGCTCGCAAGGCCGAACTCGACAAGATCGAAGCCGACCGCAAGTCGGAACTTGAGCGAGTCGCCGGCCTGTCCGCCGACCAGGCGAAGGCCGAGCTCGTTGCAGCCATCGAAGGCCAGGCCAAGCGGGACGCGGTGCGCATCGTCAGGGACATCGAAACGGATGCCCACAAGGAGGGCAACAAGCGCGCTCGCAAGATCGTCACGCTGGCCATCCAGCGCATTGCGAGCGAGCAGACCAGCGAGTCCGTCGTGTCGGTCCTGCATCTGCCTGGCGATGAGATGAAAGGCAGAATCATCGGCCGCGAAGGCCGCAACATCCGCGCCTTTGAGTCCGTGACCGGCGTCAACCTGATCATCGACGACACCCCGGAGGCGGTGCTGCTGTCCTGTTTCGATCCGGTGCGACGCGAGGTCGGCAGGCTGACTCTCGAGCGTCTCGTGCTGGACGGCAGGATTCATCCGCAGCGGATCGAGGAAGCCTACGACCGCAGCAAGGCGGAGATCGAGGCGCTCTGCGTCCGGGCCGGCGAGGATGCCCTGATCGACGTTGGTCTAACTGACATGCACCCAGAGCTCACCAACCTGCTCGGCCGCCTGAAGTACCGCACGTCTTATGGCCAGAACGTGCTCAAGCACCTGATCGAGTCGGCGCACATTGCCGGGATCATGGGCAGCGAGCTCGGCATGGACCCCGTCCTGATGAAGCGCGGCACGCTCCTGCACGACATCGGTAAGGCGCTCACCCACGAGGTACAAGGCAGCCATGCGCTGATCGGCGCGGAGATCGCCCGCAAGTACGGCGAGTCCGAAGACGTCGTGCACGCGATCGAGGCGCACCACAACGAGGTCGAGGTCCGGACGGTCGAGGCTGTTCTCACGCAGGCGGCGGACGCGATCAGCGGCGGCAGGCCCGGTGCGCGCCGAGAGTCGCTCGAGGCTTACATCAAGCGGCTGGAGCGACTTGAGCAGATCGCAATGGCTCAGGATGGCGTCGAGAAGGTCTTCGCCATGCAGGCGGGGCGGGAGATCCGGGTCATGGTCAAGCCCGGCGACGTCGACGACATCCAGGCGCAGGTCATCGCGCGTGACGTGGCCAAGCGGGTCGAGGACGAGCTGACCTACCCGGGTCAGATTAGGGTGACCGTGATCCGGGAGTCCCGCGCGATCGAGTTCGCCCGCTAGCTCGCCTTGGTCGTCGTGACGACGATCTTCGGTACCGCTGGCGGGCTGAACCCGAGGATCTGGCCGTAGAACGACAGTTCTGCCTCGAGCGCCGTTATCACTGTCTCGGCCTTACGGAAGCCGTGAGACTCGCCCGCGAAGCTGATGTAGGCGTAGCTGGTGCCGTGTGCGGCGAGGTCGGCAGCAATGCGCTCCGCCTGGGCCGGCGGAACGACCTTGTCGTCGAGGCCTTGCAGCAGCAGGATGGGGCAGGTCGCGGCGGTGACGTGGCCGACAGGCGCCCGCTCCTCGTACAGGGTCTCGAAGCCAGGCAGCGGTCCGATCAGGCCGTCGAGATAGTGCGACTCAAAGTCGTGGGTTGTGGCCGCGAAATCACGCAGATCCGAGACGCCGTAGTACGACGCGGCTGCGCTGAATACCCGGGCTCGCCTGGTGCCCGTCGTGACCGCAGCGAGCGTCGTCCAGCCGCCCGCCGACCCGCCGCGGATGGCAAGCCGATCCGGGTCAGCGCCAGCTGACTCCACCACCCACTTTGCGGCCGCGATCGCGTCCTGGACATCGACATTGCCCCACTCGCGCCGCAGCCGCTCCCGATACTGCCGGCCGTATCCGCTGGAGCCGCCGTAGTTCACGTCGATGATGCCGATGCCCCGGCTGGTGAAGTAGGCCTTGGTCAGGTCGAGCACTGCCTGGACGCGGCCCGTCGGACCGCCGTGCGCCCATACAACGTACGGCGCACGCTCGTCATCCAGCCCTCGCACATCCGGGTTCGTCGGCGGGTACAGCAAGGCATGGACTACCTGGCCGTATGGACCCTCGAAGTCAACGTTTTGCGGGACCGGCAGGTAACCCGCGTCGGGCAGTTCGGCGCTCTCCCGCTGGAATACCTCGGTCTTGCCCGTGGTGGCCTCGACCCTGATGACTGCCCACGCAGTCGCCGCGTCACCGGCGACAGCCGCGATGGAGTCCCCGTCGACGGACAGCGCGGCCCTGAACTCCGCGAACGGGGTGTCCACGTCCTTCAGCTCGAGCGACTCCGGGTCCAAGATCGCCAGCCTGGCCGCGCCGGCCCCGTGAGTCACTGCGAGCCGGCCGTCACTCAGCAGCCCGAAGGGCCTGGCGCCAAGCTGCCACAGCGGCCCGGCGAAATCCTCGTCGGCCGGGAACAGCGCCAGCGGCGGCTCACCGTGGAGTCCGAGCTGGTAGATGTTCCACCAGCCCGGCCAGTCGGTAGCGACGTACAAGCTCGCGTTGTCGCGCCACAGCGGCGCCAGCACAGACTCGCGCTGGCTGCCCATGAGCAGCCTGCCTTTGCCCGGCATCCCCTTGACCATGGGGGCGACGCGCAACTCGGTCCCGTCCCAGGGCATGTGCGGATGGTTCCAGCAGATCCACGCGAGCCACTTCCCGTCCGGGGACGGCGTCGGGTAGGCGAAGAAGTCGGACCCGTCCACGAGGGTCCGGATGGCGTCGGGATTACCGGCACCAGACCCATCTAGCGGAACGGCCACGATCGCCCGGCTCACCTTGTCACCCTCGTGCCGCTCGCGCACGCACCAGACCTCCTGGCGGTCCGGCGACAGCACAAAGTCGGCGTAGCGCAGGCCAGCCGCCGGCAGCGGGCCCGAGCCCGACCCGGTCATGATCACTACCGGGTCAGGCGTCAGCGGCATCGGCGGGGGCGTCGTCGGCGGCGGCGACGCAACGCCGTCGGCTACCTCCGGGGCGGCCAGATAGAGCCGCTGATCAGCGAAATTGGCGAACAGCAGCAGGTAACCGCCGTCGGCCTTGCCAGGATGCCCGGCCGCCAGCGCCGACCGGGATATCGGCAGGTAGGACAGCCCGCCGTACTCGTGCACCCTGGTCCTGGCATTCCACGGGGACGGCAGCAGCATCGCCCGCGTCCCGGCGTGGTCGTGCATCACCGTGGTCCGGCCGCCTTCGCCCGGGAGCTCGACCTGCCACCAGACGTCGCCGCCGACAACGGTCGGGAAGCTCACGTCATGCACCTCGGCGACCTGCGCGGCAGTGATGGGGGAGCGCCACTCGCCGAACGGGACAGCCGGAACCGTGATGTCCACGTTGACCTGCTCGTCCGCCGAATCTGACTGGCCGCTCGAGCCGACGGCGACTTCGCTCCCGCTGTCTGTCATAGGCATATCGTGCCCTACCGGGCGACCCGGATAAGCGGCGAACCAGGACACTCCTTCAATCCGCGCCTGTAACCGGTAAACCGGCGGCGCCACCCTCGACGTCGCTGCTGGCCGTGGCGCCGGCGCCAGGCGTCTAACCTTGACCTCATGGCCGGCGCCGCGATTCAGCGAAGCTTTGAGATCCGCACCTACGGGTGCCAGATGAACATGCACGATTCCGAGCGCCTGGCCGGCCTCCTCGAGTCAGCGGGCTACCAGCGGGCCGCCGCGGGGACCGACCCTGACGTGGTGGTCTTCAACACCTGCGCCGTCCGGGAAAACGCCGACAACCGCCTGTACGGGAACCTGGGCCACCTCCTGCCGGTCAAGAACTCCCGGCCTGGCATGCAGATCGCCGTCGGCGGCTGCCTGGCCCAGAAGGACAGGGCGACGATCACGCAGCGGGCGCCGTGGGTGGATGTGGTGTTCGGCACCCACAACATCGGCTCACTGCCGGCCCTGCTCGAGCGGGCACGGGTCCAGGAGCAGGCCCAGGTGGAGATCCTCGAGTCGCTTGAGCGCTTCCCGTCGGTCCTGCCAGCTAGCCGCGAGTCGCCGTACTCGGCCTGGGTGGCGATCTCCGTCGGTTGCAACAACACCTGCACGTTCTGCATCGTGCCGAGCCTGCGCGGCCGCGAGGAGGATCGCCGCCCGGGCGACGTCCTGGCTGAGATCGACGCACTGGCATCCGAGGGCGTGCTGGAGATCACCCTCCTGGGGCAGAACGTCAATTCCTATGGCGTGGGGTTCGGCGACCGGCTCGCGTTCGGGAAGCTGCTCCGTTCATGCGGGAACGTGGCCGGTCTCGAGCGCGTCAGGTTTACTTCGCCGCATCCGCGTGATTTCACCGACGACGTCATCGACGCGATGGCCGAAACCCCGAATGTCATGCCGCAGCTGCACATGCCGCTCCAGTCGGGCTCGGACGGAGTGCTGCGCGCGATGCGACGGGCCTACCGGCGCGATAAGTACCTGGCCATACTGGACCGCGTTCGCAGCGCGATGCCCGAGGCCGCGATTACGACCGACATCATCGTCGGGTTCCCTGGCGAAACCGAGCAGGACTTCGCCGACACTCTCGACCTCGTTCGCCTGGCCCGGTTCGCCGGCGCATTCACGTTCCAGTACTCGATCCGGCCGGGCACGCCAGCTGCCGACATGCCAGATCAAGTACCTCCGGACGTCGTGGCAGATCGCTATGAGCGACTGGCGGCGCTCGTGGCCGAGGTGTCCTGGCAGGAAAACCAGAAGCTCGTCGGCCGCGAGGTCGAGGTACTGGTAGCCGACGGCGAGGGCCGCAAGGACAGCGCCACGCACCGGATGTCGGGCCGAGCCCGCGACAACAGGCTCGTGCATTTCGCGCCAGCCGAGCCAGCGCCGCGGCCGGGTGACGTGATCACGACGGTGGTGACCGGGGCTAAGCCGCATTACCTGCTCGCGGATCGCGCCCCGACCACGGTTCGCCGCACTCGCGCTGGCGGCGCCTGGGAGGCCCGGCTGGCAGGTCGCGCCGTGAGCACCGGGTCTGGCGAGTCAGTGCTTACCGGGAGCCCAGTGCCTACAGATAGCCCAGTGCTGCTGGGAATGCCGTCCAGGCGGTCGGCCGGCTGAGCGCGCTCCGGCCCGCGCCTCAGGCCTGGCGGATTACTTAGCCAGCGCCTTCCGTGTCGAACTCGAGGTCGTCCTCCTCAAGCTCGTCCTCGTCGTCGTCCTCGTCGTCGTCATCATCATCATCGAAGTCGTATTCGTCGTCGTCGTCCTCGTCATCGAGGTCAAGCTCGTCTTCGTCCTCAAGCTCGTCTTCGTCATCGAGTTCGTCGTCGTCGGCGAATTCGTCCTCTTCGCTCGGCGTGTCGAGGTCATCGGTGTACGTCATAGTTCCCCCAAGGACCCGGGCGGTTTATCTGCTTATCTCGGTGCCTCGTGTGTGCAGGGCCATACCCTTCGCTGCGACACTGATGCAATGCTACGGCCAGTAATCGCGGTCGTGGGGCCGACAGCGGCAGGCAAGTCTGAACTCTCGCTGGCCCTCGCGCGCACGGTAGGCGGCGAGGTGGTAAACGCCGATTCGATGCAGCTGTATCGGGGCATGGACGTCGGAACTGCCAAGCTGACTGTGGCCGAGCGGGCCGGCGTAGCCCACCATCTGCTCGATATCTGGCCAGTCACCCAGGCAGCCAGCGTCTCGGAATACCAGCGACTCGCGCGCGAGGCGATCGACGACATCCGAGCTCGCGGGCACACGCCGATCCTCGTCGGCGGCTCCGGTCTCTACGTGCGAGCCGCAATCGACAACCTGGAGTTCCCCGGCACCGACCCACAGGTGCGCGCTCGCCTGGAAGCTGAGCTGGACCAGGTGGGAAGTGGCGCCATGCACGCTCGCCTGGCCGCCGTCGATCCGGTCGCCGCGGCCGCGATCCTGCCCGGAAACGGCCGCCGCATCGTCCGGGCGCTAGAGGTCATCGAGCTATCCGGGCGCCCCTTCAGCGCGACGCTGCCTGAGTACCAGTCCGTCTACCCGGTGATCCAGCTGGGCATCGCAATCCCGAGACCGGAACTCGACGAGCGGATAGCCGACCGCGTCGGCCAGATGTGGGACCGCGGCCTCGTCGACGAGGTCCGCCGCCTAGAGATAGCGGGGCTCCGCGACGGCCGCACAGCGAGCCGCGCACTCGGCTACGCCCAGGTCCTGAAATTCCTGGCCGGACACTGGTCCGAGGACGAAGCAGCCGCACAAACCATCCAGGCCACCCGCCGCTTCGTCCGCCGCCAGGAAAGCTGGTTCCGCCGCGATCCGCGCGTTCGCTGGCTCCCGTCCGGCGCTGACCTCGCCGAGCGTGCGCTCGCCGTCGTTCAGCCGATGGAGGCCTAGTGGTCGATGGCGGAGTCGGTCTCGTGCCGTTTCGTGTGGCACGAGACCGACTCTGCCGTCGGCCGCCCCACCGAGCGCGCTAGACCGCAACTAGCATCGAGGCATGCGCTTCGCTAAGGGCCACGGCACAGGCAATGACTTTGTGATCTTGCCCGATCCCGACGGCGAATTCGACCTCACGCCCGACCTAGTAGCTCGGCTGTGCGACCGGCATTTCGGGCTCGGCGCGGATGGCGTGCTCCGGGTCGTACGCACCGCGGCTGCAGGTCCCGACGCTGCGGGGCAGCCCGCTGGCTGGTTCATGGACTACTGGAACGCCGATGGCAGTGTCGCGGAGATGTGCGGCAACGGAGTGCGGGTCTTCGCGAAGTTCCTGCTCGACGAGGGGCTCGCCGCTGGGCCGGAGCTGGCGATTGCGACCCGGGCCGGGATTAGGGCTGTGCGCGCCGAGGCTGACGGGCAGTTCACGGTGGACATGGGGCCCGCCGTCGTGATCGGCGACGGGGCTGCGCAGGCTGGCAATCAGCGCCTGACGGGCCTGGCGATCTCGTTGGGCAACCCGCACCTGGCCTGCATGGTCGACCAGCCGGTCGGGGCGATAGACCTGAGCGACCCGGTGGTGCTTGGACCAGCCGAGCTGGCCGCTGGCGCCAACGTCGAGGTGATCCGACCGCTGGGTGACCGCGAGATCGAGATGCGCGTCCACGAGCGCGGATCCGGCCTGACGCTGTCGTGTGGCACCGGCGCGGTGGCCGCGGCGGTGGCCGCCGCCGCGGCGGCAGGCGAGTGGCCGGCCGGCCCAGGCCTGCCGTGGACCGTGCATGTCCCCGGCGGCACGCTGGCCGTGACCCCGAGCGGCACGACCAGTCTGCTGAGGGGCCCGGCAGCCATCGTCGCGGCTGGGGAGCTATCGGCCAGCTGGCTCGCTGGCACCGCCGCTGGCCCTGGCGCTGCGACCGGCACCGCCGCTGGCCCTGGCACTGCGACCGGCGCCGGTGCCGGCTTGGCGTCGATCGGCCTGAACACGGTCTGACCGCCGCTCACGACCCGGCTGCCCGCGGCCTCGGCACGCGAGGGCGCGCCTGAGGCTGCGCTACAAGCTTGAGCCCGAGGTCGACGAGCGTCCAGCCGGTCCGCACCCGGAGCGAGTGCTGCCTGACCCGGCCCGACCCGACGCGCTGGCGGCTATCGGCGGCTGAGGCGCGGAGGTCAGCCATGTGCAGAGCGGCTAGGTCTTCGAATACTCGTGGATTCACTGGACTGGCCTTTCATGATCGCTGGTGGAGTGCGTACTACGGCTGCATCGCGGGCTCGGTTGCCACTCCCCGCGCCTTGGTGATCTTGATGTCGCCACTCATGGTGTGGCAGCTGATCTGCATGGCCGCGGACTCGTCCTCGGCCTCGTTGCCGTCGCTGGCGTCGAGCTCGCTGCGGATGTCACCCGAGTTGCTCGCCAGGTCCAGGTAGACGCCCCGCCCCGGCATGACGCCGACTTCTAGGTCGCCGGACGCGCTGGCCAGCACGACTTGGGCGCCGCCGACGGCGGTGAGCTTCACGTCACCACTCGCCGTGTGCACGCTGACCGGGCCGGCGCAAAAACCAATGCTGACGTCCCCGCTGGCCGTATTGACCCGGACATCCCCGTCCACCTGGGCAGCCTGGACATCGCCGGACGCCGTGTGGACCGAAATGGTCCCGGTGGCCAAGTCCAGCAGCACGTCGCCGCTCGCCGATCGGACTTCCACGTCCTCCACCGAGGCAGCGGTGAGATCGCCGCTGGCGGTCTGCAAGGAGACGGCGCTAACCTCGCCGACGCAAGATAGATCGGCTGATACTGTCTTGGCCGCGCAACTGGAGCCAGCAGGTGCCTTGATGGTCAGGTCCAGGCTCTGCTTGCGGCGGAACGTGCTGACCCTGGGACCGCTGATAAGCAGCTGGCCATCCTCAAACGCGACCTGGATCTGGTCCAGGAGTTCCTCGGCGCCGGCGCTGCGGCGGCTCGGGACGATCTGGACGATGATTGAGTCTGTCGGCTCGCCGGATACGACGATGCTGCCCGCGCCCCAGCTGTCGACGCTGATGTCAATGGGGTCTGAGCATGCGAAATCCCAGTTGGTCATGGCGGTGCCCTTCTGTGAAGCAGTGCGGGTAGGTGTGGACTAGTGCAGTTAGGGGAGCGGACAGGCCGGTCTAGCTCCGGGCAAATCCGGTGAACCGTTTGCCCGGCCTGCCCGGTGGCGGCGGCGGGAACGGCGGACGGGCCTGAGGGCGGCCAGAGGAGCCGTCGAGCGCCCTGCTGATCGCGCGGACCAGCCAGGCGTTGACTGACATCCCGGCGCTGACGGCGGCCGTCTCGACCCGGGTCTTGAGGCCTTCTGACAGCCGCAGCGTGATCCTCGCGTTCCCGGCATCCTCAGCGGTGTCGCCCGAGTCGGCGCCCGGGTCCTCGGCGGGGCGGGTCGTGTTGACGACGAACTGCGGTTCGGTCCCGCTGAGGCGCACGTCGATGGTCGCGCCGTCCAGACTGGCGGTGATCTCGTCGGCCGCGGCCGACAGCACGTCGAGCAACGCGAGTCGCACCGAGGAGTCGAGTGTCTCGGAGAGCATCTCGGCGGCCCTGGCGACGTCCTCGCCGGCGAACTTGGTGATGGAAGTGAGCTCCCGCCGGAGTGATTCTGAGTACTCGCTGAGGTCCATGACATCATCGTGACGTCATTGGTGACGTCTGTCAAGTCGAGAATGACGTCGCGAAGACTTCATGATGACGCCAACCGGACGTCACGTCCGTGATCCGCCGCTTGCAGCGGCCGTCCGGAGCCCATTTGTCACCTAGAGTGAGACGGTCCGCCTATTCCGCATTCGACGCCCCTGGAGCCCCCGTCATGAGCGTGCCGCCGTCTGCGCCGAAATCGGCACGGGAGGCATTCGGCCAGACTCTCGGCGGCCGGTTCACCGGCCTGGCGACCGGCCGGGCCCAGAACCAGGGCGGCCAGAACCTGCGGCCGCGCGGGCGACTGCCGCTCAGGCCGGTCGTGGCCATCGTCTCCGCGCTCCTGCTGGTGGCGACCGCGGTTCACATCCTTCCGGCCATCCGCGCGGGCCTGCATGACGGCACTCGGGGCGCCTGGATCGCGACGACCGATGCCTGTCGCAAGTCCGTCTGCATCTGGAACGGCAAGTTCGTCGCGCCCGGTGGCCACGTGCTGGTCGCGAGTGCGCATTACGCCGGGCTCATGCCCAAGGGGATTCACGCGGGGACAAGCGTGCCAGCGCTGTTCACCGGCGGCGGTCTCGTGTTCCCCGTCACCGGGTCGGATCTGTGGATCGAGTTGGTGATCGGCTTGCTGGTTTCGCTCCTGGGCCTGTACTGGGCCACCCACACGTGGGTGGCGAACTATCTGCGCGAACGTCGCAATACGGTCCAGATACCCGGCCTCTGACCGCGGTCGGCATGCTCGCAAGGGGCACGAGTTCGCTATTGCTGCCCCACTAGGGGCCACACTAGGTAACTCTTGCCCCTTGGCCGCGCCCCGACCGGTGACCCGTGGGACACAAGTGGCTGCCTGAGCGTAAGTGGCGCATGGGGTCGCGATGGGGTTACGCGCCCGTGAGCAGATCCTCGGCCGGGCGGCCGAGAATCGCGGCGTCCAGCACTTCGGCGATGTGGGCAACTGGCATCGGTCGTCCGGCCGTAGCCAGCGCCTGGGCGATTTGTAGCGAGCAGCCCGGGTTGCCCGAGACCAGCAGGTCAGCGCCGGTAGCGGCGACATTCCGCGCCTTGCGTACGCCCAGCTCGGCCGCGGCCGAAGGCTGGACCAGGTTGTAGATCCCCGCCGAGCCGCAGCACGTCGCGCCGTCGGGAATCTCGTCGAGCACAAGCCCGGGGATTCCCGCGAGGAGGCTGCGCGGCTGCGCCGTGATCCGCTGCGCGTGGCCGAGATGGCAGGCGTCGTGGTAGGCGACCGTCAGCTGCAGTTCCGACCGCGGGGCGACCGGGCCAAGCTCGACCAGGAACTCACTGAAGTCACGCACCCTCCCGCTGAACGCCGTCGCCCGTTCGGCCCACGCGGGGTCGCCGCCCAGCACGTGCTCGTACTCCTTCATGGCCGAGCCGCAGCCGGCCGCGTTCACCACGACGACGTCGACGCCCGCACGTTCGAAGGCAGCGATCGTCGCCCTGGCGAATTCGCCAGCCTCCGCGCGCCGGCCGCCGTGCAGCGACAGCGCGCCGCAGCAGCCCTGACCGCGCGGCACGATGACGTCGCACCCCTCAGCCGCGAGGACCCTGGCAGTCGCCGCGTTGACCTGCGGGAAGAGCACCTGCTGGACGCAGCCGGTCAGCATTCCGACGACGGCCCTGCGTTCGCCCCTGGCCGGAATCCTGGCCGGCAGGCCGGGCCGTCGACCGCGTCCCGCCGACCGGGCTGGCGCAATCGCGATGGCGGCAGCGGCCTCGGGCACGAGGCGGGAGAGCAACTTGCTGCGGGCAGCCACGCGGTCAAGTCCGAGCACCTGGGCCGCCCGGAGCGGCCCGAGGGCGGCCCGCATCCGGGCCGGATACGGGAACGTGGCGAAGATTGCAGCCCGCACCGCTCGTTCCCGCCGCGATCTTGGCGGGAACGGGCCCGCCGCCTGTCCGCCACCCTCTTGGGTACCCGGTGACACGTCTTCCTCGGCCCAGGATCTGGCGGCCTCGATGAGCTGGTTGTACTGAACGCCGGACGGACACGCAGTCACGCAGGCCATGCAGCCGAGGCACCGGTCGAAGTGCTCGGCCGCGGCCGCCGTGCCCCGGCCGCTGTCGAGGATCTGTGTGATCAGGTGGATCCGGCCGCGCGGTGAATCCATCTCCTCGCCCCACAGCTGGTACGTGGGGCAAGCTGGCAAGCAGAAGCCGCAGTGCACGCAGTCGCCCGCCAGGTCCCGCAGCGACCCGTCCGGGTCGAGAGCGCTTGCCAGCGACGGCTCCGGGTCTTCGCGCAACGCCATTAGATGCCTCCCGCGAACCGGCCCGGCGCCATCCTGTGCTCCGGATCGAACCGGTCCTTCACCGCTCGCATAAGCGGCAGCGACGACACCGGTCCCCACACGTCAACAGCGGCTCGAACCTCAGCCGGCGCGCAGACGACGATAGCGCTCCCCACCGTAGGCGGCCCCCCAGCGATTGCGCACTCGTTGGCAAGACCAGCGCGAACCTGATCAGTAAACGCGGCGACCGCGCCAGGCAAAGCATGGCCAGCTACATCAACATCCAGCATGCCGGCCGCTGCCGAGCCAGTGATTGCGGGATCCAGCCCGT
>DATHPF010000280.1:0-2340 GCA_035484155.1 Streptosporangiaceae bacterium
GTTAAATGCGCCGGTGAGCGAGAAACCTGCGATGCTGCTCCCGCGCTCTTGAGAGAAGCAGTATTGGGAGAACCGCCATGCCACGGCAGATCGTTACCGCCGCAAACGCGCCGAGCTCGCCGCTGTACAGCCAGGGAGTGAAAGCCGGCCCGCACGTCCTGGTCTCGGGCATCGTCGGCATTGATCCCTCGACGGGCAGCCTTGCCGGGGACACGATCCAGGCTCAGACCCGTCAGGCGCTGACGAACTGCGAAGCGATACTTCAGGCCGCCGGCGCGAGCCTCGACGATGTCACCGAGGTCGGAATCCTGCTGACCCACCCCGCTGACTTCGGCGGGCTGAACGAGGAATACGCAGAGTGGTTCCCGTCCGACCCCCCGACGCGGTATGTCGCCAAGCTAGGTGTCGAACTGCCCGGCGTGCTCGTCTCGATCCGGATGGCCGCATTCACCGGCTGAGCGACCTGCCGACTGCTTAGACCGACAGGTAGCGGATGCCGATCGCTATAACCAGGACTCCCATGACCCGGCGAATCAGCAGGTCAGGCAGCCGCGGCTGAGCCAGCTGAGCGGCTCGCGGGGGCGTGCCGCGATCCGCGCTGGCCAGTGGCTACCGCGCCGAGACCACCGTCGCACTGGCCATCGTCGGCCGGGCTGTCACCGAAGGACCGGCAGGCCTGGGCCGGGGAGCGCTCTAGGGCACCACGCGCCCACCTGGCAAGCCCGGTCTGTCGGCTGCTCGGAGGCGCGGACAGCCAAGTCCCACGCCACCCTGTCTTCGGCCTTGCGGGCCATAAGCTGCCTGCCCTAGCGCAGGTCGAGGGCGAGGTTTTGCGCGGAGCTGAGGGTGTCGGGGTGATCGTGGCCGAGGACGTGGCGGCGGCGCTCCAGAGTGTCCTGATCCAGGTCGCGGGCGGCCTGCGCCTGGCCAAGGGCGCGCAGGTCGGCGGCCAGGTTGCTCGCGGATTTGAGGGTCTCGGGGTGATCGTGGCCGAGGATGTCGCGACGGTGCTCCAGGGTGTCCTGGTCCAGGTCGCGGGCTGCCCGCGCGTCGCCCAGCATTCGCAGGTCCATGGCTAGGTTGTGGGCGGAGTTCAGGGTGTCGGGGTGATCGTGGCCGAGGACGTGGCGGCGGCGCTGCAACGTGTCCCGGTCCACGTCGCGGGCGGCCTGCGCCTCGCCAAGCGCGCGCAGGTCGGCGGCCAGGTTGTTCGCGGAGCGCAGAGTGCTGAGGTGGTCCCTGCCCTGCGAGCGGCGATAACGACCGAGGGTGTCCTGGTCCAGGTCGCGGGCCGCCTGCGCGTCGCCGAGCATTCGCAGGTCCATGGCTAGGTTGTGGGCGGAGTTCAGGGTGTTGGGGTGGTCTTCACCGAAGATGCTGCGATGCCGCTCCAGTGTGTCGCGGTTCAGGTCGCGAGATTCGGCGTAGCGGCCCAGCTCCCAGAGCGCCCAGGCTAGATAGTGCGCGGCCATCAGCGTGTGCTGGTGATCCGCACCAAGCCGGTCCTGCCACTGCTGCCGCAAATTGCTCATGAGATCCCGCGCGGTACGGGCATCGCCACGCTCGATCAGGTACCAGCACGCGCGCCGCATTAGCTCGCGCAGTGCCGCGCTATCGGTGGCGGCCAGGTTGGCGGCCAGCACGTGCGGCATCAGCTGTGCCCACCGGGCCCAGGTGCTGGGATCCGGCGGGTCGCCGGGATCGGTGGCCGCCAGGAGTGCCTCGGTGCACCGGCGAATGGCGGCGGCGCGGGCCGGGGTGAGCCGGTCGCGGAGGATGGCCTGGGTGAGCCGGTGCATCTGCAGCCCGCGGTGATCGACGCGAGCCAGCGACTGTCTCGACATGTTGGCCAGGGTCTGCGGCCAGGCGAGAGGGTCTGCCGCCCGCGCCGCCAGCTCGGCAGGCAACGCGCCGGGGGCGCCGGTGAACAGGTACTCAGGAATCGGCTCGGGTGCCAGGAACGCACAGAGGCTGGCCAGCTCGGCGGCCGCTGGGTCGTGGTCGGACAGCCGGTCTGCTATCAACGCGGTGGCGGCCGCCAGCGACCGCGGGTAGGAGCCCGGCGCGCCATGGTCGAGAAGCTGCCCGGCCCGCGTCCGCAGCAGACTCAGGTACTGACTCGCCAGCGTGCCGGTGTCGGCGATGAACCCAGCGGCCTGGGCGACGGCCAGGGGCAGGTCGCCGAGCTCGGCGGCGAGCCGGTCCGCGTCGGTCTCGGTGAGCCGGGGAACCCGGCGCCGCAGCAGCTCGATCGATTCGGCCCTGGTGAGCACGTCGACCTCGATCGGGGTAGCGATCTCATCCCAGCCACGCCGGCGGGAGGTGATCAGCGCATGCCCG
>DATHPF010000281.1:0-16596 GCA_035484155.1 Streptosporangiaceae bacterium
AGGACGCCGAGCAGGCGGGCCTGGGTGATGGAGAGATCGTGCTCGGCCGCCCGGAGCTCGAGCATGCCGTGGACGACGAAGGCCAGCTGAGCCAGTCCGTCGATGACGTTCAGCTGGCGTGCCGCGGGCGGGGGCGCGCCCGCCGGTTCCGGTGCCATGGGCCAAGCGTACTTGACTTAGTACGTGGGACAAACTAATTTAGTACGTGGCACCAACTAAATGGCAGGCGACGCCAGCGCGAGGAGACGAGGAACGATGGACAAGATGAACGCCGCGGTGGTGACGTCCTTCAGCGAGCCGCCGCACTACCTGCCGTTCGATGTTCCGGAGCCGAGGACGGGGGACGAGATGCTCGTCGACGTGCTGGCCGCCGGACTGCACCCGCGCGTCCGGAGCGGTGCCGCTGGGGTGCACTACACGAGCACTGGCGCGCTCCCCATGATCCCCGGTATCGACGGCGTCGGGCGGCGCCCCGACGGCAAGCTGATCTACTTCGTGGCCGACGACCACGTCCTCGGCACGATGGCCGACAAAGCCGTCGCCGACGCTGGCCGTGCCATCGAGCTTCCTGACGACGTGAACGTCGCCAAGGTCGCGGCCGCGATGAACCCGGCCATGTCGTCGTGGGTGGCGCTGCGGCTGCGCGTCCCGATCGAGCCGGGCCAGAGCGTCCTGGTCCTCGGCGTGACCGGGAACGCCGGAGGCATGGCCGTCGAGGTCGCCAAGCGGCTTGGTGCCGGACGAGTGGTCGGCGCGGGGCGTGACCTCGAGCGGCTCAGCGCGGTGGCGGCGGCCGGCGCCGATGACGTGATCCCGCTGACCGCCGATGACGAGGCCACGGGCACGGCGCTGGCGGCGGCTGCCGCAGAGGTCGACATCGTCCTGGACTACCTGTGGGGCAAGCCCGCGCAGCGGGCCATCGTCGCGCTGCTCACCGCCCGGTCTGACCGCAGCCGCGCCATGAACTGGATCCAGATCGGATCCGTGGCCGGCCCGACGATCGAGCTGCCGTCGGTGGCCCTGCGCTCGGCGAATCTGCGCGTCCTGGGCAACGGCCAGGGCGCGGTGTCAGGACGCGCGTACCTCGCCGAGCTCCCGTCGCTGGTGGCCGAGATCAACTCCGGCGCTATCGCGGTCAGCGCGAACCCGGTACCCCTCGCCGAGGTGGAGGCCGCCTGGACCAGGACCGGCTCGCCGGGAGAGCGCACTGTCCTCGTTCCTTAAGCCGGCGGCCGCGGCCTGTTAGCCGATCTTGGCCCTGATCAGGTCGGCTAGGTCGAGGGTGGCTTGGTGGCACGCCGCGGACGAGCGCGTGAACTGCGGGAACCCGTGGGTGAGGTCGGGATTGTGCATGTAGGTCAGGTCGTTGCCGGCGCCGGCAAGTTTCTGGGCGTAAGCGTGACCGACGTCGCGCAGCGGATCGAAGCCGTTGGTCACCAGGATGGCCGGCGGAAGATCGGCGTGCGAGTCCGCGTTCAGCGGCGTGATGTAGGGGTGGCGGACGTCGTCAGTGTTCTTGACGAGGTTGCGCACCATTTCGAATATGCCGTTGGACTCGAGGTACAGGCCGGCGCGGTTCTCGCTGGCGGCCAGGGTGTCGGCCGGGAACGCTGCCTCGGGGAACAGCGGCACCTGGACGGCGAGGCGCGGGCCGTTCTCGTCGCGGAGCTTCAGGGCGATCACGCATGTCATGTTGCCGCCGGCGGAGTCGCCGCCGACGCCGATCTTTGCCGGGTCTACGCCTTGCCCGTCGGCGTTGTCGAACAGCCAGCGGACGACGTACTCGATTTCCTCGATCTGGGTGGGGTACTTGGCCTCGGGTGCGAGCTGGTACTCGAGGATGTAGGTGACGATTCCGGCGCGCTCGGCAATCAGTCGCATTGGCACTTCGAATTCGTCCAGGGTGCCGTAGGTGAACCCGCCGCCGTGGATGTAGACCAGTGCCCCGGCCGGCGTGCTGGTCGGGGCGTGCGGGGTGTGACGCCGCACGGCAATCGACCCGTGGGGTCCGGGCAGGACCAGGGTGTCCACCGCTCCGATCGGCGGCCACGGCCCGACGCCGAGCTGGGCGTGGTCGCGGCGGCCCTGAGCGATCGGGACGTCGGCGCCCAGCGTCGGCCCACTGGGCAGCCAGGCCTTCAGTTCGGGGTCCAGGGTGCCGCGGCCGACTGAGGCCGGGACGTTCGTGGCATCGTAGACCGGCATCGTCGCTCCTGGCGTCCGCGGACATGTCCTATGGATAGAGCTGGCCTGCTGCCGCGTATGTGCAGTGCCGTCGCCGCGCCCCCGCAAGAGGCCCCGTCATGGCGGCCGGGCAGGCGCCTTCGGGGCTTGTGGTGCCCGCGTGGCCGGGCATTAAAACGCGGACGAAGCCCGTCGCCTCAGCGGCCGCACTTGAACTCCGTTTGCGGACGGACTGCCGACCGCGATCAGTCAGGCTCGCCTTCTGCCGGATCGAGCGGGCGGCCGACCTCGGCCAGGATCCGCTGGCTCATCGCCAGCGTCAGCCCGAAGGTGAGCCATTGAGCGGGATCGTCGCCCCATCGTTGTTGTGCCTGGGTGAGTGCGCTGCTCAGCGTGTCGTCGGCGGCGTGAACCGCCTTGGCCAGAAGCCGGCTGTCGGCTGCCGTGCCGGCCGAGGCCACCCATGTGGTGTAGGCGGCGGTGGCCGATGCCGTCTTCGCGAGCATTGCGCTGAGAATCGGCATCGGACGGGCATTGTCCGATCCGTCTACCAGGGCTCGTGCCATCGACCGCGTGTAGATGGCTAGCCGCTCGCCGGATAGGAGCGCCTCGTCCGCCCGGCCGAGCGTCGCCCGTTCCCGGCCGGCCCGGGCGTTCCACCGGGTGCTCAGCCGATCACCCTGGTGTTCGCGGCGGGCCGTCGCGATGGTGTCGACCAGCGTGATCGCGTCCAGGCGCCATGCGGCCGCCTGGTCGGGCGTCCAGGACGAGCCGATGCCCGTGCTGACGGCACGCAAGATCTCGGTACAGCGGCGGAGCGGCGCGAGCGCCCTGGACATGACGGCGTCGGGTCCGGGTGCCGACGGGCTCAGCAGAACGGCGACCACGGCGACTCCCGCGCCGATCAGGGTCTCGACGATGCGCTCGCCCCCGTAACTGGGCGTGGTTCGTCCTATCAGGAAGACCAGCAGTGCGCTGACCGGTACCTGCACCGCGCCCTGCGGGCCGAGCCGAGCGGCCCAGCCCAGGAGTAGGCACGCGAAGATGATGATGCCGATGCTCCAGGCACTCGGGGCCAGGAAGTGGCTCACGGCCAGCGCGGCAGCGACCCCAACCACAACCCCGGCGACGCGCTGGAAGGCTCGCGAGAGGGAGTCATAGACCGTCGGCTGGACCACCAGGAGCGCAGCCAGCGGCGCAAAGTACGGCCGGCTGTGCGGATCGGCCGCAAGGGCCGCCTCCCACGCGACCCCGGCGGCGATCGCCGTCTTGGCGGCCAGGAGCACCTGCTGCCGGGTGACCAGCCCTGGCAAGACCGCGCCGGGCCGCGAGGAAATGAGTGAGGACAACCACCTGCTCATGGCCCCAGCATCATCCTGGTGACCATGGCGCGGTGAGATAGTCGGGCAAGTAGCGGGGGGTGGGCGGCAGCCCCATGACGTTGGAGGTGTGCAAATGGGTAAGGACGTGGCCGACGGCCTGTGGGAGATGCTGGCGTCGGCGGGGGTGCGGCGGTGCTACGGGATCGTGGGAGACGCCCTGAACCCCGTGATCGACGCGCTACGGCGCAACGGGTCGGTGGAGTTCGTTCACGTGCGGCACGAGGAGTACGGCGTGTTCGCCGCGGTCGCGGAGGCGCGGCTGACCGGTAATCCGGTTGCGGTGTGCGGCACCGCCGGGCCGGGCGTGACCCACCTGATCAACGGCCTGCTCGACGCGCGGAAGGAGCGCGTGCCGGTGATCGCGATCGCCGGTGACGTGGAGTCGTCGCTGCTGGATTCGGACGCGCTGGAGGAGCTGAACCCGTACAAGTTCTTCGACACGGCCGCGCTGTACATCGGACGGCTGGTCAATCCCGAGCAGCTGCGGCCGATGGTGAGCACCGCGATCACGACTGCGGTCGCCGAGCGCGGCCCGGTCGTGATCTCGCTGCCGGGCGACGTGGCCCGCGCCGATGCCCCTGCGGGTGAGCTGCGAGTACCGCTGCCGGCCACGACCATCGGGGCGGCCTCGGCGGCGGACCTCTCCGCCATGGCCAGCCTGATCAACCAGGCCGACACGGTCGCGATCTTCGGCGGGGATGGCTGCGAGCAGGCCCAGGACGAGGTACGCGCGCTCGCGGCGCGGCTGAAAGCGCCGGTCGGCTACAGCTTCAAGGGAAAGGCCTGGCTGGAGCACGACAACCCCAACGCCGTCGGCATGACCGGGCTCCTCGGGTACGGCGGCTGCCACGACGCGATCAACAGTGCCGACGTGCTGCTGATGCTCGGTACCGACTTCCCGTTTACTGCCTTCCTTCCGCAGAAGAAAGTGAAGACCATCCAGGTCGACCGCGATCCTGGCAAGATCGGCCGCCGGGCACCGCTCGAGCTGGGCGTGGTCGGCGATGTCGCGGCGACGCTGCAGGCGCTGGCGCCGATGATCGAGGAGAAGCAGCACGAACACTTCCTGCGCGAGCACGTCGCGAAGACTGAGCGCGCGCGGCGGCGGCTTGGCCACTACGTCACCAAGGGTCCCGGCATCAAGCCGATCCGGCCCGAGTACGTCGCCGCCGTCTTGTCCGAGCTGGCAGACGACGACGCCGTCTTCACCGTCGACACCGGCACGCCGTGCATCTGGGCCGCGCGGCACATCGAGTACGGGCGCGACCGCCGCCTGTTCGGCTCCTTCACCTGGGCGTCCATGGCCAGCGCGTCGCCGAACGCCTTCGGTGCGGCGCTGGCTTTCCCCGGCCGGCAGGCCATCGCGCTGTGCGGCGACGGCGGCTTCACCATGCTCGGCCTCGGGGACCTCATCACCCAGGTCCAGCGCAAGGCCCGGGTCGTGAACGTCATCTTCAACAACAGCATGCTGGACTTCGTCAACATCGAGCAGCAGGAAGCCGGCCTGGTTCCCTTCGGCACGGACTTCGCCAACCCTGACTTCAGTCAGGTCGCGACCGCGCTCGGCGCGAGGGGCATCCGCATCACCGAGCCCGGCGACGTCCGCGATGGCCTACGGGCAGCACTTGCCCATACTGACGGGCCCGTCGTGGTCGACATAGTGGTGGACCGGTATGCCCTCGCGCTGCCCTCCCACGTCCCCGGCGAGACGGCCAAGGGCTTCACTCTCAGCATCGCCAAGCAGGTACTCAGCGGCAAGATGGACGACGTCATCGAGACCGTCGAGCACAATGTCCGGCTCCTCTGACCCGCACCGCCCCGGGACGGCGGGCCCAGGAGCTATAGCGGCGCTATAGCAACAACTTGACTAGCGCTATACAAGGTTGTTAGTCTCGGTCCATGGCCGTGAGAAACCGCATCATCGAAAGCGCCGCTGAGCTCCTGGCCCAGTCCGCCGACGTGGACGTCTCCACCAGGGCCATCTGCGATGCCGCCGGGGTTACCGCGCCAACCCTGTATCACCATTTCGGCGACAAGAACGGTTTGCTCACTGCGGTGGTCGACCTCGGCTGGGCCGCGTTCCTGGAAACCAAGCGCGCGGTCGCGGCGGTCGTGCACGACCACGTTGCTGACGATGTCCGGGCGGGCTGGGACAACAATCTGGAGTTCGCTCGCGAGAACCCGAGCTTCTACAAGCTGATGTGGTCGCCGGCGGTTGCCGCTAACAGCGGAGCGGTACGCGAGGCGTACCAGATGCTCCACGACCGGCTGGAGCTGGGCGCGGCCCGCGGCCAGCTGCGGATGTCGGTGGAGGCGGCGTCGCGAATTGTCCTGTCCGCGAGCACCGGGGCGGCGCTGTCCCTGATCTCACAGCCTGACCTTTATGGCGACGGCGCGTTCGCCGCCCAGCTGCGCGAGGCAGTGATCGCGTGGATCACGGTCCCGCAGGGCACCCCGTCCGCGACTCGCCGGCCCGAACGTGACGCGGAGCCCACGATCGCGACTGCTGCGGCCACGCTCAGCAGCAGGCTCAGGGCGGAGGACACCTCGCTCAGCGGACCTGAGACGGCTCTGATGCAGCAGTGGCTCGCCACCCTGGCCGACACTCCCTCCGCTGCACCCTCCGCGCAGGCAATTTAATCAACCGGGAGGTTTCGATGATCGTCATCACCACACCCGCCGGCCAGATCGGCAGCCAGGTGCTCGGCAACCTGCTGGACAGCGATGAACAGCTCCGGGTTATCGTCCGCGACGCGTCCAATCTCGCGGCCGACGTCCGCGAGCGCGTCGACATCGTCGAGGGCTCGCACAGTGACGCGGCAGTCGTGGACAAGGCATTTTCTGGCGCCGATGCCGTGTTCTGGCTGGTGCCGCCGGACCCGCGAGCTGTATCAGTTGAAGCCGCCTATGTCGGTTTCACGCAACCCGCTGCCGAGGCCTTCAGGACGCACGGGGTCGGGCGCGTCGTCGCAGTCACCGCGCTCGGCCGCGGCACGCCCTGGGCCGACCGGGCCGGTTACGTCACCGGCTCGCTCGCCATGGACGACCTGATCGCGGCCAGCGGAGCCGGATTGCGGGCGCTCTGCAATCCCTCCTTCATGGACAACACGATCCGCCAGGTCTCGTCGATCAGGGATCAGGGCCTGTTCTTCTCGCCGATCGCAGGTGACCGCAAGCTGCCGACGGTTGCTACCCGCGACATCGCCGCCGCCGCAGCGCGCCTGCTCCTCGACGCCGGCTGGACCGGTTTCGGCGAGGTCCCGCTGCTCGGACCCGAGGATCTGTCGTTCAACGACATGGCCGGGATCATGTCGGACGTGCTCGGGAAGGAAGTCCGCTTCCAGCGCACTAGCTTCGAGGCTTACAAGGAGCGGTTCGTCAGCTTCGGCATGACCGACGCGATGGCTCAGGGGATGACCGACATGGCCTGGGCGAAGAACGAGGGCCTTGACAACGGCGTCCAGCGCACCGCTGAGAACTCCACCCCGACCAGCTTCCGCGAGTGGTGCGAGCAGGTCCTGAAGCCAGCGGCCGCCTGATACCTCGAGCTCTGGAAGCGGCAGCAGCACCGGCAACGGCCCCCCGCGAGGATGCGGGGGGCCGTTGGTGCTTCACCGGGATCGGCTAGTTCGAGAAGACCTCGAACTCGGCGATCTGGGGGGCACCCTGGACGGTGTTGTTGCTGACGTCCAGGCGCAGGTAGCTCACCGTCGGGTCGGATGGGATGGAGATGGTGACGACGTTGTTGCCGTCAGCGTTGCTGGCGCTGAACAGGTAGGTCGCCGAGGGGACCAGCGTGGTCCAGGTCGAGCCATCGGTGCTGCCGTCCACCTCGATGGTCTGGTCGCGGTCGCCCCAGCCCTGCGGGAGCTCCAGCACGACCCGGTCCACCGGGGCGGGCTCGGCCAGCGCCAGCGTCAGGACGCCGGTGCTGTTCGCCGCTTGCCAGTAGGTTGCCTGGTTGCCGTCGTTGGCGTTGCTGGCCGGGAAGCCGGCCAGCGTGTTGTCGGCCGAGGCGGTGGCCGTCAGGGCGAGATTGCCGTTCGGGTTGTAGACGGCGGCGCTCAGGCTGACCACGTACGGCGCGAACGGGTTATTCATCGGGTTGGCGTCGAACACCAGGTTTCCCTGGTACTGCTGCACGGCGGTTGGCGTGATGGTCACCGTAGCCGTGCAGCTGGCCCCGACGGCGAGCGTCGCCGGGCAGTTGCTGGTCTCGGCGAACCCGTTGGTCGCGTAGACGCCGGAGATCGACGCCGCATCCGGTCCCGGGTTGGTGATGGTGACCGACTGCGACGGGCTCTCGGTGTTCAGGTTGACGAGGCCGAAATCCAGCGACGAGGTGGACGTGCTCAGGTAGTCGAGCGGCGGGAACGCGCACTCCGAGCCGCTCCACCCGCTGTTGCCCGTCCCGTAGGTGGGGGAGATGCCGTAGGCACAGGCCATCTGCCCGTCCATCCCGACGCCGCTGGCGACCACGTTGGAGATCGTGTCGTTCGAGCCGGCGGACTGGAGCTGGAACACGAACGTGCCGACGTTGCGCACGATGGCGTCGTTGATGTGGACGTTGTCGATTGCGTAGGCGGGCGGGGTGGCATTGGGGATGTAGTCGCCGACGAAGCCGAACGCGTCGTACGGGCTGTCGAGGATCGTGTTGTGCTCGACGTTGATCGTGCCCGTCATGTCCTCGCTGTCGGAGGCGTAGAACCAGATCGCGCCTACGCCGAACCTCCAGTTCGGGTCGAGGGTGCCGGTGCGGACCAGCGTGTTGTCGGCGATGGTCGTCGTGCCGGCCAGCGGCACGGCGGCGAACCGGTTGCCAACCTGGATGCCGCCGCCCTGCGTGATGGTGTCGGCGGCGTAGTCGTGGGTGATGGAGTTGTCGCTGCCGCCGTAGATGGCGAAGTTGTTCGCCAGGATCGGCAGCACGACGGTGTCGTGCGAGATGACGTCATCGGCGTCAGCGACCCCGTTGGACCAGAGCGCGATGCCGTCGTCCCCGGTGTTGCGGATGTAGGTGTTGGTGACGGAGGAGTTGGTGATGCCGCCGTCGAAATTGATCCCGTCGGCGACAGTGTCCTGGATCCGCACGTTGCTGATCTGCAGGTTGTTGAACGGGCCGGTCATCCAGATGCCGGCCTGGACGTGCTGGATCCACACGTTGCTGATGGTTGAGTCCTGCAGTCCGCCGCCGATGCCCATGAAGTCTTCGGAGTCGACCCGGGCGGTGACGTCGCCGAAGATGGCGAAGTTCGACAGGTGGACGTCGGTGCTCGGGCTCGGGGGCAGGTTTCCGAAGACGCCGACGCCGTTGCCCGCCAGCACTGAGTACCACTCGCCGGCGCCGGTCAGCGTCACGTTGTTGACGATCAGGTGTGCGGTGACGAGGTAGTTGCCCGCCGGGATATAGACCGCCTTGCCCGCCGCGCTGCCGGCATTGATCGCGTTCTGTATCGCGGTTGTCGAGTCTGTCTGGCCGGTCGGGTCCGCCCCGAAGGACAGCACCGAGATCGAGCCCGCTGGCTGTGGCGCGGGCGGCGCGACTTCCTGGAAATCCGCGACGTCAATGGTGACCGGGATCGACGGGCTGGCGATCTCGAACCGGACGTGCGACCCGGCTGGCAGGGTCCGGCCGAGCATGGCACGCACGTCGTCGTACATGTGGTGACCGTGCAGATCGGCCGGGTTGTTGGTGAACGGGTAGCTCCCGTAGAACCAGGTGTAGACCGAGGTGAGGGTCAGGTCCGGTCTCTCCTGGCCGTTCACGTAGAGCTTCAGCGGTGTCGTCTGACCGCTGCCGTCGGCCGAGTCGGGGATGGAGTAGCGGAGGTCGACCGCGTTCGCCGCCTTGGCGAGGGTGAAGTCGACGTACTGCCCGGTCCCGCTGAGGGTGACCGCGGTGCGGCCGACAGCCTCGGCCGGCAGCGTGTACAGGTTGTCGGACGGGCCGATCACGGTGCCGTTGGTCTTCGACCCGACAGCCGAGTACTCGGTGAACGGGACGGAAGCGCCGCGGCCGTGATCGGAGGTTGGCACCACGGGACTGTGGTGGCCGGGATCCCAGGCGGGAGATGAGCTGGCCGCAGCCGTACCCGCTGAGCTTGCCAATGCTATGAGCGTCAGCGTCGCCGTCGCCAACGCCACACTGCCGGTGAGTCTTGCTGCTAACACGGCCATCCCTTCCGGTCAGAACTCAAGTGAGCGCGATGGACCGTTGCGTCCTGAAACCTCCCCGCTCACCGGCTATCTAACACCGGTACGCTGGTTCTTGCAATCATGCGTCTATTTTTTGCAGATCAAAGGCTTTGATGTGCGTTGCAGCATGCATCCGTTGCAGCTGCTTGTCGGCACACCCGGAGACTTCGGTGCCTCTATGGCGTCGGGCCGACAGTCCGTGACTCTGCCAACGGCCTCACGGGCACGATCGCGGCGAGGGCAACGCCGATCACCAGGAAGGCCGCCGACTCGGCGAGTTCAACCCAGCTCACAATCGGCGCGCCCGCATAGTTCGGGGCGATGTCGCGAACGCCAGGACCCAGGACGACGAAAACCTCGAGCGCCACGGCGGCAGCCGTCCCGGCAATCCAGGCAAGGCACCGGCGGCCGGATTCCATCCGGCGCAAGTACCGCACGCCCGCCGGAAGCCAGAGAACTGGCAGGAAGAAGACCGGCAGGCCAGCAAAGAGCGCAGCCAGCAGCGCGACTGTCTGGAGCCAGGCCGGGCCGAGCATTCCCGGCTCACCCGTTGTGGTCACGGGCACCGTGGAGCAGGCAAACAGGTAGCCGAATCCGACCGTGCCGACCACAGTCCAGCACGCCACGAGCCAGCGGGCCGCAGGCCA
This sequence comes from Streptosporangiaceae bacterium, assembly GCA_035484155.1. Taxonomy (GTDB): domain Bacteria; phylum Actinomycetota; class Actinomycetes; order Streptosporangiales; family Streptosporangiaceae; genus JAJYUU01. The sequence continues at coordinate 10,409 of DATHPF010000281.1, forward strand.
GCGGGCCGGGCGCCAGCGGGCCGGTACGGTGCTGCTGCTCAGTTGATCTTCGAGTGGCTTATGACCGGCCTGGTGACAACCTGATCCACGTCATCAAAGATGCCGGGGAGATTCTGGTATCCGCCAGCCGGATTGTGATGGAGGGTCGAGTACTCGATCCGCAGGACGCCGTGGCCGGCATCCACCACGAAGAAGATGGCGCCGCCTTCACCGCCCGCTGCGTCGTTGTCACGCATGATCGTGCCGTCCACGAGCACGCTGTAGCTGTCACCGTCGGTGTAGATAGCGCCGCCGCTGCCGCCGCCCGGTGTCCCGTGACGCTGCGGGTTCTCGCCCCGGCCGGTGGTGTCGTTATCGGTGAACAGGCTGTTGTACACGTTCCAGCTGGCATCGATGCTGCTCAGCGCGCTGCCATTGGAGCAGCGGCCGCCGGTGAACGTGTCCTTGGTGATGTAGACCGGGCTGCCGGTCCACATGCCAAGCGCCCGGATTGCCGCGCCGCCGAGGTCTGGCCCGTAGCGGAAGCAACGGTTGTCGATGAAGCCGGAATTCACGACCTTCAGCTGCCCGCCCTCATCGAAAATCGCGCCGCCGCCGTAGCTCGACGTGCTGGTTTCGCGGACGTTGGAGTAGGCGTTCCGGAACGTCATGTTCTGCACGATCAGCCGCGGCCACTGCTGCTCCCAGCAGTCCGAGGTCGTGTACTTCTGCTTCGGATCGCAGGTGTTCATGTACAGAATCCGGTGCTTGCCGCCGCCACTCAGCGTGACCAGCCCGCCACCGTCGAGCACGATCAGGCGGCTCGTATTCACGACCTTCGCAGTCGCCGTCATAGTGATGGTGACGGGCTTCGGGCCGCATCTGAACGTGATGATGCCGCCACGGGCCACGGCTCTGACGACCGCGGCCGAGGTGCAGCTGGACGGCCTGCCGTCACCGATGACGTGATTCGGATGCGCGGTGCTGACGGCCCTCGCCGCCACCGGCACGAACACGTGACCGCCCGGATTACCGTAGCTCGCCGCATGCAAAGCCGCCGGTTTCGGCGTTGCCTGTTCCGCGTTCGCCGGGCCGAAGGCGGCAGCAATGCCAGCGGCGGCCATGCCAACGGCGGCGATCGCGACGACAACATGCCTCAAATCACGCACGGTTCGCATAGCCGAGCATCGTAGCCCGATCGCCGTGCCGGAGGCGCCGGTACTGACTGCCTGCCCGCGATCTGCGCGGTGAGCCCGCCGACCGACCCCCCGGCAATCCGGCGCGGATGTTTCCACGGTTACAGGGTGATTTCGCCGCGCTAGACTACGGCGACCGGCTGAAGGAAAGCGCGGGTCGATGACTCGGATATTCAGGCCTGGCGTGATGATGACCGCCTACATGGCGCTGTTCCTAGTCGCGGGGCCCTGGCAATACGCACGAGTCCCTTCGACTGCCCACGAGCTAGCTCACGATGCGAACCTGGCCGGCATCGCGATCGCGGCGTTCCTCTCGTGGCGCGTTACCCGCGGCTCCGCAGTCGCCCGCGGCTTGATCATCTTGTGGACAGCCCTGGGCTTCGCAGGAACGTTCGCCAGCCCGGCCATGCGGTCCGGCAGCCTTGTCCCGTGCTGGCTGCTGGTCGCCTACGCAGCCCAGATCACCCTCCTGCTGACCGCGCCGGTCTACGACCGTACGCGCAAGGACCCGGCCCATCGCTACCCGGGCCCGACGGCAGTACTGCCGGGCCCGCCGAAGTGGATGCTGCCCGCCGCGGTCGCCGCGGGCGGCCTCCTGACCCTGGCGTTCCTGGGCAACATGAGCCCGGAGCCGGTTCCCGGTTGCCAGTCTCCCGGCTACCTGGCACCCCGTACCGCGCCGCTGGCCCGCTGCGAGACCCTGTCCCAGGGCTTTCCCGTGCACTACCTGAGCGCGATACCGGAACTCGGCCTCGACAGCGGCAGCAAGATCACCCCATCGAACATGAGCCTGTCCGCCAATGCCGCCATCAATAAGGGCGCAGTCGTCGAGGACCTGGCACTCTGGGCATTGGCCGGGGGCACCGCGATGTACATGCTCTGGATCCCACGGCGACGGCCTGCGTCATCCAGAGCTGCCGCTCAGCCTGCGGTGGCCCAGCTGACCTAACCCGCTGCGCTTCAGGGCGCCCATCATTGGAGCCACGATGACCGAGCCCGAGGCCAGCAAGTGGATCTCCGAGGACGACCGAACGGCCGTTGACCTGCGCCTGGCGGTGCGCGCAGGGGACACCGAAGCGATCCAGACGATGCTGGGTGCCGACCCCGCACTGGCCAGAGCCAGGATCGGCAGTACCGAAAGCGGCTCGAGAACGGTCTTGCATCTCGTCACTGACTGGCCCGGCTACTTCCCTAACGGCCCGCAAATCGCCCGGCTGCTGATCAGCGCTGGCGCTGATCCGAACGCTCTGACGACGAGGCGAGGTTCACCGCAGCCTGGCCCGGGTTCGGAGACACCGCTGCATTACGCGGCGAGCAGCGATGACCTCGAGGTGGCCGAGGCGCTGATCGATGCCGGCGCGGATCTCGAAGTGCCAGAAGGCTCGATCGGCACGCCGCTCGACAACGCCGTCGGCTACGCCTGCTGGCATGTTGCCCGGCTCCTGGTCAATCGCGGCGCCAGAGTTGACAAGGCCTGGCATGCCTCCGCCCTGGGCCTGCTGGCCCGGCTCGATGCGATCCTGGGCGGCGACCCGCCGGCAGAGCAGGTATCGCAGGCGTTCTGGCACGCCTGCGCCGCAGGCCAGCGCCGCGCCGCGGAGTATCTCCTGTCCCGCGGCGCGGATCTGAACTGGGAGCCTGACTACGCCCAGGGCACTCCGCTGGACGCGGCCAGCGGGTTGGGTACCAGGCAAGAGAACGTCACTTCCTGGCTGCGCGCGGCGGGGGCTCGGTCCGCAGCCTCCGACTAACGGCCCGTGGCCACTGCCCGGCATGGCCAAGGTGCGGCCGGGGTGGGCGCAAATCATCATGCAACCTGGAGGAGTCTCGTTTATGACTGACGAATCCCAGCACCCCGACGATGCGACGGACATGGAGCTGTTCGACCTGAGGGTGACGGTCGAGCGCATCGAAGGCCGGTCCTTCTGCGGGATGCGCGTGGGTGACTACTTCGAACTGGTCAACAGCGCCGAGCTCCGCCTGCCGCCGGGGCGGCACTTCTGCATCTGGGCGCTGCAGGCGGTGCTGCCAGCACTGCCCGCCAAGCAACGCCAGCTCCCGGTGGGGGACTGGCTGGAGCGAGACACGCTCTTCTGCTGCCCCGATCCGGAGGAAGGACTGGTCATGCGCATTGAGCGGACAGGCGTGTGCCGACTGAACTCGGCTGACCTGACTTGACCGGGCACGTCCAGATCGGGCTGGGCCTCCAGTCAGATAAGCGCGACGGCGAGTACGCGGCACTCGCGGCGCTGGCTGAGCATCACGGGTTCGATGTCATCAGCGTGTATGGTGACCTGCTTTTCCAGCCGCCGATATATCCGTTGCTGGAGATAGCGCGGGCCACGTCGCGGATACGCCTGGGCGCGGCGTGCTGGAACCCCTACTCCATGCACCCCTACGAGATTGCCGGGCAGGTCGCCGCGCTGCAGCAGGCATCCGGCTCTCGCGCTTACCTCGGCCTGGCCCGCGGCAGCTGGCTGTCCGCCATCGGACTGCGCCAAGACCGACCGGTCGCCCACCTCCGCGAGGCCGTCCAGGTAATTCGCGCCCTGCTTCGCGGTGACGGGGAGGGCGTGGACGGCGCGGTGTTCAGGCTTGCTGCGGGGACCCGGCTGCGCTACCGCCTGCCTGGAGCGCTGCCGCCGCTGCTGATCGGCACGTGGGGCCCGGCCACCGCGGCTATGGCCGGCGAACTCGCGGATGAGGTGAAGATCGGCGGCACCGCGAATCCCGCGATGATCGGCGTGATGCGCCAGCGGCTTGCTCCCGGACTCGCGGCCGCCGACCGCCCGGACGATGCCGTCGGGGTGGTCGTCGGGGCCGTCACCGTCGTGGACGAAGACGGCGCCGCTGCCCGGGCGAGGGCACGGACCGAAGTGGCGATGTACATCGCCGTCGTCGCCCGGCTTGACCCGACGCTGGAGCTGCCGCCGGACCTGCTGGCCGAGATAGCCCGGTACGTAGATGCCGGCGAGCATGAGCGCGCCGGACGGCTGATTCCCGATGACGTCCTCGATCTGTTCGCATTCGCCGGCACGCCCGATCAGGTTGCCGCCCAGGCCCAGAGGCTGATCGAGGCGGGTGCGAGCCGGATCGAGTTCGGTACCCCGCACGGGCTGACCGGCCGTGCTGGCATTGAGTTGCTTGGCCGTGCGGTGCTGCCGAGGCTGGACCTTCCTGGCTGAGACGCGGTCGCGGTCACCGGCTCTGCGGCGGGGTCGCTGGAGTCGTCACATGCCAGGTCACACGGCGGGTCGGCATGGTCGGTTTACGCGAAAGCCGGCGGACCAAAGCAGGTCAGGGGGCGCGGAGAATGTTCAACGTGGCGTGTTTTTGCGGTTGCTGTTATTCGTTCAGCGACGGCGCCGGACTCTGTCCCCGCTGCGGCAGGGCTGCCGTCGTGCCGATCTCCTCGCCTGGCTCACGCACTGACCGCCGCCAGGTGCGGTCCGAGACCTTTGTCCTCACTGACAGGACGCGGACGCTGGTTCTCACCAGCGTGAACGCAGCGGCCGGCGAGTGCGATGCGCACCGCCCTGGCGCCGGGGACGAGAACTGAGGAGCATGGCCAGCCCCATGGGTCCGTACTCCGGGGGACTCATGACGATTTCTCCTTTGCCTTCGCAGCGAATGGCCAGCGCAGTCCGATGCCTACATGCAAGATGATGCCGGAGCCGAGGAAACTGAGCGCGGCGGTGGTGATCCAGTCGTCGGGCGTGGCCTTGGTCCAGTGGACGCTGTCGGCGTAGGCGGCCAGGGCGCGGTTGAGCGCGAGCGCCACCAGGGCGGTGAGGCCCAGCGCCAGTGCGCGGCCCTGCGCGGTCGGCAGCCGGGTGGCTGGCCAGCCTTCGAAGAGCATCGCCACCGTGAGGGCCGCGCTGATGACGCATCCGCAGACGGCGCTGATGGCGGCGGGCTGCCAGTGAGCTGCGTTGCGCAACACGACGTAGGTCAGGGTGCCCAGGCCGAGCACGAGGGCGTTGCCCGCGAGCAGCCGGCGCGGGCGGGACGTGATCGTGTTGACGGGCCAGCCGCGCAGAACAAGGAAGAACACTGCCTGCCAGACTCCGATGGCGATCAGCGCGGAGCCGAAGTCGCCTGCCGGGATCGGGCCGCCGGGGTTGCGCAGCCCGACAGCGGCGCGCTCGGCGGCCGGAACAGCGTCCATGTTCACGAACAGGAAGTACGCGCCGATGCCCACCGCCCAGGACAGCGCGAGCGCGACGATGCCGGAGCGCAGCCGCCCGATGCCGCCCAGCGGCCACCGCTCGCAGACGAGGGACAGCTGGAGAGTGACTGTGAACGCCGCGCCGGCCAGGGCCAGGGTCGCGGGAAACGTGGTGGGAACGCCCGGACCGGGATTAGCCTCGAACACTCCGCGCAGGTCGGATCGCTCGACGACGGCCTGACCCGCGACAGTCAGCACGAGCGCCGCGGCGACGACCAGGACAGTGTCGAGCAGTCCGGTCCAGGGCGTCGTGAGGCTTGAGCCGGGCCAGTCGTTCCACCAGAACGCGATCATGGCGACGGCCGGCAGCGCGAACGTCGAGATCGGGCCGAGGACCAGCAATGACGACTGGGTGCTGCCGGTGCCGAGGGCCAGGGCGAAGAAGACGGCCGCCGCGAGCAGCAGCCCTCCGATGCCGAGCCGGGGCTGCGCGGCGAGATGCTGGCGCTGCAGGTCCGCCAGGGCCTTGCGCTGCAACTCCGGCGGAGTTGTCAGAGCCGGCCGGCCGGTCATCTCGCTATCGGGTGTGCTTCTTGGCGTGGCACTGCGCGATCAGGCCGCAGATGCGCAAGCAGGTGCTCGACGGCGATCGGCAACGCGCGGGCCCGGTATCCAGTCGCGTGGTACACGGCGTTGGCGATCGCGGCCGCGGATCCGACTTGCCCGATCTCGCCGACGCCCTTGACGCCGAGCGGGCTGACGACGTCGTCCTGGACTTCGATCAGCTCGACATCCACGTCAGGTGCGTCGGCATTGACAGGAACGAGGTAATCGCCCAGGCTCGC
>DATHPF010000282.1:0-30074 GCA_035484155.1 Streptosporangiaceae bacterium
TGATCCAGGTAGACGGTGAGGTCCGCGTCGGCGCGCTCGGCCCAGCGTTCGTAGGCGGACCGGCACACCGCCAGTGTCGCCCGGCTGATCGCCAGCGGGTACAGCGACTCCGCAGGCTGGCCGAGCCGGCTGGCGGCGAACTGGCCGACGGCGCGCTCCCAGGCGTCGTAGTGCTGCGCGGCGCTGGCCGCGAGTGCCGGCACCGATCCGATCAGGTTCATCCGTGTCCGAAGTTCCGGCACGTCCTCGGCGCGGTAGCGGTTCACGCCGACGACTACCTGGCGGATCGCCGCCATGAGCGGGAGGTGCGGGGGCACCGCGGCGAACGCGGCCTGCAGCGCGCGCACCTCCCCGTCGAAGGCGTGCCAGAGCACGTCCGCCTTGGAGTCGAAGTACCGGAAAAACGTCCGCTTGCTGACACCCGCGGCCGCGGCGATCCGGTCGACTGTGGTGTCCTCGAAGCCGTCCTCGGTGAACAGGCGGAGCGCGATGACCTCAAGCTCGCGCGCGCTCGTGCCCGGCGGCCGTCCCCGCCTGCCGCCGCCCGTGCGCAGGTCAGTGGCCACGATCGGCACTCCCCGGCGTGAAGTCTGCTGAGATCCTGCGGGCCCGGCCCCGCCCTGGCCTTGATTGTGTCACTGGGTGACGATTAATGTTACTCGTATTCGTCACGCGGTGCCGAAACTAAGGAGCAGGATATGCCCGAGAACGCCACCGAGCTGCTGGAGCGCCCGGCCGACGAGGCTGCCGTTACTGGTACCGCCACCGAGACCGGAGATGTCGAGCCGGCCGAGGTCGTCGCCGCTGACCTGCTAGTCGAGGAGATCTCGATCGACGGCATGTGCGGTGTCTACTAACGCGCAGACCGCGCGGCCGCCAGCGATCTCCCAGGATGCCGGGTTCGACCTCGACGCGCCCTGGCAGCTGCATCTCCAGGTGTCGGTCCGGCCGGAGCGCTTTGGCGCGCTGCTGTACCACTTCGGCACCCGGCGGCTGTCATTTCTCAAGAGTCCCGAGCTGCTGACTGTGGTCTCGAGTCTGGCCGGACAGCCAAGCGCACGGGCCGCCTGCACCGAGGCGGGGATCGGGCCGGGCGACCTGCCTGCTTACGTCAGGGCGCTTGCCACCCTGGCCGCCAGCCAGATGATCTGCAGAAGGCCCGATGATCGACGAAAGGACGGCACATGACCGTGACGGCGGCGCCGCTGACAGCGGAATTCCGGTACGGCCTGGACGCGCCGATCTGCCTGACCTGGGAGCTGACTTACGCCTGCAACTTGTCCTGCGTGCACTGCCTGTCCAGCTCAGGTCGCCGCGACCCGGGCGAGCTGAGCACGGAGGAGTGCAAGCGCGTCATCGACGAGCTTGAGCGCATGCAGGTCTTCTACGTCAACATCGGCGGCGGCGAGCCGACGGTCCGCCCGGACTTCTGGGAGCTGGTGGACTATGCGACCGCGCACCACGTGGGCGTGAAGTTCTCGACCAACGGCCTGCGGATCACGCCCGAGGTGGCCAGCCGGCTGGCCGGCAGCGACTACATCGACGTCCAGATCTCCCTCGACGGAGCGACTGCCGAGGTCAACGACGCCGTTCGCGGCCGCGGGTCGTTCGAGATGGCGACCCGCGCCATGGAGCACCTCGCCGATGCGGGCGTCCGCGGCTTCAAGATCTCCGTGGTCATGACCCGGCACAACATCTCACAGCTGGACGCGTTCAAGACCATCGCGGATTCCTTCGGTGCGCAGCTGCGGATCACCAGGCTGCGGCCGTCCGGCCGCGGCGCCGATGTCTGGGATGAGCTGCATCCCACCGCCGCGCAGCAGCGTGAGCTGTATGACTGGCTGGTCAGCCATGGCGAGAACGTGCTGACCGGAGACTCGTTCTTCCACCTGGCCGGTTACGGTCAGGAGCTGCCCGGCCTGAATCTGTGCGGGGCGGGCCGGGTGGTCTGCCTCATTGACCCGGTCGGCGACGTGTACGCGTGCCCGTTCGCGATCCACGAGGAATTCCTCGCCGGCAACGTGCGCGCACCCGGCGGATTTGCGGGCGTGTGGCGCAGCTCGGAGCTGTTCGCAGGCCTCCGGCAGCCGCAGTCGGGCGGCGCGTGCACCTCGTGCTCGGCGTTTGACGCGTGCCAGGGCGGCTGCATGGCGGCCAAGTTCTTCACCGGGCTGCCGCTGGACGGGCCTGACCCCGAATGCGTTCGCGGCTTCGGCGAGGCGGCACTCGCGACCGCGGACACCGCGCCGCCGCCGCGCCCGTCCGGTGACCATTCACATCGCGGCCGCCCAGCGACGGCCGCACCGGGTCGTCGCGCGCCGGTACCCGTCTCCATCGGGCCGCGGCCGGGCCAGGGGCTCACTGCGAGTACCGGGGAGGCCGGGCTGACCGTCCGCAACGTGCCCGACCGGGCGTGTGATCAGAGTCCGCTCGCCGGTTTCGCGCCGCCGGGGGCGCGGTAACGGCATGCGCGCTCGATCTCAGGTGCTGGCGTGACGGCGGCCGGACCTGTTGCGCTGGTCACGGGAGCCGCTCGCGGCATCGGCGCGGCCACGGTGCAGGCGCTCGCCGCCGACGGCTGGCACGTACTCGCCGTGGACTGCGCCGCTGACAACGCATCGCTGCCCTATGCCCTCGCGACCCGGGCGGAGCTGGACGCCGCGGTCAGCGACGCCGGCAAGGCCGCCGCGGCCAGCGGGGCCGGGGGACAGGTCGTCGCCTGCGAGGCCGATGTCAGGAACGTGGCCGCGCTGGCGGCGGCCGTGGCTGACGCGGAGACCCGGTGGGGCGGCCTGGACGCGGCGATCGGCTGCGCCGGGGTGATCGCCGGCGGCGTCAGCCAGTGGCAGGTGCCCCTGGAGCAGGAGCAGGCGGTGCTGGACATCGACCTTGGTGGCGTGCTCAACCTGGCGCGCACCGCGGTCCCGGCGCTGCTGCGGCGGCCGCAGCCGCGCAGCGGCAGATTCCTGGCTATCGCGTCGGCTGCCGCGACTCGCGGGCTGCCGATGCTGGCCGCCTACTGCGCGGCCAAGGCCGGCGTGGGCGGCCTGATCCGGGCCCTGGCGGTCGAGCTCGGCCCGACCGGGGTGACGGCCAACGCGGTGAGTCCCGGGTCGACCGCCACCGTGATGCTGGACGAGAGCGCCCGCCTCTACCACCTGGCCGGGGCGCAGGACTTTGCCAGCACTCAGCCGGCGCACCGGCTACTCGCGCCGGCCGAGGTCGCCGCGGTGCTGACGTTCCTGGCCGGCCCCGCGAGCAGCGGCATGACCGGCGCGGTTGTCCCCGTCGATGGCGGCCTGGCCCTGTGATGCCCGGCCCTATGCCGGCTAGCTCCGGGCCCGTTAGCCCAGCACCGGCTAGCCCAGCACCGGCTAGCCCCGGACCGCCTGGCGAGGCCGCGCGGTCGCTGCCATCCGGCTTCGGCGTGACGCTGGACGCGGCCACGAAGCAGCTGAGTGACGGCTCGCTTTTCGGCGGGTCACCGGCCAGAGTCCTGCGCCTGACCGCGGCAGGCCAGCAGGCGCTCACCGAGTTGCGTGCGGGCCCGATCCGGTCGGTCGCGGCGGCCGTGCTCGCCCGCCGGCTCACCGACAACGGCATGGCGCATCCTGTTCCGCCGGCCGCCGACCCGGTCCGGCAACTTGATGTGACGGTCGTGATCCCGGTCCGGGACCGCGCCGCGATGCTGGAGCGCTGCCTGGCCGCGGTCGCTGGCCGCTACCAGGTCGTCGTGGTGGACGACGGCTCAGCCGACGAGGCGGCGGTCGCTGCGGTTGCGACCCGACACGGAGCGAGCGTGCTGCGGCGGACCTCGAGCGGCGGTCCGGCCGCTGCGCGCAATTCCGGCCTCGCCGCTATCCACACGGAGCTGGTCGCGTTCCTCGACAGCGACTGTGCGCCGCCGCCGGGGTGGATCGAGGGGCTCGCCGCACACCTGGCAGACCCGCTCGTGGCCGCCGTCGCGCCGCGGATCGTGGCGCTGGCCTCGTACACCGCAGCTGGCCGGTATGAGCAGGCGCGCGGCAGCCTGGACCTAGGCGATCAGGCGGCGCGCGTAGTCCCGGCGAGCCGGGTCAGCTACGTGCCGACCGCGGCGCTGCTCGTCCGCCGCGCCGCGCTCGAGACTGTCCGGCCCGGCACGCTCGCGGCCGGCACTGTCGCACCCGGCACTGTTGCGCCCGGCACTGTCGCGCCCGGCACTGTCGCACCCAGCACTGTCGCACCCAGCACGGGGGCTGTCTTCGATCCCGCGCTCCGGTATGGCGAGGACGTCGACCTGGTCTGGCGACTTCACGAGGCAGGCTGGCGAATCAGGTACGAGCCCTCGGTCCAGGTACCGCACGCTGGCCCGGCCACCTGGGCCGGGCTGCTGGCCCGCCGGTTCCGCTACGGGACCTCGGCCGCCCCGCTCGCGCGCCGCCACCCGGCACACCTAGCTCCCCTTGTCCTCCAGCCCTGGCCCACTGTGGCCGTCGCCGCGGCGCTCGGCCGCCGGCCCGTCGCCGCAACCGCTGCAACGACCGCAGCCTGGCTGGACATCGTCTCGGCGGTACGCCTGGCCGGCGTACCCGCCGATGGCGCGCCCGCCGCGGCACTGACCGCGGTCAGGCAGACCTGGCTGGGCATCGGCCGGTACGCGACCCAGTTCGCCGCGCCTGCGCTGGCGGTCGCCCTCGCCGCGCCGGGCCACAACGGACCGGGCCGTACCGCCGCAGGCCGCACCGCCGCAAGGCGCAACGCCGCCGGCAGGCGGGCGGCCGCCGCTTCGCTGCTGCTTGGCCCGGCTCTGACCGGGTACGCCCAGCAGCGGCCCGCGCTCGACCCGGTCCGGTATGTGCTGGCGCACATCGCCGACGACGTCTGCTACGGCGCTGGCGTCTGGGCCGGCTGCCTGCGCGAGCGGACGCTGGTTCCGGTCACGCCGAGGATCTCCTGGCGGCCCGTGCGCGTCACGCGAACAGAAGGAAAGGTCTGACCCTTCATGGCAACTGCGTGGTTTGAATCCGTGGCCGTGGCGCAGCGGCGCGCGCGCAAGCGGCTGCCGGCGTCGGTGTACAGCGCGCTGATGGCCGGCTCCGAGCGCGGCCAGACGCGCGCGGACAACATTGCCGCGTTCGCCGAGCTCGGCTTCGCGCCCCACGTCGCCGGGAACTCCCCGCAGCGCGACCTCGCCACGACCGTCCTCGGCCAGCCCGTCTCCCTGCCGGTGATCATTTCTCCGACCGGCGTGCAGGCCGTGCACCCGGACGGCGAAGTCGCCGTCGCGCGAGCGGCCGCGGCCCGCGGCACGGTGATGGGATTGAGCTCGTTCGCCAGCAAGCCCGTGGAAGAGGTCGTTGCCGCGAACCCGCAGACGTTCTTCCAGATGTACTGGTGCGGCAGCCGCGACCAGATCCTGGCGAGGATGGAACGGGCGAGGAAGGCCGGCGCCGTTGGCCTGATCCTGACCGCAGACTGGACGTTCTCGCATTCGCGGGACTGGGGCAGCCCGCAGATCCCGGACCGGATCGACCTGCGCGCGGCGCTCAGGCACGCGCCCGAGGTGCTGGCGCGACCGCAGTGGCTGGCCTCGTTTGCCCGGACGCTCAAGCTGCCGGACCTGACCGTGCCGAACATGGCGCCGCCGGATGGCCCCGCGCCCACGTTCTTCGGCGCGTACGGAGAGTGGATGCAGACACCGCCGCCAGCGTGGGCGGACGTGGCCTGGCTACGTGAGCAGTGGGCGGCCCCGTTCCTCCTCAAGGGCGTGAGCCGGGTCGACGACGCCAAGCGTGCAGTGGACGCCGGCGTGAGCGCCATCTCGGTCTCGAACCACGGCGGCAACAACGTGGACGGCACGCCGGCCACGATCCGCGCGCTGCCCGCTGTCGCCGAAGCCGTCGGCAGCCAGATCGAGGTGCTGCTGGACGGCGGCATCCGGCGCGGCAGCGACGTGGTCAAGGCGCTTGCGCTCGGCGCGCGCGCCGTCATGATCGGCCGGGCCTACTTGTGGGGTCTGGCGGCTGGCGGGCAGGCCGGGGTCGAGAACGTGCTGGATATTTTCCGGAACGGGGTCGATTCCACCCTCCTCGGGCTTGGCCGGTCCTCGGTGCACGAGCTGACACCGGACGATCTGCTGATCCCGCCCGGCTTCGAGCGCAACCTCGGCGTGCCGGGGTGAGCATGACAGGTGTCATGGGCAGGTCGTGACTAACAGGTCCACCGAAGCACTCCCAATAGACGGCAGACTGGTGGCATGACACTGACAAGTGCGGCCTCCGGGGCAGGGCGAGCTGGCGGGGCGCCCCTGCTGGCTGTCGACCTGACCGGCATACACAAGAACTTCGGGCACGTCAGGGCAGTCGACGGCGTTGACCTCAAGCTGGCCACGGGCGAGATCGTGGCCATTCTGGGGCCCAACGGGGCCGGCAAGACATCGACCATCGACATCATCCTTGGCCTCTCGCAGCCAACTTCGGGGCGAGTGTCGGTGCTGGGGATGCAGCCGCGGCAGGCGATCTCCCGCGGCCTGATCTCGGCGGTCATGCAGACCGGTGGCCTGCTGCGGGACCTGACCGTCTTCGAGACCGTCGAGTACACCGCGAGCTTGTTCGCGCATGCCCAGGACCCGCGCGAGGCGCTGAGCCGGGCCGGCATCGCGGAGATAGCCGACCGCCGGGTCGGCAAGTGCTCCGGCGGCGAGCAGCAGCGGCTGCGATTCGCCATGGCGCTGCTGTCCGACCCCGAGCTGCTGGTCCTTGACGAGCCGACGACCGGGATGGATGTCGAAGGCAGGCGCACCTTCTGGGCGGCGATCCGGAAGGACGCCGAGCAGGGTCGCACCGTGCTGTTCGCGACTCACTACCTCGAGGAGGCGGACGCGTACGCGGACCGGATCGTGCTGCTGCGGCACGGGAAGGTCGTGGCGGATGGGACGGCGTCGCAGATCAAGGCAATGGCGGCCGGCCGCACGGTGCGGGCGACGCTGCCAGGCGCGACCGAGGACATGCTGCGCGAGGTGCCGGGCGCCGAGGACGTCGAGGTGCGCGGTGACACCGTGCTCATCCACTCCAAGGACAGCGACGCGACCGCGCGGTACCTGCTGACGACTACGCCAGCCAAGGATCTGGAGATCATCGCGCGCGGTATCGAGGACGCATTCATCGCACTGACCGGCGACGACACGCAGGCCAGCGTTACGAGCACGGGAGCAGCCCGATGACCACGACACGAGCGATAGCAGCCGACGTCAGCGCCCGCCGCGCACCAGCCTTCGGCGGCTTCAACCTCACCGCGCTGAAGCTGGAGATCCGCCGGCTGACTCGCAACCGGCGGACCGTCATCATCGCGATCGTGGTCCCGGTCGTGTTCTTCCTGCTCTTCGGGCTGAACAAGGCCTATGACAGCCTGCCGTCCGGGCACGGCAACGTGGCCGCGTTCGTGATGATCAGCCTGGCGCTGTATGGCGCGGTCCTCGCGACCTCTTTCGCCGGCGCGATGGTGTCCATCGAGCGCTCGCAGGGCTGGAGCAGGCAGTTGCGGCTGACCCCGCTCTCGCCGGCGGCCTACATCTCGATAAAGATCCTGACCGCGCTCGTCCTCGGGTTCTGCTCAGTTGCCGCGGTCAACATCGCGGGGATCCTCACTCACAAGGCATCCATGCCGGTCAGCCTGTGGATCGCGAGCGCCTTCTCGGTCTGGATTGGCTCGCTGCTGTTCGCCGCCTTCGGCCTCTTCCTCGGCTACCTGCTGCCCGCCGAGAACGTCTTGCAGCTCCTCGGCCTCATCCTGGCGCTGCTCTCATTTGCCGGCGGCTTGTTCATCCCGATCAGCCAGTTCGCCGTCGGGGTCCGGGACGTCGCCAAGTGGACGCCGCTGTACGGGCTCAATCAGCTTGTGCATACACCGCTGCTCGGCAACGGGGTCGACTGGACCTGGGTCGTCAACGTGCTGGCGTGGCTGGCCATCTTCGCCGGCGGGGCCATGTGGCGGATGCGCAAAGACACCGCGCGAGGCTAACGGCGGCGTGGTCGAGCGACCCCGTTCCGTTGTGATGGGCTTTGCTTGTCAGGCCGGCGGCAGGATCTCGGCGAGGTTGAAGTGCACCGGTTCCTCGAGCTGGGCGAAGCCGCAGGAGGCCGGGTCGCGGTCGTCACGCCAGCGCACCCACTGCGCCGTATGGCGGAACCGCGTGCCTTCCATGTGCTCGTACCTCACCTCGGCGACGCGCTCGGGTCGTAGCGGCACGAACGACAGGTCCTTCCCCGCGTTCCACCTGCTGCCCTCGGCCTCGCGCGGATGGCGGACGCCCTCGCGCGGCTGCTCGCCGCCCCAGTTCCACGGGTGGCCTTCGAAGCCCGTGACCAGCGGCTGCACCTCGGCGAAGAGCTGTCGCCGCATCGCCATCGGGAACGCCCCGACGACGCCGACGCTGGCCAGCCGCCCGGCGTCGTCATAGAGCCCGAGCAGCAGCGAGCCGATCGCGTCCGGACCGCTCTTGTGCGGCCGGTAGCCGGCCACCACGCAGTCGGCGGTCCGCTCGTGCTTGATCTTGAACATGACGCGCTTGTCGGGCTGGTAGGTGCCAGAAAGGGGCTTGGCCACCACGCCGTCGAGGCCAGCGCCCTCGAACTGGCTGAACCAGCGCACCGCGGTATCCCGGTCCTGCGTCGTTGGCGTGAGATACACCGGCGGTGCGGCCTTGGCGAGGGCGGTTTCCAGCATGGCGCGCCGCCGCTCGAACGGCAGGTGAGTGCAGTCTTCGTCACCGAGCGCCAGCAAGTCGAACGCCACGAACGACGCAGGCGTCTGGCTGGCCAGCAGACGCACCCGGCTGTCAGCCGGATGGATCCGCTGGAGCAGGGCCTCGAAGTCCAGCCGGCGATCGCCGGCGTCCGTGATGACGATCTCGCCGTCGATCACACAGCGATCAGGCAGGTTCGCCAGCAGGGCCGCGACGACTTCAGGGAAATATCGCGTCATCGGACGTTCATTGCGGCTGCCGATCTCCACCTCGTCGCCGTCGCGGAAGATCACGGACCGGAAGCCGTCCCACTTGGGCTCGTAACTCATCGGCCCGGCTGGGATCTCCTTGACGGACTTGGCGAGCATTGGCGCGACGGGGGGCATGACAGGCAGATCCATCGCCCCATCATCGCCGACAGGCCGGTGCCTGTTTGACGGAGGCCGGATTCTCATGGCTCCGGCCAATGGTTGCCGGCTACTACAAGCGGCGGCGGCTGTCCTGATATGAAGGCATCAAGGTCTAGGTGTGGGAACGGTTGCGAGGGAGCCTGTCGATGAAGGTGCCGCTGACGATCGGGGACTATCTCAGCCGCGGCGCGGCCGTCTACGGCGACCGGCCTGCGGTGGTCGACGAGCCAGGGACCACCGGGTCGCTGGGCACGCTCAGTTACCGAGAGCTGGCGAGCCGCGCGCGAGGCATGGCGCTGGCGCTCGACCGAATGGGCGTGGACCACGGCGACCGGGTGGCGATCGTCAGCCCCAACGCGGCCAGGTTCCTGATCTCGTACTTTGGTGTCAGCGCCTACGGCCGGATCCTGGTGCCGGTGAATTACCGGCTGAACGCCGATGAGATCAGCTACATCATCGATCACTCCGGCACGTCGGTGCTGCTGGTGGACCCGGAGTCGGAGGATAGCCTCCGCGGCATCAGCGCGAAGCACAAGATCGTGCTGGACGGCGCCGCTGACGCCGAGCTGTTTGCCGCTGCCGCCGACGGCGCCGAGCCGGCGCTGTGGGCGGCTGACGAGGACGCGACCGCGAGCATCAACTACACCAGCGGGACCACGGCCAGGCCCAAGGGCGTCCAGCTCACGCACCGGAATTGCTGGCTGAACGCGGCCATCTTTGGCTGGCACACGGCCGTGACCGACCGCGACGTGTTCATGCACACGCTGCCGATGTTCCACTGCAACGGCTGGGGCATGCCGTACGCGGTCACTGGCATGGGCGTGCCGCAGGTGGTCGTGCGACGGATTGACGGCGAGGAGATTCTGAGCCGGATCGAGGACCATGGCGTCACCTTGCTCTGCGGGGCCCCGGCGGTGGTGGCCGCGATCCTGACCGCTGCGTCGGACCGCCGGGCCGCCGGGCGCATGATCCCGGGCGCGGGGACCGTGCGCATCGTGGTCGCCGGGGCGCCGCCGCCGTCCAAGACCATCGAGCGGGTCGAGGCGGAGCTGGGCTGGGAGTTCATCCAGATCTACGGACTCACCGAGACCGCGCCGCTGCTCACCATCAACCGCGCGGTCAGCGAGTGGGACGGGATCGAGCCGGCCGAGCGGGCCAGGCTTCAGTCGCGGGCCGGCGTGCCGGCGGTGGGTGTGCAGGTCCGAACTGACGAGGACGGCGAAGTTCTGGCGCGGTCTAACCACGTGTTCGCCGGCTACTGGGAGCAGCCGGATGAGACTGCGAAGGCGCTCGACGGCGGCTGGTTCCACACCGGTGATAAAGGTCACGTCGAGGCCGGGGACTACCTGGTGATCTCCGACCGGAAGAAAGACGTCATCATCTCCGGCGGCGAGAACGTTAGCTCTGTCGAGGTCGAGGACTGCTTGTACCAGCACCCGGCGGTTGCCGAGGCCGCTGTCATTGGCGTCCCGGACGCCAGGTGGGGCGAGACCGTGAAGGCGCTCGTCGTGCTCCGCTCTCCTGACAGCGCGACCGAGGCGGACCTGATCGCGCACTGCCGGGCCCGGCTGTCCCATTTCAAGTGCCCGACCTCGGTGGAGGTGCGCGAGGCGCTGCCCCGGACAGCGACAGGCAAGCTGCAGAAGTTCAAGTTGCGGGCGCCCTACTGGGATGGCCTCGACCGCAAGGTCAACTAAGTCGTGGGCCTGGTCACCAGGGTCTGAGGCAGCCGAGCGACGGCCACCTGCCCCTTCACAACGGGCTGGCCGCCGGGCGAGAACCAGAACGGCACACCTGTCTGGATCTCGCTTGGCGTGCAAATCGACTGAGACCTGAACAGCACTCCCCACTGCTTCGACCCGACGACGCATGACCGCACGCCGGTCCGGTCGGCGTAGGCGACCACGCCGACGGCGTCGAACCAGGCGCCGTGGTTGATCCTGAGCACGATTGGCCGGCCGTCCTCGACGGTGGCCAAAGTATGCACGAGCTGCGGTAGTTGCGGTACGCCGAGGTATTTGGCTGGCGGGTCGTTCGGGTTGTCCAGATGGTGCGGCGCCACCGTGGCAATCACCGCGGCGGCGGCTGCCGCGACGGCCAGGGCTACCGCCGCCGTTCGCCGCCGGGGCAGGTACGCCGCTGCCCCCGCCGCGGCCACGATCAGGACAACCAGCGGCGCCGCCCAGTAGAAGTAGCCAACGTAACTCTGCTTGATTTCGTTGTCAGCGATGGCCGTCTGCGCGAAGTAGACGAACAGCACGGTCATCAGGCCGGCCATGGCGAGTGACCAGAGCAGGAACCGCCGCAGGCTGGGCACGGGGCAGCGAAGGGCCAGCAGGAGAGCCACCGTGACGAGGGCTCCGGCCACGACACAACCGCCGATATCGGCAGCCGGCGCCGGGATCCCTGGCCACCAGTACCGCAGGGTATAGCCGACGGAAAACGACAGCGAGTGGTGAATCAGGTGGTGCGCCGACACATTCTCCCGGTACTTCAGGTAGAGACCGAACTGGCCCGGCCAGTGCCGCGCGGTGTAAATGACGATGGGGAGCGCGAAGAGCGCCGTTACCACCCCGGCGCTGACCCAGTGCCACGCGTTACCCCGGACCATGCCACGCAGATCCTGACGATGCGCCGCGACCAGGCCGGCCAGCGACAGCACCACCGTGGCCGGCGCGAAGACCAGGAACTCGGCCTGCCCGTGGATGCACAGCCAGGCGGACAGCGCGAGCAGCGGCAGCGAGGCCGTCCGCCCCGTCGCGACCGACGCACCAGATACCAGGAGCAGCAGGGCCGGCGCGAAGTAGACGTAAGGCATCCAGTCGGAATTCACCGCCAGCGGGTGCACGGCGACAAATACGAGCACCACCACCAGACCGGCCAGTGCTACCCGGCGCGAGCCTGCGTGCGCCGCGAGCAGCGCAATGGCGGCCGCAACAAGCACGGCGTTCAGCACCAAAATCCCCAGCAGTTGCCCGTTCCACGGCGTCGGCACTACGTGCAGGGCGTCGTGGAAGAGCGATTCGCCCGCCGCCATGACGTACAGGAAGGCTGGCCCTGGGTGATAGAAATCGTCCTTGGAGTAGTTGCCCGTCAGCAGTTGGAAGTGCTTGGCCTGCAAGACCGCGATCGTGTTGGCGGCGAAGTCCGCGTTCTCGTAGATCCTCGTCGTGAAGAGGTAGGCGTTCCGCACTAGCAGCACCGCTGCGAGCACCAGGAAGGATCCCGCGCCCACGGCGGCCGGGAATCGTCGGCCAGCATCAGGCTGAGGTCCGGCGAGCAAGCTCTGCCAGTGACGCCCGGACAGCCTGGCGGCAGCATCCGTGCGACCAGGCAGCTCCGGCGTGGCCACCTCGTCTGCGGGCGAGACCTCCACGGACTCTCCTTTGGCGTGATATCCGCCACACAGTAGGCGCGGCTTGGCGTCCACAGGGCGCTGACGCTCCCGGGTAGCCCTGCGATCGGGCCAGATCGTACCAGGCAGGACGGGTTGATCCGGCTGCTGTGCGCAGCCCGCCTGGCTAGCCAGGATCCTGGTGGCCGGCTCCGGATGCGCGGTCCATGATCTGGTGAATGATGGTCGTCTTCGCATCGGCGTAGTGCTGGACGTGCCGCCAGGTACGCTGCGCCAGGTCGCGCTTCACCCGCAGGTAAGCGTCGCGCTCGGCGTCATTGCCGCGCAGCCAGTCGCGGAAGAGCAGCATCCGGTCGATCTCTGTCGAACCCGCG
Source organism: Streptosporangiaceae bacterium (assembly GCA_035484155.1). Classification (GTDB taxonomy): domain Bacteria; phylum Actinomycetota; class Actinomycetes; order Streptosporangiales; family Streptosporangiaceae; genus JAJYUU01. The sequence continues at coordinate 12,865 of DATHPF010000282.1, forward strand.
GTAAACACGTGCAGGTTGATGTCGGTGCCCGGTCCCCTGAACAGTCGGTGCTCGAACCAGTCCGGCTCGCGAACCCGCAGGACGTACCCGGCCGCCTCCATGGCCGGCACGTAGGCGGGCTCGTCGGCAGAATCTGGCACGGCCAGCACGATGTCGATGATCGGCTTCGCGGCCAGGCCTGGGACCGACGTGGAGCCGGCGTGCTCGACCAGCATGGCCCTGTCACCGAGGACGGTGCGGATCCGGTTCTCTTCGCGCGCGAAGAGAACCGGCCACTCTGGGTCGTATTCGGCGAGCGTAATCGGCGCATTGTGCGGGACGACCGGATCGACGAGGTGGGCCTGCATCTCCTCGTCGGTACGCAGGTGCCCGTCCGGCCCGTCCGGCCTGTCCCTTTTCGCCGTCATGGCGAGCATGGTACGGGTCGGTCGGCGCTGCGGCCCCGGGCGGCCAGGCGTTCTGGCCGGCTGGGGCCGTAGTAATGTCCGGGCTGCGTTCCGTCGCGATCGGGGGAGAGGCAGGCGGTGGCGAGTTCGGAGAGTCCGCGCGTGGCCAGCGGCGGAGCCGCGCCCGCGGCCACGACGATCGAGCGGCGCGGCATCGAATATGTGCCCGGCGCCGACCGGTGGGGACGGCCGAGCGCGCTGTTCTGGATGTGGGCAGGCGCGGTCTGGAACGTTGAGTACCTGTACTACGGGGCGATCGCCGTCGTGTTTCTTGGCTTGTCTTTTGCTCAGGCCGTCCTGATTGTCCTGCTCGGGAACTTGTCCTACGTGCTGACCGGGCTGGCGAGCGTGCAAGGCCCGCGCGCCGGCACGACCACGTTCACGATCAGCAGGGCGCCGTTCGGGCCCAGGGGCAACAAGCTGCCGTCATTCTTCAACTGGATCACCCAGGTCGGATTTGAGATCGAGGGCATCGCGTTCATCGTCTTCGCTGCGGTCGTCCTGACGGACCGGGCCGGTTTCCGGGCCGGGACGGCGGCAAAGGTGGTCTTCCTCGTCGTCGCAGTCGCGGTCCAGGCGGTGCTGCCCACGTTCGGACACCCCGCGATGCTCAGGGTGCTGCGCTGGCTTGCCATCCCGTTCGTGCTGCTGTTCGCCACGATGGCCGTCGTCACGTCAGCCAAGGCCAACCTGCATGCTGCCGCTCACGGAGCTAGCTGGGGGATGCTGCTGGTGTTCCTCGCGCTCGTCATTGCGGCCGGCGGCCTTGGCTGGACCGAGAACGGCAACGACTATTCGCGCTATCTGCCGGCCAGCACGGCAGCCCGGCCGATCGTGCTGGCCGTCGCGCTCGGCGCCGCGGTCCCGTCCGCCCTGCTGGAGATCCTGGGCGCTGCCGTGGGCACGGCCGTGCCGGCCGCCGCGAACTCGCCGACCGGGCTGGTGGCTGGATTTCAGTCCTGGCTGGTCATCCCGTTCCTGGTCGTCGCCATCGTCCAGCTCTTCGCGATCAACACGCTGGATCTGTACTCGTCCGGGGTCACTCTCCAGAGCCTCATTCCCCGGCTGAAGCGGCTGCACTGCGTCGCAATCGACACGGTGGTCTGTGGCGGCATCGCGGCGTACGCGGTCTTTTCGCCGAGCTTCTTCGGGCTGCTGACCGGCTTCCTGCTGTACATCATCGTGTGGCTCGCGCCGTGGTGCGCGATCTACCTGGTGGACAGCTGGCTGCGCCGCGGCCGATACGACCATCAGGACCTGCTGACCGGGCGCGGCGGGCTTTATTTCCGGACCGGCGGCGTGCACTGGCCGGCGATCATCGCCCAGGTGACGGGCGGCGTGGCCGCGTATCTGTGGCTCAACGCCAGCAGCGGCGGGGTCCTCGCCTCCACCGGGTCACTATCGAGCCGGACGGACGGCTCCGACCTCAGCGTCTTCGTCGGACTGCTGGCTGGCGGCCTCGTCTACTACCTGCTGGCTGGGCGCGAGGTCCGCGCCGAAGGAGTGGCGACGGGCGCGCGCGGCTCAGGCTCGTCGTAGCGCAAGCATCGCCGGACCAGATATTCGATGGGAATCCGGCTAGTGGCCGGCTACGGTCGGGACCCGCTCAGGAGGAAGGCGCCTTGGATGACTGACGGCCATACGGCGCTGGTGACCGGCGCGAACCACGGGATTGGCGCCGCCACGGCGATCGCCCTGGCCGAGCAGGGCTGCGGAGTGCTCTGCACCTACCTGCGCGTGCGTGACGAACCCGATCCTGGCGTCCCGCAGGCCTACCGCGACCACCGGGCCGGTAACGCTGATGACATCGTCGCTCAGATTGCCGCGGCGGGCGGCCGGGCCGTGGCGGTCGAGGCAGACCTGTCCGACCCAGCTGCGCCGGCCGCGCTGTTCGACACGGCCGAGCAACAACTAGGCCCGGTCGACATCCTCGTCAACAACGCAACCGGATGGGTCCAGGACACGTTCGCGCCCGCTGCAGCCGACACCTTCGGCCGGGTACTGCGCCCGCTGTCCGCGGTGACGTGGCAGCAGCAGTTCGCCGTCGACGCCATGGCGGCGGCACTCCTGATCGGCGAGTTCGCTCGACGCCATATCGCCCGCGGGGCACAGTGGGGGCGGATCATCGGCCTTACCTCGGGCGGTGACCTCGGCTTTCCCCAGGAGGTCTCCTACGGAGCCGCGAAGGCGGCGCAAGACAGCTACACGATGTCGGCGGCGGCCGAGCTGGCCGGTCACGGCATCACGGCCAACATGGTGCACCCGCCGGTCACCGACAGCGGCTGGGTCACCGACGCCGTGCGGGCCGCGGTCGAGGAAAGTACGGGGCTCTTCCACGTCGCGACACCAGCTGAGGTCGCGGCGGTAATCGCCTATCTGGCTTCGGATGCGGCGACCCTCATCTCGGGCAATACCATCCGGCTGCGCTGAGTTAGGGTTTGGCAGCGTGAGCGACTTGCGCATCGCTGTCGGCCCCAGCCATAGCGAGTCTGTGGACGAGGCCATCCGCCAGGGCGGCGGCCAGCCCGTTGACGCGGACGCGCCGGCCGCCGGCCTGGTCTGGCTGGCACCGAGCGACAGCGACGGCCTCCGCCATGCGATCGGCGCGACCGGCGTCAAGTGGGTGCAGCTGTCAACGGCCGGAGTCGAGGCCGCCGCGGCGGCTGGCGTGCTGAGTCCGGAGCGGACGTGGACGTGCGCCAAGGGCGCGTTCGCCGAGCCGGTGGCCGAGCATGCCCTGACACTCGCGCTCGCCGGCCTGCGGATGCTGCCGGAGCGGATCGAGGCGCGCTCCTGGGGTGAGCCGGGCGGGACGTCCCTCTACGACCAGCACGTAACGATCCTCGGCGGCGGCGGGATCGCCGCGAGCCTCCTCCAGCTCCTCGCGCCCTTCCGGGTAACGGCGACCGTGGTACGTCGCACCGCCGAACCGGTGCCGGGCGCGGCGCGGACCGTGCCGACAGCCCGGCTGACCGAGGCGCTGGCGGACGCGCTGGTCGTCTTCCTTGCGCTCGCGCTGACTCCGGAGACCACCCGCATCATCGGAGCACCACAACTCGCTGCCATGCGCCATGACAGCTGGCTGGTGAACGTCGGCCGTGGCCGGCTTGTTGATACCGACGCGCTGGTCGCGGCGCTGGACATCGGCACCATTGCCGGTGCGGCCCTCGACGTGACCGATCCAGAGCCGCTACCCGATGGCCATCCGCTGTGGGCGCAGTCGCGCTGCATCATCACACCGCACACTGCCGACACGGAGGAGATGGTCACCCGGCCGCTCGCCCAGCGGATCCGGGACAACGTGGCGCGGTTCGCCGCCGGCCAGCCCCTCGTCGGCGTGATCGACCCGAGCGCGGGCTATTAGCCCCGTCGCTGGCGCTGGCGGCCCGCCACGCTGGCGAGGTACGCAGCGCCGCGGGGCGAGAGCCGGTAACCGACGTCCAGGCTGATGGTAAGGCCGAGGGCCTTGAGCCGGCGGACGTGGAGCTTGAAATCGAAGCGCTCCCAGTCGAGGGTCTCGGCGAGATACACCGACGACACGGCCGGACGTTCGGCGATCTCCGCTAGCACAGCGGCCGTCCAAGGGCCACGCTTACTGACGGCATCCATCCTGGCCAGCCGGGCGGTGATGCTGGCGATCTCGTCGTCGGTCAGCGCTGCCGTGGCCGCCAGCTCGTCCCGCGGATCCGGGCCGTCCAGCGCGCGGAACCGCACGCAATACAGCGGCAGTTCCGGGTCGCCGCGCAGATCCGCCACTGCTGCCTGGACGTCAGCGAAGCCGGCCGCCTTTGCCAGCTCTGGGGTGATCTCGGCCGGCGTGATGACGTCGACGGCCTCGGCCAGCACCATGCCCTGGCCGGTGCGGTACTGGTGGCCGGCGACCACCTGACTGCGGCGCCACCGGCGCAACGCCACCGTAATGCTGCCGTCGTGAAGGCCCTTGCGCAGGCGCGGCTCGAACTGCACGCAGCGACTGTACGGCTTATTTCCCCTGCAGACGAGCCCACGCGATCATTGACAGCTCGATAGGCCGCAGGCTGTCGGCCCGCTGCCACAGCTCCGCCGGGATCGACTCGCGCTGCCGCACCTGCGTGGCTTCGCGAAACCCATGCTCAGCCAGCAAGCCGGCCATCTCACGGGGGGCGAAGAAGCTCAGCCATGGCTCGCCACGCTCCGCCGCAGCCGCCATGATCAGTTCCGCGTAGACGTTGCCGGCCTCGTCGCGCAGCGATTGCGGCAGTATGTAGTCGGCGATGAGTTCGGTGCCCGGTGCGCAGGCGGCCAGTGTGCTCAGCGTCTGGCCGACGGCGGCCCGATCCAGGTACATGATGACGCCAAGCCAGCTGATCACCGCAGGCTGGCTGTAATCGAAGCCTGCTGTACGCAGGGCCGCGGCCAGCGAGCCGGTCGCGAGATCGACTGGGACGAAGACGACCCCTGCCGGGACGCCGATGCGAGCGGCCGCGAGGGCGGACCGCTTCCAGTCCTGCGTATCAGGGTGGTCAACTTCGAATACCCGGATCTGGGCTGCCATCGGCGACCTGTACGCAAAGGTGTCTAGGCCTGCGCCGAGCACTACATACTGTCGGACGCCGGCGGCCACCGCAGTGGCAAGGCGATCCTCGGCGTAGCGGCTCCGGCAGAGCACCTGACCGCGCGCGGCCGACAGGATGGGGTGTGCAGCGTGCTGTCGGTGGTAGCCGACTAGCTCCTTAGCCCGCTCGCCAAGCACGACGGCCGCGCAGGTGTCAGCGAAGATATCCGGGGAGCCGTCGACGATGAGATGGGCGGCCCGCGCCGCAGCCGCCATCATCGCGGTATTGCTGGGCTGAAGTTCGTTTTCAGTCATGCCGCGATGCTAGTCACACTTTCGAATAGCTTATCAGAATCACAATTTATTCGAAAGACTAATCGAATTGCGATCGCATCACATTCACATGCGCACGATCGCCGGCTGCCCAACACCATGCCTGAGCAAGACAACGGAGCCATGGCCGGGCCGCTAGCGCCCTGCTCGCCGATGAGATGGCTGGGCCGAGGCGTTCCGAAACTTCCGAGGCGCGCCGCCGCATGGCTGCAGGTCGTACTGACCACCGGTCGAAAGGGCGTGAGGTTGGACCTGCTGCCCATGAAGGGCGTCATATCCAATCCGGCGCCCAATGAGGACGCTGCCCGGGTGCGGATCCGCCGGGAGCGCACTCGGTGTCGCGCTATCATCGCTGATTACGAAATGGGCGGTGAGCACGGCGTAATGGCGGCGAGTTACGACTTCATCATCGTCGGCGGCGGTTCGGCGGGCTGTGCGCTGGCGAACCGGCTGTCGGCCGACCCGGCCCGCCGAGTACTCGTGCTGGAAGCCGGGCGGCCCGACTACAAGTGGGACGTCTTCATCCACATGCCGGCCGCGCTGACGTTCCCAATCGGCAGCCGCTTCTACGACTGGCGGTACGAGTCGCAGCCCGAGCCGCACATGAACGGCCGCCGCATCTACCATGCCAGGGGCAAGGTACTCGGCGGCTCCAGCAGCATCAACGGCATGATCTTCCAGCGCGGCAACCCGCTCGATTACGCCCGCTGGGCGGCCGATCCCGGCATGAGCAGCTGGGATTACGCCCACTGCCTGCCGTACTTCAAGCGGATGGAGACGTGCCTGGCCGGCGCCGACGAGTTCCGCGGCGGCGACGGCCCGCTCGTGCTGGAACGCGGCCCGGTCACCAACCCGCTGTTCACCGCGTTCTTCGAAGCCGTCCAGCAAGCCGGCTACCAGCTGACCGACGACGTCAACGGCTACCGGCAGGAGGGCTTCGCGCCGTTCGACCGCAACCTGCACCGCGGCCGACGGCTCAGCGCCGCCCGCGCCTACCTGCACCCGGTCCGGCACCGCACAAACCTGACCGTGCTCACCCGCGCGCTCGTCACGAGGATCCGGTTCGACGGCAGCCGGGCCACCGGCGTCGACTATTCCCGCGGCGGCCAGCACCACACGGCGCTGGCCGGCGAGATCATCCTGTGCGGAGGCGCCATCAACAGCCCGCAGCTGCTCCAGGTCTCCGGTATCGGCAGGCCGGACGTCCTCGAGCAGGCCGGGGTGCAGGTGCGCCACGAGCTACCGGGGGTCGGCGAGAACCTCCAGGATCACCTCGAGGTCTACGTCCAGTACGGCTGCAAGCAGCCGGTATCGGTGGCCCCCGCGCTCAAGTGGCGCAACCGGCCGCTGGTCGGCGCCCGCTGGCTGTTCCTGCGCAGCGGGCCGGGCGCGACCAACCATTTCGAGGGAGGCGGTTTCGCCCGCAGCAATGACGACGTCGCCTATCCGAACCTGATGTTTCACTTCCTGCCGATCGCTGTCCGCTATGACGGCTCCGCGCCGGCCGGCGGACACGGCTACCAGGTGCACATCGGCCCGATGAACTCCAACGCCCGCGGCAGCGTCCGCATCACGTCGGCCGATCCGGCTGCCAAGCCCGCGCTGCGGTTCAACTACCTGTCGACCGATCAGGATCGGCGCGAGTGGGTCGAGGCGATCGGCGTGGCTCGCACGATCCTCGGGCAGCCGGCCATGGATCCGTACAACGCCGGGGAGCTGTCGCCGGGACCGGGAGTACAGACGCCCGAGCAGATCCTCGACTGGGTCCAGCGGGACGGCGAGACCGCGCTGCATCCCTCGTGTACGTGCGCGATGGGCACCGGCCCGATGTCGGTCGTCGATCCGGACACCATGCGAGTGAACGGGCTCAACGGCTTGCGCGTCGTCGATGCCTCAGTAATGCCGTATGTCACCAACGGCAACATCTATGCTCCAGTGATGATGATTGCCGAGAAGTCGGCCGACCTGATCCTCGGCAACTCCGCGCTTCCCCCGTCGACGGTCCGCTTCTATATGCACACGGCCGATGACGCGAGGTAATCGCCCGTGAAACACGGGATCTACCTGCCGCCGTTCGCGGACTTCGCTGACGTACGGCGCACCGCAGAACTGGCCGCTACAGCCGAGCGAGTTGGCTGGGACGGCTTCTTTATCTGGGATCACATGTATGCGGCGCCCGGCATGGCCGTTGCCGAGGCCTGGACGACCCTGGCCGCGATTTCGCTGGCGACGTCGCGAATCCGGATCGGCGCGCTGGTCACACCCCTCGCACGCCGGCGCCCCTGGGTCCTGGCCAGGCAGATCGCCACCCTCGATCAGCTGTCCGGCGGTCGCCTCGTCGCCGGCGTCGGCCTCGGTGACGATGGCTGGCGTGAGTTCAGCGCATTTGGCGAGGAGACCTCGCCGCGAGCCCGCGGCGAACTGCTGGATGAGGCGCTGACCGTCCTGGTTCAGTTCCTGGCGGGGAACGCGGTCAGCTTTCGCGGGGTGCGCTTTGTCATCGATGCCGAGCCCTTGCTGCCACGGCCAGTCCAGGACCCGGTGCCGATCTGGGCCGCGGTCCGGTGGCCGAACAAGAGGCCCCTCGTCCGGGCCGCCCGGCTGCAGGGATGCTTCCCGATCTTTCCGGCCGGCGGCGACCTCCCGGCACCGCCCCCCATCGCCGAACTGACCGCTCTGCGGGCAGCGCTGACTGACTTGGGCGCACCCCGTTCCCTTGATGTGGTGGTCCGTTGCTCGTTGCACCGGCTGGATGCGGCGGCGCGCGCCGATGTCGTGGCGGAGCTCGGCGAGGCTGGCGTGACCTGGCTGCTCGAGGGCTTCGGCGTCGGGCAGCCAGCGAGCGAAGTGGCGGACTACGTGGCTGCGGGGCCGCCTCGTGACTGAGCTCGCCTTCGATCCGCGTGACCCGCTCGGCCTGCGTGCCGACGCGCCGATGCTGGCCGCGTGGCTGGACTTCACCCGGCAGGCAGCGGCGGGTGAACTGCTGCCGATGGGCGTGCCTGGCCACAAGCAGCGGCAGGACCTGGTCGGCGCCGTGATCGCAGGTGACGCGCCGTTCTACGGCGGGCTCGACACCATCAAGCACGCAGATAATCTCCGGGTCGATTCCGAGGGCAGAGCGGCGCGCCTGTGGGGCGCTGACTGGTGCCGATTCTCGGTGGCCGGCTCCACGCACGGCAACCAGGCGCTGGCGCTCGCCGTCGGCCAGCCGGGCCAAGAGGTGATCATCAACCGCACGCTGCACAGGTCGCTGCTGCTCGGGCTGGTCCTCGCGGGCCTGCGCCCGGTGTGGGTGCGGCCGGAGATCGATCCGACGTCCGGGCTGCCGGCCGGCGTGGCGGTGCAGACGGTGCGGGATGCGCTGGCGGCGCATCCGGACGCGTGCGCGGTGTTCCTCGGCGACCCGACGTACGTGGGGACGATCAGCGACCTGGCCGGGCATGCCGCGGCAGCTCACGAGGCGGGCGTGCCGCTGATCGTGGACGCGGCCTGGGCGGCGCACCTTGGCTTTCATCCCGAGCTACCGCCGCACGCGATCGCAGCGGGCGCGGACGCCATGGTGACCAGCGCGCACAAGGCGCTGCCTGCGTATACGCAAGGTGCGCTGGTGCTGGCCAGGACCGAGCGACTGGATCCGGCGCGGCTGGACCGGGCGTTCGAGGCAACGCACACCACGAGCCCGACCGGGTCGATCATGGCGAGCATCGATGCGGCGCGCGCGCTGCTGGCGGCTGACGGCGAGCGGCTTTGCAGCCGGCTGATCCGAGGCGTCACGGCAGCGCGCAAGCGCCTGCTCGAGGTGCCGGGAGTCGGCGTGCTCGACGGGCCGGGGGTGGAGCCGACCAAGCTGGTCGTGCTGCTCGCCGGGACTGGCGCGCACGGCAACAAGGTCGAGGCGGACCTCATCGCGGCGGGCATGCCGGTCGAAATGGCTGACCGCGACACGGTGGTGCCGATCCCGACGATCGCCGACGACGAGGAGCAGATTGCCGCCTTTACGGAGGTGCTCGTCGAGGCGATCGAGCGGCAGCGCGGTGTGCCGCGGCAGCTGACGGTCGCCGCGTCGTGGACTGTCGAGCCGGAGGCGGTGCTCGCGCCGCGGGAGGCGTTTTTCGCGCCGAACGAGACCGTGTCGGCAGCGGCGGCGATCGGGCGGGTCAGCGCCGAGCTGATCGCGCCCTACCCGCCTGGCGTGCCTGTGCTGGCACCCGGCGAGCTCATCACTGCGGCTGCCCTGGCGGCCTTGCGCGAGGTCGCCGCCGATGGCGGCCGCATCGCCTACGCGGCAGATCCGAGCCTGCGGACGTTCCAGGTCATCGCCCGCTGAGCGGACGCCTTCTGCCCGCGCGGGCCGTGTGGTCCGGCGGGGCGGCGAGGCGGGTCAGATGTCATGGCCTGAGGCTTATATGGCGTAACTGGCCGTAACGTCCAGTCCCGGTCTGATTCCTGGCGAGTACGGACTGTCATCTGGCGATCACAAAGTGTCATGACCCTGACTCGGACGGGTATGAGGGAGCCAGGGGGTGACCGTCTCATGTCAGGAAGCCACGTGGCCGTCATCGTGATGCCGATCGTGATCGCGATCTGTCTGGCATTCTGGATTTCGCTGGTCTACTACGCGACAGCGCATCCGAAGTGGAAGCACCACTCCCGGCCGCCTCGGACAGAAGTCGCCGGCGGGGTCTTTGAGGCGACGCATAGCGGCCGGCAGCTGTCGCCGCTGTGGGGTGAGCCAGTCGATGGGATACCTTCGCCGCGGCCCGCCTCAGCATCCGAGACCTACCAGCCCGCTGATGCGGAGCAGGAACGCGTGGCCACCGGCGCCAGCGCTACCGGCGGCGCGTATGCCACCGGGTCTCGGCCACCAGGGGAGTCCGGGCCAACTGGCAGCGGCTGGCCCCGCGAGTAGTACTCCCTTTCCCGGCTCCCCGCGCACACCCGAGGGCCGACGAAATGCGGGTCCGGCCGCGTTCGCCATCCCGCTTCGTCCCGACTGCGCTGTATCGTGCGGTTGACGCTTACCGCCTCAGCACGCATCGGGAGCAGCCGTGGCAGAGCCAGGCCAATCACCGCAAGCCGTCGCCGACGATCCGCTTCCCGAGGCCCTCGCGCTTGCCGAGGCCGCGCAGCGAGCCGGCGTCGGCCTTAAGCTTCTCGGCGGCCTCGCCGTCCGGGTGCTGACGCCCGACCTCCCGCCTCGCCTGCGGGCCGGGCAGGACATGGACTTCGCGTGCCTGTCGAAGGGGCGAAAGGCGACCGCCTCGTTCCTGGCCGACAGCGGATGCGAGGCGGACCGGCGTTTCAACAATCTCAACGGGGACCGGCAGATGTACTTTGTCGCGCCCTCGGGGCGACCCATCGACGTGATGGTGGACCGGCTGACCATGTGCCACGTGCTGGACTTCCGGCCCGGATACGGCCGGCTGCCCTTCACGGTAGACGCCGTCGACGTCCTGCTGTCGAAGCTCCAGATCGTCGAGCTGAACGAGAAGGATGCGCGCGACATCTTCCAGCTGCTCGCCGGACTACCCGTCGGTACAGCATCCTCGCCCGAGGTCAGCATCGACACCGAGCGATTTGGCCAGGTGCTCGCCGCCGACTGGGGCTGGTGGCGGACCGTCACTGGCAATCTGGACAAGCTGCCCGGGCTGGCGGCCGACAAGCCCGAACTGATACCACCCGGCGGCCCGCACGATCCGCTGGCCCACGCGGTACAGCTCGCCGAAGTCGCTCACTCGGTACCTAAGGGCATGAAGTGGAAGCTTCGCGCTAACGTGGGCGACCGCGTCCGGTGGTACGAGCTGCCGGAGGAAGTCGGCCACTGAGCCGCGCAGGCCCGGCGCCATCGCCAATCCGTCCACGCCACGCGGCCATTGCGCCGTTTTGAATCTTGACGCCCGCTTACGCATGCTGCTAAACCGATGCTCAAGCGGACCAGCAAAGGCGTGATCGTCGCATGAAGATCTTTTTTGCCACCGATATCCACGGATCCGAAGTCTGCTGGCGCAAATTCCTGAACTCTGCCGCCTTCTATAAGGCCGACCTCGTGGTGCTTGGCGGTGATGTCACCGGCAAGGCCATGGTGCCGATCATCGAGTACAGCGGCTACTGGCAAGTCACGCTGCGCGGCGAGACGATGCGGCTCGACACAAGGGCCGAACTCGACGATGTCATGACCAGGATCCGCAACAGCGGTTTCTACCCGGCGCTGGTCAGCCAGGACGAGCTCACCTACCTGGGCGAGAACGAGGGCGCCGTGGACCAGCGGTTCAGCGTCGAGATGCTCAGCTCGCTCGACCGGTGGCTGGACATGGCGGACGGCAAGCTACGCGGCGGCCAGATCCCGTGCATCCTCAACGGCGGCAACGACGACATCTTCGAGATCGACAACATCATCGAGTCCTCGCCGTGCGTCAGCTTCGCCGAGGGCAAGCTGCTCGACCTGGACGGCTTCTCGCTGGTGTCGATGGGCTGGACGAACCCGACGCCGTGGGACACCTACCGCGAGGCGCCCGAGCCAGAGCTGGCCGCCAAGATCGAGGCGGTCGCCGGCCTGGTGCCGGACATGGGCCGGGCGATCTTCAACTTCCACGCGCCGCCTTACGGCACTGGCCTGGACGAGGCACCGGCCCTGGATGACACGCTGCGCCCGATGCACGGCGGCGCCGTCATGAAGCCGGTCGGCTCGACGGCGGTGCGGGACGCGATTCTCAAGCACCAGCCGCTGCTGTCGGTCCACGGTCACATTCACGAGAGCCGCGGCATCAAGAAAATGCAGCGCACGCTCGCCATTAACCCTGGCAGCGTCTACGGCGACGGCGTGCTGCAAGGCGCGGTAATCGACCTGGACAAGAAGAAGGCCAAGGTGTCCAGGTACCTGCTGGTGAACGGGTGATCGCTTAGGCAGGCTGCTAGCACGAGGCGATGCGCGGCAGCGAAACCATGGCAGCGAAACAGAGGGGCGGAGATGGCCACAGAATCGATCGGTGCGACTCCCACGCTTTTTCTCCGGAAGGCAACCGGCCTCGTGCGCGGCTGGTCCGTCCGGGACTCGATCATTTATGCGTGCCTGGCAACTAACTTCGTCACGCTGGGAATATATGAATTTACCTTTGCCGGCCCGGCCTTCCCCAAGGGCCAGTTCATCACGTCGATTCTGATCTCGGCCGTCCTGGTGTCGTTCCTGGTCGTGGCGTACAGCGGCCTGATCGTGACGATCCCGCGGGCTGGCGGCGACTACGTGTGGCAGACCCGGATCCTCGGCAGCGGCATCGGCTTCGTGATGGCCGCGACCGGCTGGTGGTTCATCCTCTGGCTGTGGGCGCCGATCTACGGCAACATCCTGTCGGTCCAGCTGTTCCAGCCGCTGTGGGCGACGCTCGGCGATCCGGGCGGGGCTGCTTGGTTCGCCTCCAAGAACGGCATCTTCGTGGTCTGCCTGATCACCATCGCCATCGCCGGCGGCCTGGTCTCGCTCGGCATGGCCGGCTACGCCCGCATCCAGAAGTGGTGTTTCGTCGGCGGTCTCGTCGCCTTCGCGGTCGTCGTGATCCTGCTCCTGGTCAACAGCCACGCCTCGTTCGTGAGCTCGTTCAACTTCGAGGGGCAGAAGCTCTTCGGCGTGCACAACGCGTACGCCGCGACCAACGCGGCCGCGAAGAAGGCGGGTTACAGCACTTACAACATGGGATTCGGACCGATCGGGCCGACCATGCTGCTGGTCCCGGCCATGATGTTCTTCATCCTGTGGCCGAACTGGGGCTCGACCCTCTATGGCGAGATCCGCGGCGCGAGCGACTTCAAGCGCGTCTTCGCCGGCATGTTCTCCGGACTGTGGATCACCGTGATCCTGACCATCATCTTCCTGCTGCTGGTGGCCAAGACGATCGGCTGGGACTTCTACCAGAACCTGAACTCGCTGGACTACAACCTCACACCGCAGTTCGGCATCTGGCCCTACCCGTTCATGTTCGCGGGCTGGCTCGTGCACAACACCGTGTTCCAGGTCGTCCTGATCCTGGCGCTCAGCCTCTGGTTCTTCGGCTGGGTCGGCACCCTGTTCCTGTCCTCGACCCGGGTCATCTTCGCCGCGGCGTTCGACCGCGTCCTGCCCGACCGGGCGGCCGAGGTGTCGGAGAAGCGTAAGGTGCCGATCTACTCGCTGGTGCTGATGCTGTTCCCGGCAGCGCTGCTGTCCGCTGTGTACGCGTACTCCGGCTCGTTCCGCAACTACTTCCTGGACGCGACGCTGGTCATCGCGGTGACGTATCTGTTCAGCGCCATCGCCGTGGTGATCCTGCCATGGCGCAGGCCGGAGCTGTGGGCGGCGTCGCCGGCCAGCCGGTTCAAGTTCCTCGGCGTCCCCATCGTGCTGGCCGCGGGCTGGGTGACCATCGCGCTGCTGGTCTTCTGCCTGTACGAGTGGTTCTCCAACAGCCTGTACTTCGTCAACAACAAGTCCTCGCTGGTCTTCATGGCCGCGATGTACGTGCTGGCGATCGTCGTGTACGTGTTCGCCCGCCTCATCCGGAAACGGCAGGGCATCGACCTTGGCCTGATCAACAAGGAGATACCGGTCGAATAGCGTGCGGCGGTCCGACGGCAGAGCGTAAAGAGCACGGACGATTTTCCGGGAACGGGGAAGTCGTCCGTGCTCTTGCTCGCACCCCAGACTGAGACCAGCAGATCAGCCGACCACCAGATCAGCCGACCACGAGATCAGCACAGACGTGAGATGAGTGAGAGCGCGGTATGAGCGAGACACCTGGCCGGGCCAGTGCCGTCATCATCGGGGCCGGCATCGTCGGCAACAGCCTGGCCTATCACCTGGCCAGGCTCGGCTGGACTCAGCTCGTCCTGGTCGATAAGGGCCCGATGCCTAATCCCGGCGGCTCCACTGGACACGCGTCGAACTTCATTTTCCCGATCGAATACTCCAAGATGATGATGGAGCTCACCAGGGACAGCACTGAGCAGTACAAGGAACTCGGCGTCTTCACCGAGAGCGGTGGCATCGAGGTTGCTCGCACGCAAGCGCGGATGCAGGAACTGCGGCGCCGTTGCTCGCAGGCGAAGTCCTGGGGCATCCCGGCCGAGGTGCTCACGCCCGAGGGCGTGCGCAAGCTGGTCCCGTACCTCGACGACTCGGTGATCCTGGGCGGCGCCCACTTCCCGACGGTCGGAGTCGTTGACTCGCTGCGCGCTGGCACGCTGATGCGCGAGCGGGCACAGCAACTCGACGCGCTCACCGTTCTCGCCGGCGCCGAGGTGCTCGGCATCGACAAGTCCGAGGACGGCCGGGTCGCGGGCGTGCGCACGACGAAGGGTGACATCGCGACCGACGTCGTCGCGATCTGCTGCGGGGTGTGGAGCCCGCGGATCGCCAAGATGGCCGGCGCGCGGATCCCGCTGACGCCGATCGTGCACCAGATGATCAGTGTCGGCCCGATCGCGCTGTTCGACGGCACCGAGGGGGAGATCGCGTACCCGATCGTGCGAGATGTCGACGAGAACATGTACGAGCGCCAGCACGGCGGCGACATGGAGGTCGGCTCCTACGCGCACCGGCCGATCATCGTCGCGCCCGACGACATCCCGTCAATCGAGGCGGCGGTGCTGTCGCCCACCGAGATGCCGTTTACGCAGGACGATTTCGATCCGCAGCTTGAGCTCGCGCTGGAACTCATGCCCGACTTGCTCAGCGACGAGCGCGCTGGTATCCGGTACGCCATCAACGGGCTGATCTCGATGACGCCAGACGGGCACCCGATCCTAGGCGAGGCACCCGAGGTGCCAGGCCTGTGGTCGATCGCGGCCAGCTGGATCAAGGAGGGGCCGGGTATCGGCCGCGCAGTCGCCGAGTGGATGAGCGGGGTTACCCCGGAGATCGACATTCACGAGGCAGACATCGCCCGGTTCTATCCGCATCAGCGCACGACGGCGCACGTCACCGCCAGGGCGCGCGAGGGTTTCAACAAGATGTACGGCATCGTGCATCCGGCCGAGCAGTGGGAGTCCGGCCGCCCGGTCCGAGTCAGCCCGGTCTACCAGCGCCAGCAGGAGCTCGGCGCGGTATTCCATGAGACCGCAGGCTGGGAGCGGCCGTTCTGGTATGAGCGCAACCGGGATCTGCTGGACCGGTACCGGGGACAGCTGATGGACCGGGACAGCGAGTGGGAGTCGCGCTGGTGGTCGCCGATCATCAACGCCGAGCACCTGGCCATGCGTGACCGGGCTGGCCTGTTCGACCTGTCGGCCTTCGCCGTCCTCGACGTCACCGGACCCGGCGCGCTGCAGGCGCTGCAGAAGGTTGCGGTCGCCCAGCTGCGCGTGCCGGTCGGCCGGGTGGTGTACACATCGTTCCTGGACGACGCAGGCGGCTTCCGCGCGGACCTCACCATCATGCGGCTCGGGCCGCGGCACTTCCGAGTCGTGACCGGCGGTGCGACCGGGATGTCGGACTACAAATGGATCCTGGACCACCTGCCCGATGACGGCTCGGCAACGGTCACCGACGTGACCTCGGCCTGGACGACGTTCGGCCTGTGGGGACCGAAGGCCCGCGACATCCTCGGTCAGCTCACCGGTGATGACATTTCCAGCGCCGGTTTCCCGTTCGCTACCTGCCGGGATATCGAGGCTGAGGGGATGACGGTGCTGGCGTCCCGGATCAGCTACGTGGGCGAGCTCGGCTGGGAGCTGTACGTGCCGGTCGAGCAGGCGCCGAAGCTGTGGGACGCGCTCTTCTCGGCGGGACTGGCCTACGGCATGATCCCGGCGGGCATCGGCGTGTACGGTACGACCGGTCGCCTGGAGAAGGGCTATCGCGCCTACGGCGCCGAGCTGGACGCCAGCTACAGCCTCGTCGAGGCTGGCATGGCGCGGCCGCAGGTCAAGGAGCAGGATTTCGTCGGCAGAACTGCCTATCTGCGCCAGCGCGAGGCGCCGCCGGCTGCGGTGCTGTGCACGCTCACGGTCGACGACCACTTGTCCGACACCGGCGAGCTGCGGTACATGCTGGGCGGCGAGCCCGTGCTGGCTGGTGACGGCGAGCCGCTGACCGACGCTAAGGGGCGGCATTCGTACGTGACCAGCGCCGGTTCGGGTCCGTCACTAGGCAAGCACCTGCTGATGTCCTATCTGCCACCCGAGCAGGCGGTCGAGGGGGCCGCCCTGCTAGTCGAGTACATGGGCGAGCAGTATCCCGTGACGGTGGCCGTGGCCGGCGCCAGGCCGCTGTTCGACCCGGCGAATGAGCGGGTCAGGAGCTAGGTGGTGGACACTAGCCCACTGGACATTCTGGTCTGCGTGAAGCGGGTGCCGATGGTCGGCGGGACGGTGGTCATCACCGCCGACGGCCAGGACGTCGACACGCGTATGTCGGGGTTTACGGTCAGCCCGCACGAGGAGTGCGCGGTCGAGGAGGCCGTGCGGATCACCGAGCGCGAGGGCGGCACTGTCACGGTGCTCACGCTCGGCCCGCCCGAGGCCGCTGACCAGCTGCGGGACATGCTGGCGCTCGGCGCGCACCGCGGCGTACTGCTGGAGACCGATGGGCGGGAGTGGGGCCCCGTCGCGACGGCGGCCGCGATCGTATGGGCGGTTGGCGAACTGGGGACTACCCCGTTCCCTCTGATTTTGGCTGGTAATGAGGCGGCGGATACGGGTGGCTACCAGGTGGGTATCCGGGTCGCGCACGCGCTCGGCCGGCCGTGCGTGACCGGGATCAAGCGCCTCGAGCTGGCCGCAGGCATGCTGCGCGCGGCGCGGGATTATGGCGGCGCGCAGGAGATGTTCGAGGTGGCGTTGCCGGCCGTGGTGAGCGTCAAGGAGGGCATCAACCTGCCGCGGTACCCGTCGCTGCCAGGGCGGCTGCGGGCCAAGCGCGCGGAGAT
>DATHPF010000283.1:0-39865 GCA_035484155.1 Streptosporangiaceae bacterium
CGGATTCCGTACGCCGCGCCGGCGCAAGCCGGCCACTGCGTTTCCGCGCGGTGGCCCCGGTCAGGGCGGAGACTGTGAACATGACCGATGACCTGGAGCCGGGCCCGCCGGTGCTCGTCCTGGCCGGCCGCCGGGTGCCGATGCTGGACAACGCCCGGATTTACGCCTGCGGGATCACCCCGTACGACGTCACCCACCTCGGGCACGCCGCCACGTTCGTCTGGGTCGACGCGCTGAGCCGGGTGCTGCGCCTGCTGGGCGTCGAACCGGAGGTCTGCCGCAACGTCACCGATGTCGACGACGTGCTCGACGCGGCGGCTTCCCGGGCCAGCACGCCCTACGATGCCTTCGCCGCCATCCAGCAGTATCACTTCGAGCACGACCTGACCGCGCTCAGCGTGCGGCCGGTTCGGCACGAGCCGCGCGCGCACCGGTACGTGGAGCACGTCATCCGGCTGGCCTCGGGCCTGATGGCGATCGGCTCGGCCTACGAGCGGGGCGGCAGCGTCTACTTCCGCGGCCCGGACGTGGCGGCGCGCGCGGGCCTGGACGATGCCGGTGCGCTCCTGCTCGCCGCCGAGTACGGCGGCCGCCCCGATGACCCCGCGAAGGATGACCCGCTGGATACCGCGGTCTGGCAGGCGGCCGAGCCGGGCCATCCGGCCTGGGATTCGCCCTGGGGGCCGGGCCGTCCGGGGTGGCACGCCGAATGCGTGGCCATGGCGCTGTCGGCGTTCGGGGTCGGAGTAGATGTCCACGCCGGCGGAAGCGACCTCCGCTTCCCGCACCACGCCTACCATGCGGCCATAGCCGAAGCGTTCACCGGGGTCAGTCCGTACGCGCGTGCGTGGTTGCACGTCGGCGTGGTAACCGTCGGCGGCGTGAAGATGGCCAAGTCGGCCGGCAACCTCGTGCTCGTAAGTGATCTCCTCGCCGATCACACGGCGGCTGCGGTCAGGATGATGATCCTGGACCGGCCCTGGGCCCAGGGCTGGGACTTCAGCGGCGCGTCGCTCGAGGCCGCCGCGGCCCGGCTGGCGGACCTGTATCACGCCGCCGGACGCACCTACGCAGCGAGCCAGCACGGCGCCGCCGAGGTCGGCCGGCTGCTGGCGGCCGACCTGGACGTCCACGGCGCGCTCGACGTGGCCATCGAGGCGGGCGGCGCCCCGGCCCGCCTGCTCATTTCGACTCTCAGCCTCGACTGAGACGGACAGGGGGACCGGATGCCCGAGATCGTGACCATCGAGACGCCCGCCCTCGGTGACCGCAGCTACCTGATCCACGACGGAACCCAGGCCATGGTCGTGGACCCGCAACGTGACATCGACCGCGTCCTGGCCGTCGCGCAGGCGCGGCACGTGCAGATCACGCACGTGCTCGAAACCCACATCCACAACGACTACGTGACCGGTGGCTTCGCGCTGGCCAGCCAGGTCGGCGCCGAGTACGTCGTCGCGGCAGCCGAGGAGGTCAGCTTCGAGCGCCTGGCCGTCCGGGATCGCGACCAGATCACGTCGGGGTCGCTGACCGTGACGGTCATGCACACGCCGGGGCACACGACGGGCCACCTGTCCTTCGTGCTGAGCCAGGACGGTCACGACCCGGTCGCGGTGTTCACCGGCGGATCCATGCTCTACGGCGCGGTCGGCCGTACCGACCTGGTCAGCCCGGAGCACACCGAACAGCTGACCCGGGCCCAGTACCGCTCGGTCCGCCGCCTGGCCGAGGCGCTCCCGGACGAGGCGGCCGTGTACCCGACGCACGGCTTCGGCAGCTTCTGCTCCGCCACGCCGACCTCCGGTACCTCCTCTACCATCGGTCACGAGCGGCGGGCCAACGTGGCGATGCAGAGCGACGAGCACGCCTTCGTCACCGAGTTGATCGCCGGCCTGAACGCCTACCCGCGGTACTACGCGCACATGGGCCCCGCGAACCGCCGCGGCCCGCGAGCTCCCGGCCTGGTGCGGCCCTCCCGCGCCGACCCGGCCGAGCTGCGACGGCGCATCGAGGCCGGAGAGTGGGTGGTTGACCTGCGCGAACGCCGGGCGTTCGCGCAGGCGCACGTCACCGGGACGATATCGGTCGAGCTCGGCGATCCGTTCAGTACCTATCTCGGCTGGACCATCCCGTGGGGCGCCCCGCTCACCCTGATCGGCGACAGCCCGCAGCAGGTCGCCGAGGCGCAGCTGCAGCTGACCCGGATCGGCATCGACCACATCGCCAGCGCCGCCACCGGCCCTACCGAGTCGCTCGCCCTCGGGCACGTCTCGGGCTACCGGGTCACCGATTTCGGCGCGCTCGCCGTCGAATGGGGCCGGCCGGACCTGGTCGTGCTGGACGTCCGGCGTCCGGACGAATGGCAGGCAGGCCATCTCCCGCGAGCGGTGCACATCCCGTTCTGGGAGGTGGAACGGCGGGCCGGCGAGGTGCCGGCCGGCGAGGTCTGGGTGCACTGCGCCAGCGGCTTCCGCGCCTCCATCGGTGCGTCCATTCTCGACCGGGCCGGGCGGACGGTCGTCCATGTCGACGACAACTGGGATCTGGCCGCGCAGGCCGGGCTGCCGATCGCGCCGCCTAGCCTGCCTTAGCGCTCAGCCGGCCAGCATGACCAGGACAGGACCGCCGTTACCTTGGAAACCAATTTGTCCGAACGGACCAGTGTGCTCCGGGGCCGGGAATGGCTGGACGCTCAGCGGAGCTTGCGTAGGAACGAGTCCTGCGGCCGTTATGGCGTCAACCTCGATCGCGCTCATCGCCGCCACGATTGCGACGCCGGTAATGCGGGATCGCCGGCCCGCGGGGTGCGGGCCGGCGATGCCGGGGGTGGGTGGTGGGGGGTTAGGCGGCGGCGGGGGCGGTGATGGTCTGGGCGGTGGTGTCCCAGATGTTGGCGGTCCAGGTGTTGCCGGTGCCGGCGGGGTTGTAGTAGGCGACGGCGCCGAACTGGCCGCCTTTGGCGTAGTACTGCTGGCCGAACCGGTTGCCGGTGATGATGATGTTGGAGGTGGGGTTGTTCTGGCCGTCGCCGCCGTAGATGGAGTAGCCGCCGCCGGCCAGGAAGTTATTCTCGATGGTCTTGTTGGAGACCGTCGCGCCGGCGGTGGCCGCGTCCAGGCTGATCGCGTCGGTCTGGCCGAGGCTGTTGAAGATCGTGTTGTCCTCGATGGTCATCGGCTCGGTGCCGCCGTTGGTGACGATGCCGTTGGTGTGGTCGCCGGCGATGTACCCCGGGTCGTGAATGTAGTTGCCCTCGACCAGCCCGGCCGAGATCTGCATGGCGGTCCGGAACAGCGAGATGTTGTTGTCCTTGATCACCATCCCGGTCGAATCGCCGTACACGTCGTCGATGGCGGAGTCGACCCGGCCGGTGGTCGCATTGGTGCCGCTGATGACCGAATTCTCGATGGTGACGCCCTTGGTGTGGGTGAGGGTGATGCCGAACGCGCCGCTGGTGATGACCTGGACGTCGTTGACGGTGACGTTGGAGGCGTCGATGACCAGGGTGCAGGGCAGGGACAGGCCGGTCAGGACGGTGCCGTTGCCGGTGACGGTGACGTTGTTGTCGGTGGCGTTGTAGGCCCAGCCGGGTCCGCTGGAGACCTGGCTGGGGACGGACTTGAGGGTGGTGCCGGCCGGGACGCCGGTGTTGGCGGTGCCGGGGTAGCCGCAGCTGGCGGGGTTGGCGGCGCAGTTGGTCAGGACCGCGGCGGCGGCGCGGCTCGCGCTGCCGCCGGCCAGGACGCCGGCCGCGGCGAGCGCCGCGACGCCGAGCGCGGCGGCGGCGCGGCGGCTGCGGCGGCCCGGGTGGCTGGCGAGCCCGCGGGGGGCGGGCGCGGCGGCGGTGCGGGCGGCGGCGGTGCGGGTGGCGGTCATGACAGGCCCCTTCTTCGTTTACTTTCTGTGTTGTGATGACCACTCTCCGCGTTTTCCGGATGGTGTTTCAGAGGCGGATTTCCTGTCTGCGGGGGCCGTTGTCCCTGTCCTTTAGGCCTGGGTATTCGGGCCGGGTCTTCGGCCTCTGGTGTGCGTTCCTGCTCGGGGCCTTCCGGCTCGGGCCCTAGCACGGTAGATACCTACGCCGCGAACGGCGCCGGAAGGACGCGGTGCTGGGGGAACGCCCGACGTGACCATCAATACGAGCCGGCGCCCATCCGGCCAGGCCCAGGTCCGGTGGTGCCGGCCGCGGCGCAATCCGCTAGCCGTCCGACGCGCTCGTGCAACAGCATCCGGTCGGTCGTTATGGGCACGGCCTATCGGTCGATTGGAAATTCAGGCTGGTCTTTAATCTCGTGACTTGATCGGATGGTGGGCAGCACGCGCCGTCGGGCGCGCTGCAGACGAGCCTGGGAGAGTTTCATGCGTGACGCGGTGATCGTGGATGCGGTGCGCACGCCGATCGGCCGCCGGGGCGGGTCTCTAGCCGAGCAGCATCCGGTGGACCTGTCCGCGCTCTTGCTGACCGCTCTGCTGGAACGGACAGGCATCGAGCCCGATCAGATCGACGACGTCATGTGGGGGTGCGTTACGCAGATCGCAGATCAGTCAAGCAACGTGGGCCGGCAGGCTGTCCTCGCCGCAGGCTGGCCGGAATCGGTGCCGGGCACCACGGTGGACCGGGCTTGCGGGTCGAGCCAGCAGGCTGTCCACTTCGCCGCGGCGACGATCATGGCGGGTCAGGCTGACATCGTCATCGCAGGTGGCGTGGAGTCGATGTCGCGAGTGCCGCTGGGCGCGGCGCGGCAGAGCGGGATGCCATACGGCCCCCGGGTCAGGTCCCGGTACGGCACCGATACGTTCAGTCAGGGCCTCGGAGCGGAGTTGATGGCGGACAAATGGGGCTTGAGCCGCCGTCAGCTGGACGAGTATGCCGTCCGGTCACATGAGCTCGCCGCGGCCGCGACAGACGCCGGGGCTTTCGCGGGCCAGCTGGTCGAGGTGCCAACCGGGCCGGATCCGCTCCGTGCCGACGAAGGGATCCGGCGCCACACAACGGTCGAGATCCTGGCCGGCCTCAAGCCGGCCTTTCGCGAGGATGGCCGGATCCACGCCGGCAATTCCTCGCAGATTTCCGACGGGGCCGGCGCGCTCATGCTGACGACAAGCGAGAACGCGACGCGGCTTGGTGTGCGTCCGATGGCCAGGTTTCACTCGGGTGCGGTGCGCGGCGCGGATCCGGTCATGATGCTGTCGGCGCCGATCCCGGCAACTGCCGCCGTTCTGAACCGGGCCGGGCTGGCGATCTCAGACATCGGCGTCTTCGAGGTCAACGAGGCCTTCGCGTCGGTGCCGCTCGCCTGGCTGGCTGAGACTGGCGCGATTGCTGACCGGGTGAACCCGGTCGGCGGCGCGATCGCCGTCGGTCATCCGCTCGGCGGCTCCGGCGCAATCCTGATGACCCGGCTGGTCCACCAGATGCAGGGCGCCGGCGTGCGCTACGGCTTGCAGACAATGTGCGAGGCCGGGGGTATGGCCAACGCCACGATCCTTGAGCTTGTTCGCTAGGGATCTGCGTCTGGCCTGGTCACGGCGACTTCCGCAGACTGGTTGCGACACCGGCGAGGCCCGTGCCCGCTTAGGGTGGGCTGGTGGAGATCCGCCAGCTCGAGTATTTTCTGGCCGTTGTCGATCACGGCGGCGTCACGCGGGCTGCCCAGGCGCTGCACATCTCACAGCCGTCGTTGTCGCAGGCCATCCGGAGCCTGGAGCGTGAGCTGCAGGTCAGTCTGTTTCACCGGGTGGGCCGCGGTCTGGTGCTCAGCCCTAGCGGCGAGGCTCTGGTCGGGCCCGCCCGGCATGCTATCCGCAGCATTGAGCAGGCGAGCGACCTTATGCAACGGCTCCAGCGGCTCGAGGGCGGCCGGGTCGATATCTGCGCGCTGCCCTCCGTGGGCACGGAGCCCCTCGCCGCGTGGGTCGGTTACCTCCGCCGGCTGCACCCCGCCGTCGCGGTGCGGATTGAGGAGTCAGACGACCTGGCTGGCGTGATCGAGAGCGTTCGCTCCGGCGGGACCGAGCTCGGTTTCGTCACCTTGCCCGCGGCGCTGACGGGCCTGCGCTGCCGGACGCTTAGCACGCAGTATGTCGTGCTCGTGTGCCCGCCTGGGTGGAGCGGGACGGCGGCTGCCCCTATCCCGCTCGAAGCGGTCGGCGATATCCCGCTCATCGTGGACGGCCGTCATACGGCCGGCTGGTCCCAGATCGAGCAGGTCTTGCTGGAGCACTCCGTCGATGTGGTCGTCGCGGCGGAGGTACGTCATCCGAGCTCAGCGCTGCACCTGGTGCTCTCCGGAGCCGGCGCGGCCTTCATGCCGCTAAGGCTCGCGCTGCTCGCTTACCGCCGCGGCGCCGTCATCCGCCCGACCGATCCGCCAATCCTGCGGCAGATTGCGGTCATCCACCGCCCTGAGCCGCTGTCAGCCGCGGCGCAGGCCCTGCTGGACCTGGCCATCAAGGACGCCGCCCGTTGGGTCGCGGCTAACGAGCGTCACCGGGCGGGCGGCCTCGGCTACGTCGAGGCGGCGCTGGCCGTCGACAACGCGATCTGGGCCGCCCGCAGGTCGGCTTCTGCTCCCGATTACGCGCGCTGACGCGATTCATAGGTCACGCCTATCGGCTGTGAGCATCGTCGTATTAGACAGCTAGTCCGCCAGGGTCGTCTCATTGGAACGCAACGATCTCACGGAGGGCATGTGCGACTCGAGGGCACCACGATTGTTGTCACCGGCGGCGCATCCGGCCTCGGCAAGGCAGCCGCCACGGAGCTGGCCCGCCTCGGCGCCAGGGTCCTGCTCATCGACCTGCCGTCGGCCGATGGCGCCGCAGCCGTCGCGGACATCGGAGGCAAGGCCACGTTTGCTGCCGCTGACATCACGTCCGAGGCAGACGTCTCAGCTGCGCTGGCTATCGCGCGGGAGATGGGCAACGTCCGCGGTCTGGTGCACTGCGCGGGCCGGGGTGGCGACCGCGTTCGCATCCTCGACCGCGCCGGCCAGCCGGGGCCGCTTGAGTCCTTCGCCGACGTCATCCGCGTGAATCTGGTCGGCACCTACAACGTACTGCGCCTGGCCGCGGCGCTGATCGCCGACAACGAGCCAGCGGACGGGGATCGCGGCGCCATCGTGCTGACCGCGTCGGTCGCCGCCTTCGACGGCCAGATCGGCCAGACCGCCTACACCGCCGCGAAGGCCGGCGTGCACGGCATCACCCTTGTCGCTGCCCGTGACCTGGCGGCCCGACAGATCCGGGTCAATACGATCGCGCCCGGGATCTTCGATACGCCGATGCTCGGCCGGCTCGAAGACCGGGTGCGAGAGTCCCTGGCCGCGACCGTGGTGCATCCCCGTCGGCTAGGACAGCCCGGTGACTTCGCCCGGCTGGCGGTCGAGCTACTGCAGAATCCGTACCTGAACGGCGAGACCATCCGGCTCGATGGCGGCATCCGGATGGCGCCGCGATGACCGGCGCAGAGCGGCCGGGCGCGAGCGCGGGCGGGGAGGCCGTGCAGACCGCGCGGCGCGGCAGCATCCTGGTCATCACCATCAATCGGCCGGCCAGCCGCAACGCCGTTGACGTTGCGACCGCGGAATTGCTCGCCGCAGCCATGGCCGGGCTCGACTCCGACCCGGAACTCGCCGTCGGCATCCTGGCGGGGGCAGGCAGCTGTTTCTCCGCGGGCATGGACCTGAAGGCCTTCGCCGCCTCCGGCCAGCGTCCGGTGGCAGCGGGCCGTGGCTTCGCGGGCTTCGTGGAGCAACCGCCGGTTAAGCCCCTGATCGCAGCGGTCGAAGGGTGGGCGCTCGGTGGCGGCTTGGAGATGGTGCTGGCCTGCGACCTGGTCGTCGCCAGCACGACCGCGCAGTTCGGGCTGCCGGAAGTGACCCGTGGCCTGGCCGCTCGAGGCGGCGGTGCTTTCCGGCTGCCGCGCCGGCTGCCGCAGGCCCTGGCGATGCAGGTGATTCTGACCGGCCAGCCGATGTCCGCGGCGCAGGCGGCCAGGCACGGACTCATCAACAGGCTGGTGCCCGAGGGCACGGCACTCGAAGCGGCCTGCGAACTCGCCGGAGTGGTCGCGAGGAACGCTCCGCTGGCCGTGCGCGCGTCCAAGCAGGTCGTGAATCAGCAGGCCGACTGGCCGCTCAGTGAGTGCTTTGATCGCCAGCTTCAGTACTTCGACCCGGTCTTCGCGTCGGCCGACGCGGCCGAGGGCGTCGCCGCCTTCCGGGACCGGAGAACGCCGCGGTGGACGGGAGAGTGAGCCGGTGACCAATCTGGAGGAACGAGACCTGCGGCAAGCTGTTAGGTCCTACCTCGATGCCGAGATCGCACTGTATGCGGACGCAGGCTGATGGCCGCCACCGCGCAGCCGTGGATGACTGACGACGCGGCCGACCTCTTCCACATGGCGACCGAGTTCTTCGGCCGGGAGGTTCCGGCCAACCGGGAGAAGTGGGAAGCGCAGCGTCAGGTCGACCGTGAGTTCTGGCGCAAGTGCGGTGAGCTCGGCCTGCTCTGTGCCAGCATTCCGCCGGAGTACGGCGGGGGCGGCGGCACTTTCATGCACCAGGCCGTGGTCCAGGAGGCATACAGTCGGCAGGGCGACAGGTCCTGGGGCAACTCTGTACACAGCGGCATCGTCGCTCACTACCTGCTCGCCTACGGTAGCGAGCACCAGAAGTGCAAGTGGCTGCCGAAGATGGCCACCGGCGAGCTGGTCGCTGCCATCGCCATGACAGAGCCGAACGCGGGTTCCGATCTGAAGGCCATCCGCACCCGAGCAGCGCGCGCTGACCGCTCCTGGGTGATCAACGGCAGTAAGCAGTTCATCACCAACGGGTCGACCGCCGACCTGATCGTCGTCGCGTGCGTGACTGACCCGTCCAAGGGCTCCAAAGGCATCTCACTCATCGTG
Organism: Streptosporangiaceae bacterium; assembly: GCA_035484155.1. Classification (GTDB taxonomy): domain Bacteria; phylum Actinomycetota; class Actinomycetes; order Streptosporangiales; family Streptosporangiaceae; genus JAJYUU01. The sequence goes on from DATHPF010000283.1 coordinate 8,912, forward strand.
GTCGAGGCCAGCAGCGCGCCCGGCTTTAGCCGTGGACGCGTGCTGAAGAAAATCGGCCAGCACGGCGCCGATACGTCGGAACTTTTCTTCGACAACGTTGCCGTCCCGGCGGAGAACCTGCTCGGCGAGGAGGGCGGCGGGTTCTCCATGATGATGAGCCAGCTGCCCCAGGAGCGGCTGATCATCGGCATCACGGCCGTGACCGCCACCGAACTGGCCTTGTCAGTCACCACCGACTACGTCAAGCAGCGGCACGCGTTCGGCGGCCCGCTGCTCCAGCTCCAGAACACCCGCTTCGAACTGGCCGAATGCGCCACGCTCGCCAAGGTCGCACGCGTGTTCCTCAATGACTGCATGACCACTCATCTCGACAGAGGGCTTGATCTGCCGACGGCAGCGATGTGCAAGTGGTGGCTGACGGACGTCCAGTGCCAGGTGATTGACAAGTGCCTGCAGCTGCACGGCGGGTATGGCTACATGACCGAGTTCACAATCGGCCGGCTGTACGCGGACGCTCGCGCTCAGCGCATCTACGGCGGTGCCAACGAGATCCAGAAGGAACTGATCGCACGGTCCCTGTGACCGCTGTCCTAACCACCCGGCGAGGAAACGCTCAGGTAATGGAGAAGCCGCCATCTACCACGATCGTCTGACCGGTCACGTAACCGCCGGCTGAGCTGACGAGCCAGACGAGCGTGGCCGCGAGTTCTTCCAGCCGGCCCAGCCGGGGGATGATCATCCGCGGTCGAAGGCTGTCCATGTAGCCGGGCCGGTGGTTGTCAAAGATCTCGCTCTGGAAGAATCCAGGCGCGATGGCGTTGACCCTGATTCCTTTTCTGTCAGTCCACTGCAGAGCCAGATCCCGGGTCAGGCCAATGAGCCCCGCCTTGCTCGCGGCGTAGGCGGTCTGCGGCAGGCCAGCAGTGGTCAGGCCGACGATGCTGGAGATATTGACGATGCTGCTGCCGCGCGGCATCAGCCGGCCGCAGGCCTGGGCCATCCAGTAGCAGCCGTTCAAATTGACGTCCATCACCGACCGGAACTGCTCAGGGGTCTCCCGGGTCGCCGGGTAGGCCGTGCCGATCCCGGCATTGTTCACCAGGATGTCGACCCGGCCGAACTCTGCGACTGTGGCCGCTGCCAGCGCGGTACAAGAATCCGGGTCGGTGACGTCGGCTCGCACCGCTACTGCCCGCCCGCCGCCGGCTCTGATCGACTGGGCGACCGACTCAAGCTTGTCGATCCTGCGCGCGCCGAGCACGACGCTCGCCCCGGCCTCTGCCAGTCCCTGTGCGAAGGCAACGCCCAGCCCCGACGATGCGCCGGTGACGATCGCGACCCGGTCGGTGAGGAGGAACTCGTCAAGGATGGCCATTGCTACCGGACTCCCTCGTCTGGAGAGTTCGCGTCCCGCATGGTGTGCGCCGCAGCGGCGACCTTGCTGGTGACCCGGTAGTCCTGCAGGTCAGCGTGGCGTGTCATCCGCCAGAAGTCCACCGCGCGCCATGGTGAAGTCGTTACGACCCTCCCGGCCGCATTGCGGTAGTAGGTCGTCATGCCGGGATGGGTCCAGATCATCCGCGAGTGGGCGTCGTCGACCCGTTCTTTGTAGGCGGCGGTGACGTCCTCCCGGACGTCAACTGCGGCTATGTCACCGTCGGCCATCTGGCGCAGGAGATCGGCAATGTAGTTCACCTGGCATTCTGAGTTGAAGACGGCGCTCCCGCCGTGCCCGACATTGGTGTTCGGCCCGTACAGGATGAACATGTTCGGGAAACCCGGCATCGCCATGCCGAGATAGCCCCAGGCGTCGTCGTCACCCCACTGCTCGCGGAGCGGCACGTGCGACCGTCCGACGATATGCATCGGATGCAGGAACCTGCGCGCCGTCCAGCCGGTCGCGAAAACAATGGCGTCGAAGTCATGCCGCTGGCCGCCGCTGGTGATCACCGTGCTCCCGTCGATCTCGGTGACACCCTCAGCGACGAGCTTCACGTCATCGCGCCGGAGCGTGGTGAACCAGTTGTTGTCCATGAGGATCCGCTTGCCGTAAGCGGGGTAGGTCGGCAGCAGAGCGTCGCGGAGGTGCTCGCCGCCGCCGGCTAGCTGGGCGTCCAGGTGGTCGGTGAAGAACCGGCGGTGCCGGTCGTTGACCGCGTTCAGCGCCCGGTCCGGGTGCGGCCAGTCAGGATCCTTGAACAGCGACGGATGGAGCTTGTCCTGGAACATCCAGAACAACCGCATCCGGTACCAGGCCCGGTACTCGGGGACCTGTTCCAGCAGCAGCCGGGTGCCCGCGGCGACGTCCTTCAGGTAGTTCGGGTTCGGCGCGACCCACTGCGGTGACCGCTGGAACACGGTCAGCCTGGCCACCCGCCCGGCCAGCGCCGGGACGACCTGCATGGCCGTGGCGCCGGCGCCGATGACCGCGACTCGCTTGCCGGCCAGGTCGGCCCGGTGGTCCCAGCGTGACGCGTGGAAGGCCGGGCCGGGGAACGTGGTGAGGCCCGGGATGTCCGGCAGCTCCGGCTGATTGAACAGGCCGACCGCGCTGATGAGCACCTCGGCTCGAAGCTCGCCGTCCTGCCCGGCGGCCGAGCGCGTGCGGACGATCCACGAGGCCGACGGCTCGTCCCAGGTGGCCGAGACGACAGCAGTGTCGAACTGGATCGACGGGTAGAGGCCGGCATCGCGCGCCGTTGCCCGCAGGTAGCCGAGCAGTTCCGGCTGCCGAGGGTAGAAGCGGGACCACCCGGCCTGCGGCGCGAACGAGTACGAGTAAAGATGACTCGGGGTGTCCACGGCCGCGCCAGGATAATTGTTCTGTAGCCAGGTGCCGCCGACGTCGGGGTTCCGCTCGACGATCGTGAAATCCAGGCCGAGCCGCCGCAGCGCCAGGCCGGCGCAAATGCCGGAGAAACCGGCGCCGATGACGAGCACCCGCGTCCGGGCGCTGCCCTCGATCGCGCCCAGCTCCTGCCAGCGGGCGGCGCGGAACAGCCCCTCCTCAGCCAGGACGGGCGCGTACTCGGGCGGGATGAGGTCGCCCAGCGAGATGCTGAGCATCCTGATGATCTGGTCCTCCGCGGGCGGCGGCAGCGACCGCGGGTCGTCGCGTTCCTCGCGCAGCACGGCGAGCATGGCCGCTCGGATCTCGGCCTGCCGTGCTTCGGAGAACCCTCCGCTGTCGTTCTCGTCGAGCGCGATCGTGCGGCTTGGCCGGTAGGGATCTTCCAGCCACTTCGGATCGCCGGTCAGCCGCGCTAGTACCAGCAGCAGGGTCGGGAGGTTCGCCACCGACAGCGCGTCGCGCAGCTGGTTATCGTCCGCGGCCAGTGCCATGTTTCCTCCGGGCATGCACTTGATTGAGTGACTTGGCGGCGGGTCTCAGGCTCTTTTACCTGGGAACGGGGTCCGCTCCGTCTGTACCGCAGCGCGAACGGGTCATCCGGGCGGGGCGTCGCCGTCGCGATAGTGTTCGGCGTAATCCGTGCGCAGCCGGTATTTCAGCACCTTGCCGCCGACGGTCTCCGGCAGGTCCGCCGCGAAGACCACCGATTTCGGCGTCTCGTACCCGGCCAGGCTGGCGCGGCAGTGCTTGATCAGCTCGTCCTCGGTGGGCGACGCTCCGTCGCGCCGCACAACCACTGCCGTCACGGCCTCGCCCCAGCGTGCGTGCGGCAGCCCGATGACCGCTGTCTTGGCCACATCCGGGTGCTGGGCGAGCACGGCCTCGACCCGCAGGCTTGAGACGTTTTCCCCGCCGGTCTTCACGATGTCCTTGTAGCGGTCCAGCATGATCCGCAGGCCGTGGTCGTCGTAGGCGGCGCTGTCGCCGCCATGGAACCAGCCGAAGCGGAACGCGTGCCGGGTTGCCTCCTCGTCCCGGTAGTAGCCGGCCATCACCGCCGGGGATCGATACACCACCTCGCCCGCGACGCCGGGCTGCCCGGCCAGGACGTTGCCGTCGGGGTCCATGATCGTCGAGGACATGATCGGGGCCGGAATCCCGACGTAGTTCACTTGCGGCGCCGTCGCCGCATAGAGCTCGGGCCACTCGCCGGGCCAGAACCTGTGGCACGGGATGCACTCGGTCTGCCCGAAGATCTCCACCGCACACAGGTCTTGGCCGCAATGCCGCTGCAGCGAGGCCAGCGTGGCCGGCGGCAGCGCCGCCCAGCCGTACACCAGTACTTTCAGGCTGCTGGCGTCCAGGTCCGCGCGCTGCGTCAGGACGGCGTCGATGGCCCTGACCATGGCCGGTGAACCAGCCCACAGCGCCGTGACCTGCTCGGCCGCGATTGCCTCCGCGACTTGCCCGGCGTCAGGGCTCCGGCCGATGATCAGGGTTCCGCCGGACAGAAAGACCGAGAACGTCATCTGGTCGCCGACGTGGTAGATCATCGGCAGGTACGAGCCCAGCCGCAGTTCCGATTCCCGGACCAGCCCGCGGGTTAGCGACAGCGCGAACCCGTAGCCGGCGGAGTAGCTGAACGCGTGCGGGATCATCACGCCTTTCGGCAGCGCCGTGGTGCCCGAGGTGAACAGGATCTCCCAGATGTCGTCGGCGTGAATCTCCGCGTCGGGTTCGGACACTGGCTGCCCGGTCAGGAACTCCGTGAATGAGACGCTGCCGGGTACGGCCGGTCCGCCGATGCCGATCGTCGCGGCGACGCCGAGGGCCCTGGCGGTGAGGGGCTGCTTGGCTCGCGGCCACAGTTCAGCGTCCACGATCGCCAGCTTCGGGCGGACGAGGTCGATCATGGCCTCGACCAGGTCGGGCGCCATCATCGGGTTCAGCGGAGCGGCGACCAGGCCGGCCTTGGCGATCCCGAGCTTGGCCAGGTAGGCCTCGACCGAGTTCTCGCAGAAGAGCAGGACCACGTCGCCGCGCTGCAGCCCACGGGCCAGCAGCGCGTGCGCGACCTGGTTGGCCGCCTCGTCAGCCTGCCGGTAGGTCAGCACCGCGAACCGGTCATCCGCGTAGGCGCCGGGACGGCCGGCGATCGCCACCTTGTCCGGACGACTCCAGGTCACCCGCTCGATCAGGTCACCGACGCTCATCCGCTCCCACCGGTGCACGGCACGCCGGTGATGCAAGCCCGTCACGTCGAGGTCCACGGCAGTACCTCCAGCCATCCCGTCGTTACCGGCCATTCAACGTCGTGGCTACTGTACGACCCCTGATCGATAATGGGAAGTGAGTCTCACGGGCTGAAAAGGCCGCGAGTACGGGGACTGCTCAGCTCACGCCCGGGTCGGCGACGAGCCTGCCTGCGCAAACGGCAGCTCCGGCCGTCCGCAGCGACGTGTCCGGGTGCGGCGCCGGGATACTGACTGCGCGACGTAGGTCCCGGGCGGCGGGATGGAAGCTTGACAAGAACGTGATGCCTCCGCAGAATGAGATCGAAGTCCCATTCTGTGGTATGAGATCACGTTCGCACGGCCGAAGAGGAGAGGTTCTTGAGCGCCGCGACCCTTACTGATGATGCGCTTCGCGATTTGCGGAATCGCATTGGCACGCCTATCACGACGGCGCATCCGCAGCCCTATGTCACGCGCGCTTCCACCGACGCGATCCGTCACTGGTGCTACGGGATCGGCGACTACAATCCTCTGTATCTCGACGAGGACTACGCGCTCGCGGGACCGTATCAGGGGCTGACCGCGCCGCCGAGCTTCCTGTATGCGTTCGACAAAAGAGTCACCGGCGGAGTCATGGGACTCCCCGGAATCACCGGGATGTTCGCCGGGGTCCGCTGGGAGTGGCATCGGCCGGTCAGGGAAGACGACGCCATCAGGATCGAGTCGGCGGTCCTCAAGGATGTCATCGAGCGCGAGGGCAAGTTCGCCGGGCGGCAATTCCAGGTCATCTCGGAGATCAAGCTGGTGGACGCCGACGGAAACCTGGTCGCCACCTCCAACCCCTACGGGTTCCGGATGGGACGCAAGGAGGCCGGCGGGTCCGCGAAATACCAGAGCCACCAGCCGTACCACTACTCGCCGCAGGAACTAGATCAGATCTGGAACATCGTCGAGGCAGAGTGGCGGCGCGGATCGGCGCCGCTCACGGCTGACTCGCTGCGGGTCGGCGATGAGCTCGGGCCGATCATCCGCGGTCCGCTGACCACCAGCGACATCATCGTGTTCCTCATGGGCTGGGGCGGTCAGTACCTCCGGTCGCACGGGGACTGGATCGCCTGGGCCCGCCGCCATCCGGACGGAATCCTCCGCAACTCCATCGGCGTCCCGGACTGCATCGAGGCTGTGCACTGGGATCAGGAACTGGCTCACAAGGTCGGGGTGCCGGCCGCCTACGACTACGGTCCTCAGCGCGTCGCCTGGGCGACCACGCTCGTCACGAACTGGATGGGAGATGCCGCCCGCCTCGCGTGGCTGGAGCTGTCGCTGCGCAGGCACGTCCTGATCGGCGATGCGATCTGGATCTCCGGCACCGTGCGGCAGATCACGACCGACGGCGGCGAGAGCACGGTCGACCTTGACCTGTCGATGCGCAATCAACGGGACGAGATGGTCGCGGTCGGCAGCGCGCACGTCGTGCTCTGAGCACCCCAACCCGCAGCAGGCCGGCTCGCCACGGCAAGGCCGCCGGTATTTCTGCGCCACCACCAAAGAGCGAAGGTGCCGCCATGACGTCAGCCCCGCTCCAGGGGATTGTCATCCTCGACTTCAGCCGGACCCTGGCCGGGCCGTTTGCCGCCATGCTGCTGGCGGACCTCGGGGCAACCGTTATCAAGATAGAGGGCCCCGGTCTGCGGACTGAAGACACCACCCGGAGTTCACCGCCGTTGTTCGACGGCTTCAGCCCGTCCTACATCTCGCTCAACCGCTCGAAGTACAGCCTGGCGCTAGACCTGTCCGCCCCCGGGGCGCAGCACGTCGTCGACAAGCTTGCTGCCCGGGCGCATGCGGTCGTCGAGAACCTTCGCTGGGAAAATGCCCAGCGCTACGGGATCACGGCCGAGCGATTTCAGGCGATCTCGAAGTCGATCGTGTTCTGCCGGGTGTCTGGTTATGGCGGCGGCGACGCGAGGTCGGCCGCGGCGTATGACCTGACGATCCAGGCGGCGACCGGAGCGCTCGATATCACTGGGGAGGCGGGCCGGCCGCCGGCGAAGATGGGCGTCCCGGTCGTCGACATCCAGTCAGGCGTCGCGGCGGCGATCGCCCTGGTGGCCGGCCTGGCTAAGACCGCGCAGACGGGCATCGGTTCCAACATCGACTTGGCGATGTTCGACGTGGCCCTGACGATGCTGGGCTATATGGCCACGTCCTACCTGAACCTCGAAATGATCCCGACGCGGCTGGGCTCAGGACACCCGACGCTCTACCCGTACAACGCGTTCGCGACCAGCGACGACTACATCGTGGTCGCGTGTTTCACGCAGCGATTCTGGCGGAGCTTCTGCAAAGTCATCGGCCGCGAGGACCTGGCGCAGCATCCGGACTACATCAACTTCGCGTCTCGGCTGAAGAACCGGGCCGAGCTCGCGCCGATCCTGGATGCCGAGATGCTGAAGCGAACCGCCCGGGACTGGCTCGCCCGGCTGCTGGAGGGAGACGTTCCGGCTGGTCCGGTCAACTCCGTCAGGGACACCCTGGAAGCCGAGCAGACCCAGATCCGGCAGATGACGCCCAGCGTCACGGTCCCGTCGATGGGGCAGATCCGGATCCTCGGCTCGCCGTTCAAGATGAGTGACCGTGCCGGCGGCGAGTTCGCCGTCGCCTACGAGCCGCCGCCGAGGCTGGGGGAGCACTCGCGGGCGGTCCTGACCACGGTGGCGGGCATGACCGACGCCGAGGTCGATGAGCTGGTCGCTTCCGGTGCCGTCGCGGTCTCGGACGGTACCGGCAGCGACCCTGGCGCTGAGGGGCGCCTGAAGACAGCGATGCTGGACTCGGTGCACGAAGCTGCCGCCGGGACCGCGGAGCCGCCAGGCAGCCCGGATCCGAAGCCGCCGCTGGCCGGTGTGCGCATCCTTGACTTCACCCGCATGGCCGCAGGCCCGTTTGCGACCATGCTGATGGCTGACCTCGGTGCGGACGTGGTCAAGGTCGAGGCGCCCAGGATCGGCGACCCGACCCGGCGCAACCTGCCGATTCTCGGCGAGCAGAGCGTGTACTTCCTGTCGCTGAACCGGGGGAAGAGCAGCATCATCGCCGACCTCAAGTCCGCCGAAGGCCGGGCCAGGGCGCTGGAGCTTGCGGCCTCCGCCGACGTCGTGATCGAGAACTTTAGGCCGCATGTCATGAAGGGACTGGGCCTTGGTTATGACGTGCTGGCCGCGAGAAACGCGCGTCTGGTCATGTGCTCGATGTCGGGCTTCGGAGCGACCGGACCGATGCAGGAGTACACCTCGTTTGATCTGGTGAATCAGGCGTATGCGGGCTTCATGGCGGTAACCGGCGAGGAAGGCAGGCCGCCGGTGCGCATAGGGTGGCCGGTCGGTGATCTCGGCGGCGGGGCGATCGCCTGCGTCGCGATTATCGCCGCCCTGATGAAGGCCCGAAAGACCGGCGAAGGCAGCCTGATCGACCTCTCGCTGCATGACGTGCTCATCAGCCAGCTCGTGTATCTGGGACAGACGTACCTGCTGACGGGAGAAGAACCCCGCCGAGTCGGGTCGGGTCATGTGAATATCGCGCCTTACCGCGCATACCAGCTCAGCGATGGCTACATGGCAATCGCCGCCTATACCGAAGATGCCTGGGAGCGATTCACGAAGGCCCTTGATCTTCACAGCCTGGCCGCCGACGCTCGTTTCCGCACCAGGGTAGAACGGCGTCAGAATAGGCTTCTCCTAGATAGCCTATTGAGCGAAATCCTGCTAGATTATCCAGTTGCGGATCTGTCGGAGCGCCTTAGCTCGGCTGGTGTCGCATACTCGAAGGTGCTGAACGTCGGCGAGGCGCTGGAGGTCGCGAGAAGTAACGGGCGGGGCCTGGTGGTAGAGCGGCCCTCAGGCGGCGGCACCGCTAGCGAGGTGCTGGGAAGTCCGTTTGTTTTCGATGGTGTCCGGCTCGTGGCCGACCGCGGTGCCCCGCTACTGGGTGAGCAGGATGAGGCTGTATCCTGGCGGGAACGTCTCCCGGGTTAGCAGATCCGGTCACCTTGAGCGTGAAGGGAACTGTGAATCGTTGAGCAGTGGTGACACAGCTCCTCGCCAGATCTCGAGGGTCATAGATGTTCTTCTCGCAGTGGCATCAGGCAATTCGCGACTGGCCAATATTAGCGAGGCTAGTGGGCTGCCGGTATCAACGGTCCACCGACTGCTGCACGGCATGTCCTATCGCGAGCTGGTTCTTTACGACGAGGTGAGCCGCGAGTACCGGCTCGGGCCGGGCTGCGTTCAGCTCGCGGCGCCGATATTCGATCGCAGCAGCGGGCTAGGGCTTTTCGCCGGGACGTCGCTGGAGAAGCTCCGGCTCGATGTCGGGCAGACCGTCACGATGCATATGCGCCTTGAGGGCTGGCGGGTCTGCGTGAGCGAGATCCCTAGTATCCGGCCGCTCCGCTATGTCATCGGCATCGGCTCCTATGCGCCCGTATGGACCGGGGCGTCCGGCCGGGTATTGCTGGCATACTCGCCCGAAGCTGTTCAGCGCCGGGCCTTTGAGGCCTGCGACGCCCAGCGGCGCGCTGACGGGTACGGCATCATCGGAGACGCCCTGCAGCGCGATGTCGCTGCGGTTCTTACCGATGGCTGGGCGATCGCTCACGGCGAGGTCACCAGCGGTGTGGCGGGCATCTCAGTTCCGGTCGTTGATCAGTCGACCGACCGCATCCTGCTTGAGCCGCTGGCGCTAAGCGCTATCGGCCCGGAACTTGAGATGTACCAGAATAAAGAAATGATTATCGACGCGCTGAGGAAATCGGCGCAGGAACTGGCTGCGCGCCGGGGCTGGCGGTCGTCCTATGATCCGCCGCGGCTGCAGGCGCGCGAGCCGTGACGGACACCTGCGTCCGCCTCGCCATCACAGCACGGGTCGCGACCGTTACTCTCGACCGCCCGCCGGTGAACGCCCTGTCGGAGCAGATGTACCGGGAAATCGGCGACACTTTCCGCAAGCTCGGATCCAACCCGGATGTCAGCGCGGTCGTAGTCACGTCGTCGAACCCGGGGGTGTTCTGCGCCGGCGCGGATATCCGCGAGGTGGCAGACGTCGTCGGGCAGGGGAGGGCTGACGCCGACGCCGCGCGGCAAGTGCTGGCGCGCGAGGTATTCGACCAGATCCTGTCGCTGCCGCGGCCGACAATCGCCGCGGTCGCCGGTTACGCCCTGGGGGCCGGCGCCGTGATCGCCGCGTGCTGCGACATGCGCGTCGGTTCGCCGCAGACGCGCATCGGACTGCCGGAGATTAACGTCGGGCGCTGCGGCGGCGCCCGCCATCTGATGCGGCTGCTTCCGCAGGGCGTCGTCCGGCAGCTGTACTTCACTGGCGACCCGCTCGGCAGCGACGACGCCTTCCGGCTCGGTCTGCTGAACTCGGTCCACGACCCGGCGCAGGTCGATGACGCCGCGCAGGCTCTGGCACATGTCATTGCCGCCAAGAGCCCGGTTGCGCTGCGCGTCGGCAAGGCGTCGCTGAACGCGTGCGAGTCACTGCCGGTACGCGAGGGCTACGCGCTGGAGCAGCAGCACACTCTCGAACTGGCCCGGACGGATGACGCCCGCGAGGCACTCGCGGCGATGCTCGAGAAGCGCCAGCCGCGGTTCACCGGTCACTGACCCGCGACCAGCCCAGCCCGCCAGCGACCACGACCCGTATCACGCGGAGTGAGGGAGAGCGACGGCGAGCTGAGGTGTCAGCCGGGCACGATGGTGGCGTCAATGAGCTCGCGCGCGCTCCTGGTATCCAGAGTGGTTACGACGTCGGCGAACCTGGCGAAACTATCGGCCGGGAATGGCATGTCGTCCTGGATGCCCTGCAGCCGCTCGAGCGTCTCGGCCCAGCCCCAGTTGAAGGTGGCCGGAGTGGAGTCAAACCGGGCCGACACCGGGCCGAAATCGGACTGCACCTCTGCCGTGACCGAGCCGACCGGCAGCCCGGCGTCTCCGACTAGGGTGATCTTCTGGGTCAGGGCGATGAGGGCGGGGTCGTCGAAGCGGCGCATGTCTGACAGCCGGACCGTTCGCTCATGCACGGCAATGGCCGAGCAGTAGGCCGCGCTCATCAGCGCCGCGCCGACGTCGGCGAACGGGCCCTTCGAATCCAGGCCCGGGTAGCTCGCGTCGTGCGGTGGCATCGCGAGCGTGATGCCCTGAACCTGGGCCGCGCTCAGGTCATGCTCGGTCAGCACCTGGACCAGGAGCGTGACGGGAATCTGGTTGAGCGCGCAGACGGGATACGGCTTGAAAGTCACGTCGTTCATCCGCCAGTCCGTGCCCAGTTGCGTGCCGATCTCGTCCGCGCCGCGTACGTCGCCGCTGAACGCCTTCAGCAGGCCGGCCACCCCTTCGACGCCGTCGGCCGCGCCGGAAACGCCGTGGGACGCCAGCACCGCGGCCACCATGCCGTTGCGGCTGGCCGAGCCGACCTGGTATTGCCACTCACCGGTCCCGGCGGCCCAGGTCTGATTGGTCCCCCCCGCGAATGACGCGGCCAGGCCCAGTGCTGACACAGTCTGGCTCGCTGAGCACCCGAGCAAGCGCGCGCTCGCCGCCGCCGCGGCGAGCGGGCCGAAGACTGACGTAGCCCGGAAACCGCGTCCGGCCACAGCATCGCCATGCGCCGCGCTCAGTGCGCACGCGGCCTCGTAGCCCGCCACCATCGCGGTCAGGAACGACTCGCCCGAGCTGTCCCGCTCGTCCGACAGGGCAAGCAGCGCGGGCAGCGTCGTCGCGCCGAGATGCGTCCGGCCGGGCAGGTAGGTGTCGTCCTGGCTGCGGGCGTGAATGAGCGCGCCGGTGGCCAGCGCAGCCGCCTCGAGGCCCACCCGGCCGCCGTCGATCAGCAGCCTGGCGCGAGCGCCTGCGGGACTCTCGCCGGCCAGGTACCGCGCGGCGGCATTGGCCTGCCTGACCAGGCTGTGGCCGGCCAGCGCGACGCCCAGATCGTGCAGGACGGTGACCTTGGCCTTCCGCCTGACCTCCGCCGGGATATCGGAGTACCGCAGTCCGGCCACGAACTCACCGATGCGTCCGGCGGCAGTATCCGCCGGTGCTGACGCGCTCTTCATGGCGATCTGTCCTCCGCAGAGATTCTCAGCGAGCTATCCGGACGTACCGCTCGAGGACCAGTAGCTGGCCGCCTCGGCTGTAGGTGCGCTCGCAGTGATAGAGGTCCAGCGGCCCCGACCGGCCTACCTTGTGCTCGATCTCCAGCCGCCGGAACGTGACGAGAATCGTGTCGCCCGCGAAGATATCGCCGAACCACTCGATGTTCGTCTGGCCGGCCACCGCCCGGCGGCCGGCCAGCTCATCGTCGAGCGGCAGGCCAGTGTCCGCCAGCTCGGCCCGCGGGCGGATCCGGTGGAACGAGAGGCCCAGGGAGACGAAGAAGTACGCCGGGGCGAGCAGGTCGGGATATCCCTGCGCGCGGGCGGCCTCCACGTCAAAGTGAACCGGGTCCGGCGCGCCCGTGCTGACGGCGAACTTCCGGATGCTCTCCCGGGTAATCTCACGCTCTTCGCTCTGGGGCTGCGTGTAATCAATCACCGCGGTCACTTTGCCTCGCCTTCGCTCAAGTCCGGGACCGGAGTCCATACCGCGATGGGGCAGCCGCTGCGAGCCTGGTCAAACGACACAGTGAGCCTTTGCCCCGCGAACAGGGCTGCCTGCTGCGCCGGTGCGCCGATCCGCCCGGCCATCCGCAGCTGCTCCGGCAGATCGAGCGTGACGATCCCGACGGTGTAAGGGACGTCGTCGGCCAGTTCGGGCAGCGGAGCCCGGAACGCGGTCATCCACGAGTACAGCGTGGCGCGGCCGGGTACCTCCGCTTGGACGAAGTCATCGCCCCCGCATCGCCGGCACAGCGGGCGCGGCGGCCACTGATGGCGCTCGCACTGCGCGCAGCGGGGGAGGACCAGGCGGCCCTCCTGGCAGGCCCGGAGGAAGGGCATCAGCTCGGGCGCGGTTGCCTCGAGCGCTTCCCAGTCGAACTGATCTGTCACGGCTAGCCCGCCTTCCGGCCCAGGATGGCCATAGAGCCGTCTCCCCAGTCGCCCCACCCGGTGACCGCGATGACCTGCGCGCCGTCGATCTGGCGTGCTCCTGCTTCGTGCCGGAGCTGGCGTACGGCCTCGAGCACGTGCGAGACGCCGCCGAGATGCCCGTCGGACAGCATCCCGCCGTGCGTGTTGACGGGCAGCACGCCGCCCAGCCGGATGGCGCCGGAGAGCACGAACTCCGAGGATCCGCCCGGCGGGCAGAAATCGCCTGCTTCGAGCTGATGAAGAACCTCGAAGGTGAAGCAGTCGTAGATCATCGCCCCGTCCAGGTCCCGGGGTCCGAGGCCGGCCCGCTCGTAGGCGGCCGGCGCGGCCGAGGTCAGGCCGATCGTCAGCCAGTCGTTGCGGTTGGTGAGCTCGTCCGGGCTTTGCGGGCGCGCGGACTCGACGGCCAGCAGTTCGACGGCCGTCGGCCGTGAGCCGGCCGGGCCGTCCGGGCCCGACAGCAGCAGGGCAACGGCGCCGTCGGTCTCCAGGCAGCAGTCGAAGCGCTGGTAGAGATCAGTGATGTAAGGGGCGGCGTCGTACATCTCGCGGGTGAGCTCTCTGCCGTGCATCATGGCGCCGGGATTCAGTTGCGCGTGCGCGCGCGAGGTGAGGGCCACCTCGGCCATCGCCGCCTTGCTCGACCCGAATTCCAGCTCGTGCCGGCGGGCCATCATCGTGTACCACTGCGCGGGGGTGACCCAGCCGTGCGGCCGTTCCAGGTAGGTCCTGAACTGCTGTCCCGGCAGGGTCCCCGAGCGGGTCGTCACCCGGGCCGCGGAACTGCCGTTGCGGGCAAAGACGATGAGGACCGTCGAGGCCCGGCCGCTGTGGAGGATTATCTCCGCGAGTTCCAGGGACAGGACGCCCGAATTCCCGCCCGGCGGCGGAAGGCAGTCGATGAGGGAAGTCCGCAAGCCAAAACCGGAAATGAGGTCGTCGGATAGGACTGAGCCCCCCACGGGAATGACCGCGTCGATATCAGCTGGCGCGAGGTCGGCGTCGGCCAGAGCGAGGGAAGCTGCTTCGCACGCGAGGGTCCGTACCGACCGCCCGCTGCGGCGGGAGAAATCTGTCTGGCCTATCCCAGTGATCCTGACCGGATCGGACTTCCTGCTCATGAATTCTCAGCGTTGGCCGCCGCGGGGATTTCTACTACCGCGGATCCCGACGTGACGATGCCCGATCTCGCGCTGTCGATGGCCAGGTCGAGGGAGATCGACTCCGTGCCGTCCGCGGTCTCGCGACCAGTGATAGTCGCCCGGCAGGTGAGCGCGTCGCCCGGAAAGGCCGAAGTTATGTTGCGGATCGCCATGCGGCGCAGCCGCCCGCCATGTGCCCTCGCCCAGTCGGACGCCAGGTGCGCCAGCCAGGAAGCCTGCAGCGGGCCATGGACCGGGACATCAGCCAGGCCCTCGGAACGTGCGTACTCGGCATCGTAATGAATTCGATGCGAAAGCCAGCAGGCTGCGCTGAACAGGAACAGGTCGACCTCGTCAGCGGCGAAGGTGCGTTGCAGCCCGGTGGCGTCGCGCTCAGCTGATTCGGCTTGAGTCATCCGGCGGAGTCCTTCCTCGCTGTGGGGACTTCCCGTCAGCCGACCACGATGGCGCAGGCCCGGGCGCAGGACGCCGCCATCGAGAAAGGTGCCGTAATGCTGCCGGGAGCCTGACGCTCACGGCCACGAGCAGACAGCGGCGCACTGGATGCCTTGCACTGCAGCGGCGGGAATGAGATGTGCATCCCACGAAGTGAAGCACAGGACGGTTGAAGAGGGCAATACCCGCCGGACCTGACAGGTCCCGCTCACCCGGCGGCCCGGACCGGAGTATGCCCCCATCCAGGACGCGCTCGCTGGCCGTTCCGGCAGGCCGGAACAGCCCTGAAGCTGCAGCGCCGGGGCATACGGGGGTCTTGTCTTTTGAATCCCGGTGTGCTTCACTGCGTGGGATGCGTATCCCACTCTGTGCCATGGGCCGCGAGGCAGCTGGTGTGTCTCGCCCGCCCGTCATGGTCATGAGCGGCAGGTCCGGGCACCACTGCCCGGCTCTTCTCACCAATGCGCGTCACAGTTTCTTCCCGTTCCTCCCGCGAGAAACAGAACATCCGCAGTCCGGACGCCTGCCGCGAACACCCTGTACCCCGGCCGGGCCGGATCAGGAACACAGAGCAAAGGGCTTTGCCAGCAGCGAAATACGTACTAGGTGAAAGGGACCATCTGACATGAGCATGATGAGCGTCGGCGCTCGAAGCCCAGCGCCCTGGCGAAAGAGAACCCCTGGCCTGCTCATCGGATCGCTCGTAGGCGTCGTGGCGCTCACGGTCGCCGGCTGCGGCTCCAGCGGCTCTTCCAGCGGCTCTTCCAGCGGCTCTTCCAGCGGCGGCTCGTCGACGGCGAGCAGCCCTTTCACGGTACTGAACATCGAGTCGCTGTCCGGCGCTCTCGCCGCGTCGGCCGCTGCCGAGACGGCCGGCTTCCCGGCCGCGGCCGCGTACATCAATAAGCACGGCGGGATCGATGGCCACAAGATCGTCGTCGATACCGTCAATGACAACAGCGACCCGACGACCGCGGTCAGCGACCTGCAGAGCTACCTGTCAAGTCATGGCAAGCCGAATGTCGTCTTCCCGGGTTCTTCTGACCTGGAGGCAACAGCGCTGCTCCCGATCCTTGCGCAAGACGACATTATTTCGTTCCACGGGTCCGCACTGGCAACGTACGAGAACACGAAGCAGACGCCCGAGGCTTACACGATCCTGGGCCCGGTGACCGTCCAAGAGCAGACCATTGCCGAATACCTGCAGAGCAAGGGTTACAAGACCGCCGGGATTCTGTCCGAAGGCATTGCCTTTACCCAGGAAGAGACCGCCCCGCTGCAGGCGGCGCTGACGTCCGTCGGCATCACCAGCAAGGTGGAGAACTTCCCCGCCACCGCCTTGAACGTCGTACCGGAAATGTCGGCCCTGCAGGCCAGCAAGCCGGACGTGCTCATTGTCGAGGCACTCGAGGAGCCAGCCGGCTATGCCCTCAAGGCACGGGCCCAGCTGAACTGGAACGTCCCGGTGGTCGGCGACCCGGCCTTCGGCGACAGCAATGTGACGGACCTGGTCCCGGCTGCGGACACGACCAACGTCAGCGCGGTCATCTTCAAATGCAACGAGTACCTTCCGGCGGCGCAGCGCTCGCAGGGAGTATCCACGTTCCTGTCCAACGTCAAGCTGACGGGTCAGGCGGCCCAGCAGCCGGTGAACCTGAGCGCCACCGCCTGGGACGGGCTCCTGCTCATGCAGAGCGCCGCCAAGCAAGCCGGGTCGATTGACACCAGCAAGCTGGTCGCCGCCCTGAACAACCTCAAGGTCACGACGAACCCGCTCTATGCCGTCTACGCGGGAATACGCTTTACCTCCGCAGACCACGAGAATCTCGCGACCACGGTCAGCGACTACGCCGTCGCTCCTGTCGGCCCTGTCGTCGACGGCTTGATCACGCCCCCGGGTTCGGCCGGCGGCTGATCTCCGACTAGCGGTCCGCGCGACGCGGCCGGCCCCTACCGACAGCCAGGCCGCATACCGTAATCGCAGGCAGCAACGAGGAGGCGCCTGGCAGTGAACGCGGAAGTGGGTAGAGCTTGACCATCATTTGGAGCGGGCTGACCGACGGTGCCCTCTATGCGCTGGTCGCCATGGGGTTCAACCTGGTGCTGACCTCGAGCGCGGTCCTCAATTTCGCCCAGGGCGCCCTGGTGATGCTCGGCACCTTCATCGCCTACTGGGCGTTGGTAACGCTCAAGGTCCCGATCGTGCTCGCGGTCATCCTCGGAATCAGCGCGGGCTTCCTGATGGGCTGCGTGACCGAGCTGGTCGCAATCCGCCCGCTGTCCCGCGGGCGGCGCTGGATCGGGACGAGCACCGAGCTCATCACCACGGTCGCCGTCGCGACCGCCCTGTCGGGGATGGCGGCGGTGATCTGGGGCACCCAGCCGCTGGCCGTGCCGTTCCCCGGCGAGAACAGCATCTCGTTTCTCGGCGGCGAGGTCGCGCCAGTCTCCCTGGCCCTCATCGGCCTGGCGATCGCGTTCGGCGTCGCGATTCACCTGTGGTACCGGCACACTCTGACCGGCCTGGCGTGCCTGGCCAGCGCGGAAGACCGGGTGGCCGCAGCGCTGCGCGGGATCCGGGTCCGGCGCCTGTCCCTCGGCTCGTTCGGCGCGGCCGGCGCGCTGGCCGGAATCGTCGGACTGCTGGCCGCGCCGGTCACCTACAGCTTCTACTCGCTCGGCGACACCCTGGCGCTCAGCGGCTTCGTCGCCCTGGCGCTCGGCGGGCTCGGCAGTCAGCTGGGCTGCCTCATCGGCGGATTCCTGACCGGGGTTGTCGGCGCGCTCAGCGCCCGCTACATCGGTGGCAACTACCAGGACATCGCCACCTTCGTGTTGCTGCTCCTGGCCCTCGGCATCAGGCCCGGCGGCCTGATCAAGACGCAGCTGTCCACCCGCAATGTCTGAGCCTTCAGCGGGCCGCGCGCCGAAGAGCATCCTGCCGGCCGCCGGGGAGCTCCGGCTGGCGCTGGTCAAGATTCTCCAGGGCCGGTGGGGCGTCACGTGGCCGATCCTGGTCGCGCTGATCGCGGTCACGCTGCCGTGGACGGCGAACAATTCCTCCTGGACCCGCCAGGTCCTGCTCATCGCCGTGTTCGGGCTGATCTCGACTGGCCTCGTCATCAGCTTCGGGTACGCCGGCGAGTTGCAGTTCGGCCAGATCGCGATCTTCGCCGTCGGCGCGTATCTGTCCGGCATCGTGGCCAAGCTCGGCCTGTCGGACATCCTCGTGCTCGTCGTCATGGCCGCCGTCGCGGCCTCCCTGCTCGGCCTGGTCCTCGCCGGGATTGCGCTCCGGCTCGGCGGCTGGGCCCTCGGGATGGTCTCGTTCTTCCTCGTCCTGATCATCCCCGACCTCGTCGCCGTTTTCGGCTCGGTCACCGGTGGCTACATCGGGCTGTCCGGGATCCCGCTGCCTACCCTGTTCGGCGCGTCACTCGGGCAGAACGGCCTGTACCTCTTCTCCGTCATCACCCTGGTGATCTGGATCGCATTCTGCCGGAGCCTGCTGCGGTCACGCTACGGAAGCGTCTTCCGGGTCTGCCGCGAGGGCAAGGTCCTGGCCAGCTCGCTTGGCCTGTCGTCGCAGTACGTCAAGGTTGTGGCCTACACCCTGGGAGCGGCGCCGGCTGGCGCAGCGGGCGTGCTGTTCACCTTCGCCAACCTCTACGTGGGCGCCACGTCCTTCTCGCTGGAATCCTCGATCGCGGTGCTCGCGGCCGTCATCCTCGGCGGGGCGGAAAGCCTGTACGGCGCGGTCCTCGGCGCCGCGATCCTGCAGCTCGGGCCGTTCAACAGCGCGTCCTTCCAGCAGTACTCGATCCTGGTCTACGGCCTGTTCCTGCTAGCCGTGGCGATCCTGCTCAGAACCGGCATCAGCGGTCTGGCCCGGCAGGGCTGCCGGCGACTGGCGCGGGCGATCGCCGGCGGCTCACCGGCCGTCTCGGTCGCCCGGCTCGCCCTGGTCAGTGAGGCCGCCAGGGCCGCGCAGGTCGCCCAGGCCGCGGACGGCCGCGACCAGGCGCGCGGCATGCTGGCCTCGTCCGGCGGCGTGGTGGCGCTGGAGGTCGAGGGCATATCGCGCTCGTTCGGCGGCGTGGTGGCGCTGGACGGCGTCGACTTCCGGGCGGCAGCAGGCCAGATCACCGCGCTGATCGGGACGAACGGCTCCGGCAAGACCACCTTGCTGAACACGATCTCGGGCCTGGTCCGGCCCGACAACGGCCGGGTCCGGATTCTCGGCCAGGAGGCGGTCGGACTGTCGGCCCACAAGGTCGCGAGGCTCGGGCTCGCGCGCACCTTCCAGACGCCGACCATCCCGCGCGGCATGTCGGCCCTCGACGTCGCGGCGTCCGGCCGGTTCATCGCCGAGCGTCATGGCGTTGCCAGCTGCGGGCTTCGCCTGCCCGCCGCGCGGCAGGCAGGCAAGCGTGATCAGGAAGCCGGCAGGTCCGCACTGGAGCTCACCGGCCTGTCCGGCGTCGCCGACCAGGAGGCATCGGCTCTTCCCCTGGGCGCGCGGCGACTGCTCGAGGTCGCCCGCGCCATCACCGGCGGCGCCCAGGTGATGCTCCTGGACGAGCCCGCCGCCGGACTCAGCCCGCTCGAGCTCGAAACGCTCGCCGAGGTCCTGCTGCGGGTGCGGCAGCAGGGCGTGGCCTGCGTCCTGGTCGAACACAACTTCCCGTTTGTGACCGGGCTGGCTGACCTCATCTATGTCATGCACCTCGGGTCGGTGATCGTGACGGGCACCTCCGCCGAGATCGAGGCGAGCCAGACGGTCGCGCAGGTCTATCTGGGCCGCAGCGTCGACCGGGCGCGCCGGACCCGACCGGAGACCGAAGCGATGCAGGGAGTAGCGGACCGAGGGGATCAGCCACGTGAGACGCTCTAGGGGCCCTGCGGGGACCGGTCGGCCTGGCACCGACCGGCCTGCCGCTGGACCGTCCGGCGCAGACGAGTCCGGCATTGTCCTGGCCTGTTACGAGCTCAGCGCGGGCTACGGAGACGTCCGGGTGCTGCGCGACGTGACGCTGTCCATTCAGCGCGGCGCCATCGAAGTTATCCTCGGGCCCAACGGCGCCGGGAAGACGACGCTCGCCTCGGCGCTGCTCGGCCTGATCCCGGCAGCCTCCGGTCGGGTCGAATTCGCCGGGACCGACATCACCTCGCTGCGTCCGGAAGAACGCGCCCGGCTGGGCATCGGGCTCGTGCAAGAAGGCAAGCGCATCTTTCGGATGCGCACCGTCGAGGAGAACCTAGCCCTCGGCGGGCGGCACCTCGGCCGTTCACAACGGCAGCAGGGTGCTGAACGCGTGTATGGGCTGTTCCCGAAACTCGGTGACGAACGCAGGCGGCGCGCCGGAGACCTTTCCGGCGGGCAACAGCAGATGCTGGCCATCGGGCAGGCGCTGATGGGCGAACCAACGGTGCTCATCCTGGACGAGCCGTCCGCCGGACTGGCACCCGTCATCGTGGACGACGTGGTCGACGCGGTCGTCTCCCTGAAATCGTCCGGACTGTCCATTGTCGTGATCGAGCAGCTCGTCGACCGCGCGCTCGGGATGGCCGATCACGTCACAGTGCTGAGCGGCGGACAGATCGCGCTGAGCGGCCGGCCCGATGAGGTCGGCAACGCCGAAATGCTGGTCGGTGCCTACTTTGGCACGGCTAGGAGAGCATCCTGGTGACAGGCGGCAACGACACCGACACCCACGGCCACGTTCCCTGGAACCGGTGCCCTTCCTTGACCGGGCGGGCCCGGACCGAGGACCGCGCCGGGTCCGCGGCCGCCCCGGCATCCGGGGTGCAGTCGCGGTGAGCGCGCAGTTCGCGGACCTGACCCGGCTGGTGAATCCGCGGCGCGTGGCGGTTGTCGGCGCATCTGATCGGGCTGGCTCGCTGGGCTTCTCGACCTACAACAATGTCCGGAACAACTCACGGGTGACCGGGGGAGTGTTCCCGGTCAATCCCGCCTACCCGACCGTCTTCAGGGATCCGGCCTACGCCAGGGTCTCCGAGATTCCCGGTGACCCGATGGACGTCGTCATCGTGCTGGTGGCGGCCGAACTGGTTCCGGAGGTGGTGCAGGATTGCGCAGCCGCTGGCGTCGGGCACGCGGTCCTCCTGACGTCGGGGTTCGCCGAGACGGGTTCGGCCGGGATGGCCTTGCAAGCCAGGACCGTGGCCACGGCCCGCGCCGGCGGCATGCGGATCTACGGGCCGAACTCACCCGGACTCGCCAACGTGGCCGACGGCGTCCTGCTCAGCATGTCGCCGGTAGCCGGCGAGGACAGGATAAGCGGTCCGGTCGGCCTGGTGACGCAAGGCGGCGGCATCGGGCGCGCGCTCATGCAGTGGATGGACTGCGGGCTCGGCGTCGGGCTGTGGTCCTCGCCCGGCAACGAGGCGGACCTGGACGTCTCAGATTTCGTGAACCATATGGTGAGCGACGAGAGGATCAAGGTCATCGGCGCGGTCATCGAGGGCTTCAGCGACGGCGCCAAGTTCATCGAAGCGGCCCGCCGCGCGCGACAGGCCGGCAAGCCGATCGTCATGGTGAAGATAGGGCGTTCTGAGTACGGGAAGCGCACGGCCGCTTCGCATACCGCTTCGATCGCCGGAAACGACGCCGTCGCCGACGCGGTCTTCCGGCAGCAGGCAGTGATCCGGGTGGACGACGTCGATGAGCTCGGCGAGACGTTGCTGCTGCTCACCCGGGCAATTGGTCACGAGAACCTGGATCAGGCCTGCGTCCTGTCCTTCTCCGGCGGGACCGCGTCGCTCGGCGCCGACCTCGTCGGCGCCGCCGGCCTGACGCTGGCCAAGTTCACCCCGGAGACTGCGGCGGACCTCGCGGAGCGGACGCCGGCTTTCGGGTTCGCCGACAACCCGATCGATCTCACCACCAGGGTTTTCACCGATCCTGGCCTCAATCGCGCCGTGCTGGAACTGGTCACCAGGGACCCGAATGTCGGCTCGCTGATCTTCGCGATGCCCGCCGACTACGGCGAGAGCACGGTGTCCGTGGTGCAGGATGCGCTCGCGCTGACACGCGACAGCCACGCTCTGTTCATCCCTGTGTGGATGTCGCCGCGCCGGGGAGGCGGGTACGCCCTCCTTAAGGAGGCCGGCGTCGTGCCATTTGACGGGCTCCGCCGGGCCGTCACGGCGCTGCAACGCATCTCCGCATGGTGCAACCGAGACCGCGACGGCGGCCGTAACGACGGTAACCAGTCGCCTGACCACTCTGGCCTGCGGTCGAGTGCCATGCTGCCGGATGAGGTCGTGCGCGCCTGGTTCCACGGCGTGCCGATGCGCTTCCCACGCGAAATCCGGGCTGACTCACCAGCCGCCGTGAGCGATGCCGCGCGCTCGATCAGCGGGCCGGTCGCGCTGAAGATCGTAGCGGAAGGGCTCCTGCACAAGACGGAGGTGGGCGGTGTACGGCTCGGGATTACCTCGCCCGCTGCCGCGGCGCGGGCTTACTCGGAAATGATGTCCGATCCGCGGCTTGCCGGGCATCAGATCGATACGCAGATCGTGAGTGTCCAGGAGATGATCCCGCCCGGCCTGGACGTCCTGATCGGAGCACACTACGACGAGGTGTTCGGGCCGGTCATCACCGTCGGGACCGGGGGAGTAGAGACCGAAATTGAGCGCGACGCGCTGCACCTGTCGATCCCGTTCAGTGACAGCGAGCTGCTGTCATCGCTGCCGGCATTGCGGCTCGGCCGCAGGCTCGCCGGGGTGCGGGGCGCCGCAGCCGCCGACACCGTTGCCTTCTGCGCCGCGGTGCAGAGTTTTGCCGCTGCCTTCAGCTCTGCCGCCGGCCAGATCGACGAGATCGAGATCAACCCGCTACGGGTGGTCGGCACCGGACCCGGCACGGAATTCGTCGTGCTGGACGTCGTCGCCCTCGGCGGGTGCCGGCCCGGGTAGGCGCATCCCGGCGCCACTTCCAGCAAGAAAAGGTGAGGTCCAGTGACGAGCTTTGACGCGTACAAGGACAAGTATTCCAGCATCCAGATGGAGCGGCGCGACGGGATCCTGCAGCTGACCTTCCATACCGACGGCGGACCCCTGCGCTGGGGCGGGGTACCACATGGTGAGTTCGGCCCGGCCTTCACCGACATTGGTCACGATCACGAGAACAGGGTCGTCATCATGACCGGCACCGGCACTGAGTTCTCCGGACCGGCTGGCTCACCGTCCACATTCCCTGCGGCGGATGCCGAAAGCTGGGATCAGGTGCTGCGCCAGGGCATCCTGCTGACCACCAGCCTGCTGGACATAAACGCGGTCGTGATCAGCTGCGTGAACGGCCCGGCGATCCGGCATCCGGAAATCCCGCTGCTCGCCGACGTCGTGCTGGCCGCACCTGAGGCGAGCTTCCAGGACTCGGCGCACTTCGCCAACCGGATGACCCCCGGTGACGGCGTCAATTTCGTGCTCCCGCTGCTACTCGGCTTCAACCGCGCCCGCTACCTGATGCTCACGGGGCAGGAACTCACTGCCGACCAAGCTCTGGACCTTGGCCTGGTTAACGAGATCCACCCGCACGCGGGCCTACTGCCGCGAGCTTGGGAGCTGGCCGAAAAGTTCGTGGTCCAGAATCCGCTAGTTCTGCGCTACACCCGTATGCTGCTCACGCAGGAGCTTCGGAAGCGAGCAGTCGATCTTCTCGGGTACGGGCTCGCGCTGGAAGGCCTCGCCGTGATTCACGAGACTGCGCTGCGGGCCAATGCGGGGTCCGAATGATTCGCCTCCGTCCACGCAGGCGCCGGAAGGGCCTGGCGACTCAAGCCAAGCCGGCGTTCGTTCTCGTCCACGGCGGCACGCACGGCGGTTGGTGCTGGTCGCGCGTTGCCGGACGCCTGCGCGCAGCGGAGCATCTGGTTTTCACTCCCACAATGACCGGGCTGGGGGAGCGATATCATCTGACCGGCCCGTCGGTCAATCTGGACACCCATATCCAGGACCTCGTGGGCGTCCTGGAGTGGGAAGACCTTAGGGAGACTGTGCTCGTCGCCCACT
Source organism: Streptosporangiaceae bacterium (assembly GCA_035484155.1). Classification (GTDB taxonomy): domain Bacteria; phylum Actinomycetota; class Actinomycetes; order Streptosporangiales; family Streptosporangiaceae; genus JAJYUU01. The sequence goes on from DATHPF010000283.1 coordinate 32,723, forward strand.
CTTATGGCGGCTACCCCGTTACTGGCGCAGTCGATCGCATTCCCGAGCGGGTTGGTCAGATCATCTACCTGGACGCGTTGATCGGACGCAGCGGTACGGCGCTATTCGACCTGGCGCCGCCCGAAACCACGGCCGAGAAGATTGCGACTGCCCACGAGGTCGGCGGGGGCATGGTTTTGGCCGGTCTTGACGTAGAACGATACGGCATTACCGATCCGGGCGATCGGGGCTGGGTGACCGAGCGGATTACTCCGCAACCGCTGAGCACGTATACGACGCGACTCAGGCTCGAACATCCGGTTGGTAATGGCAAACCATGCTCATTCATACGCTGCACTCAGCCGCGCCTGGCGAGCGTCGAAGAGTCGCACCAGTTCGCCGGGCAAGTGGGCATGTCGCTATTCGAGATCACCGCGGGACACGACGCGATGGTAACCGCGCCGGCTGAACTAAGCGACTTGCTGCTGATGATCGTGTCCCGGAACCTGGGTGCCGGGGGGCGGGTTTAGTAAAACGGAGCCAGTCGACACGAGCCTCAACTGAGGACAGGTGATGGAGCCACTGCCGGAGTTCCTTCCGCTGCTGTCGCGCGGCGGCGACCCGTCGCCGAGGCTGCCTCTCTCCGGCTCGGATGCGCTAGCTCGCTTCCGGCTGGCAATGAACCGCGCCCTGCTGAGATGGGCAGGCCAGGGGCCTGGCCTCGGGCGCGTCGCTGACCTGATGGTCGACGGCCCGTATCGCCCGATACCAGTCCGCGTGTACGAGCCATTTGGCATCACTGCGCCAGGTCCAGCCATCGTTTTCTGCCACGGCAGCGGGTTCGTGCTGGGAAACCTCGATACCCACGACTGGCTCGCCCGGTCCCTGGCCGATGCTTCGCAAGCTGTCGTGGTCAGCGTGGATTACCTCCTGGCTCCGGAGCACCCGTTCCCGGCTGCTCTGGATGAGTGTTTCGCGGTGCTGCGGTGGGTTGCCTCAGGTGGGGCTGGCGGCGCCGCGGACCCGGGCCGGATTGCGCTGGCCGGGGACAGCGCCGGCGGGGCGATCGTCTCGGGAGTATCTATGACCGCCCGGGATCTGGGCGGCCCCTCAGTTTGCGCTCAGCTGCTGATGTACCCGGTCTGCGGCCATGACCTGGACACTCCCTCGTGGGACCGCTTCGGCCACGGCTACTTCTTGGACCAGCCGACCATGCGCTGGTTCTGGTCCCAGTACCTGAGCAGGCCGCAGGATGCTGAAGACCCCCGTGCCGTTCCGCTCGCTGCCCGCGACCTGCGAGGGATGCCGCCGACGGTCCTGATCACTGCTGGATGCGATCCGCTCAAGGATGAGGGACTCAGGCTGGCGGAGCGTCTCATCGGGTCCGGGGTACAGGCACGAAGTCTTGACTACGCCGGGGCTATCCATGGGTTCATGACGATGTCCGGCGTGTCACCGACCGCTGATGCCGCGGTGCGCCTGGCGGTGGGCGCGCTTAGCGACCTGGCCGGATGGAAGCTGACGATATGACGGTCGGCCGGCGGTCTGGGCAGGTTAGCCGCAATCTCGGCAGGGTGTCACTGCTACACGATGGCCAGTAACTACAACGGCGCCATGCGCCCGCCGGTGGTGTTCTGCCGGGACGGCGACTCGCGCCTAGTCGCCCGGCGCGAGGCCGGCGCTCGGACGGATGGGCGGGATGGGGGTGGTCGGCCGCTCGCCCGCTGAGCGGGACCTCAGTCGGGCAAGTCGGGACCTAGGTCCCTGTGCGCCCTGCCCGGCGGCCCGGTGAAAATGGTGAGATGTTTGTCGGCGATGAGGTGCAGCTGGAGGTCAGCTTTGCCGTCGCCCAGGACCGGCTCAGGCAGCTGGCAGAAGGCGGGACGCTGCTGGGCGCTGTCGTCCCGCATACCGTCCAGCCTCAGCAGGCCGCATTCCGGCGGGGAGTGGCGTCAGGCATGTCCGGCCGGGACCTTAGTCCGCAAGGCCGGCCCGCGTTCAGCCAGATCCCGCCGTGGCCTACGGTCCCGGTGGGCGAGTGACTTAAGGCTCTAGCGGCCGGCGAGCCGCGACGGAAGGCTGAGCCGGACCAAGACGAATAACTGGGCGGTGATGTCCCATGATCGAGGTCACGGCGGCGGCTCTGGCCACGCATCCATTCCTGCACGGCGTGTCCCCTGAGGAGCTGGACTGGCTCGCCGGAACGGCCCGGGATGTGAGGTTCCCGGCCCGGCACCGGCTCTTCGAGGACGGCGGTAGCGCTAACCGGTTCTGGCTGATCCGGTCCGGTCACGTATCGCTCGACCTGCATATCCCGGGCCACGGCCCCGTGGTCATTGAGACCATCGGCATGGGTGAGCTGCTGGGCTGGTCGTGGCTGTTCCCGCCCTACCGCTGGGCGTTTGGTGCCGTGGCCGCCGCTCCGGTCGAGGCCTTCGAATTCGATGCGGCGGCTGTGCGGGAGATCTGCACGGCCGACCCGGGTCTAAGGTACGAGCTCAACCAGCGAATCACCCAGGTCCTGGCCAAGCGGCTGCAGGCCACCCGGATCAGGCTGATCGCCCACTCGGGTTACTCGACGGCCGTGCACTGACCATCAACGGAAGCAGATGAGTCCGCTGACTACCCGCATGTCGTCTTTCCCGAACCCCTCCAGTACTGCGCGAATAACGCATCGCGCCCGGTCGTCATCATGCGCGGCAAGCGCGAAAGCTAGGCGCATCCGGCGCAGTGAGAAAACTCCGCTTCCAGCAGGTCGCCGGAAGCGGCTTCGTTTTGCGGTCACGGCTCCAGGACGAGGCGGGCCTTGGCCTTGCCGTGCAGCACCTCGCTGATGGCGTCGTTGACGCCGGCCAGCGGCCTGGTCTCGTAGCTGACCCGGGTCCGGCCGGCCGCGTGCAGGCCGAAGACCTCGGTCAGGTCGGCCCGTGCCCCACGATCGACCCGATGACTGACGTCCCGTTCAGCAAGGTGTCGAAGACCGGGATATTCAGCATGCCCGACGCCGGCAGCGCGACCAGCACGAGCCGCCCGCCGCCCCGCAGCCCGGCATAGGCCGTGGCGAACGAGCGGTCGTCGACCGCCAAGCCGACCGCGACGTCGGCGCCGCCGTGACGCTGCAGCACCTCGGCCGGGTCCACCGGCCTTCGGCTGGCCGCCGCGGCGTGAAACGCGAGACCGCCCCTGACGTTCGCTACCGGGTGGCATGGCGCGGGCCAGGACCGCTGGGTGCCAGCCGGACGAGCAAGTTGTAAGTGACCAGGGCGATGGCCAGGTGCATCAGGAACAAGATGGCGACCGCGTCGCCGGGCTGGCTCAGGTACAGGAGGTAGACGTCGGGCAGCCACAGCACCAGCGTGACCAGGATGGCCAGGCGGAAGAACAGCCACCGGGGATATGAGGAGATCCGTGTGACGACCGGCCATGCCGCGCACGCAACGATGACCCCGATCACCGTGAGCTTGGCATAGTCATGAAACTGGAAATGCACGTATCCCCTGGTGCTGGGGAAGACGGCCTGACCGATGGCGACCAGCAAGGCGTCCGCCGCAAGGGACCCGGCGACGGCGGCGAGGGTAGCCAGCGCCACCCGGGAAATTCTCGGCTGGGCGTGCCGCGGGCGGAAGTCAATCCTGGCGATAGGCGCGAGTTGCTTAAGCATGCCCGGAGAGTAGGCGGTGTGGCCGCCGCGGACGGCCCGTTGTCATGCTTCCTTCATGATCAGCGGATCCGCGCCCCGACATCCCGCTGACCTGGCGCTTAAGGTCTCCCGGAACCGGGATGCCTGGCCGCATGCCGGATTGCCCCGCCTGACCGGCCGGGGCGGAGCGGCATTCCCGGCGCACCGCAAGCTGGACAACGAGTCGCTGCGACGGTACGGCGCCGCAGTAGGCGCGGGCGTGCTGGCCGCGCTGCCATCACATCATTGCGGCCTGACCGAGACCGCCCGGGTCGCCACCTACCTGGCGGCGGAGTCCGCGGGCCAGTCCGGGCCGTGCCTGAATGGGCTGCCCCGCATCGCTGAGGCACGTCGTTCACGCCCAGCGCGTTAGCCCTGGTCTGCCCCGGCCGTCGCCACCGCCGGCGCCTGGACCGGGCTCAGCGTGAGCGTCCGTCCTGGGCACGATCAGCACCGGCCGGGTGGCCATGTGCAGGAGTCGGCTGGCCACGCTGCCGAGCGGGACGCGGGGCAGGTCGGTGCGGCTGCTCGAACCCAGCACCACCAGGCGCGCGTCGTGGTCGTGGGCGGCGTGCAGGATGGCCGCCGCGACGTGCCCGAGCCTGGTCTCGCGGATCTCGCCCTCGGCGCTGACGCCCGCCGCCTGCAGTTCGGCCACGATCTTGGAGACCACGCCCTCGCCCTCGCCGCAGTCCACCTGGATGCGGCCGAAACGGCCGGTGGCGAACTCGTGCACGTGCAGGACGATGACGCGGTCTCCGCTGTCGCGGCTGAGGTCGCGGGATGCCGTGGCTGCCATCGCTGACCCAGGGAACAAGGTCCCTACTCCCGGGGACCTCCGTGGTCGCCGTCGTGCTGGTCGTCGAACACCCGGACGGCGTAGGCGGCGGCCTGGGTGCGGCGCTCCATGCCCAGCTTGGCGAACAGGGCGGACACGTAGTTCTTCACCGTCTTCTCGGCCAGGAACATCCGCTCGCCGATCTGCCGGTTGGTCAGTCCCTCCCCGATGAGCTCGAGGATCTTGCGCTCCTGGGCGGACAGGCCGGCCAGCGGATCCTGCTTGGCTGACTGATCCCGGAGCCGGGCCATCAGCTGGCTGGCGGCCCGCGGGTCCAGCATCGACTGGCCGGAGGCCACGGTGCGGACGGCGCCGACCAGGTCGGTGCCGCGGATCTGCTTGAGCACGTAGCCCGCGGCACCCGCCATGATCGCGTCGAACAATGCCTCGTCGTCGCCGAACGAGGTGAGCATGAGGCACGCGACCTCGGGCATCCGGGACCGGATCTCCCGGCACACCGATACCCCGTCCCCGTCCGGCAGCCGGACGTCCAGCACGGCCACGTCCGGCTCGAGCGCGGGAATGCGGGCCAGCGCCGAGGATGCGGTGCCGGCCTCGCCGACCACCGTGATGTCCGGCTCGGCCTCCAGCAGGTCACGGACGCCGCGGCGGACGATCTCGTGGTCATCCATGAGGAACACCGCGATCGGCTTCCTGGCTTCGTCGCCTGGTCCAGGACCGCCTACCGGATCTGTCACCGCAACTCCCGACGTTCGCGAGCCCAATGCTCAGCTGGGACAGGGCCTGACTCCCAGGTCAACTCTAGGCAGTCCGCGCGCGCGTGGGTAAGGACCAAGGTCCCGGAGAAGCGTCGTCCACCAGGGACCAGGCCGTAATGGTGCTACGTGCTGCCCCTTACCGACCACCGTGATGCCGCCGCTGGACACCGCGAAACCCCGGGCTTTGTCGTGCTCCTTGTCCACTCCCACCGTGGCGCCGTCCGCGACGACGACCCTCTTATCCAAGATGGCGTTCTCTACGACCGCGTGACGGCCGACACGCGAATTGTGCAGGATCACCGCGTGGTTCAGCTGCGCGCAGCTGCTCACCCGGACTCCGGGCGACAGGATCGAGTTGCGCACCAGCCCGTCGTAGACGATGACGCCGTTGCTGATGAGGCTGTTGATCACCTGTCCCACCCAATCACCCTGCTCGTACACGAACTTGGCCGGCGGTTGCGGGAGCCCGCCGGTCAGGATCGGCCACCGGTCGTTGTGGAGGCTGAAGGCCGGATGCACTGCGCACAGGTCCATGTGCGCCTCGAAATACGCGTCGAGCGTGCCAAGGTCCCGCCAGTAGAGCGGGTCGCGCTCGTCGGTGCCAGGCACCTTGTTCTGGCCGAAGTCGTACATGTGCGCGGCGCGCCCCCGCGTCAGCATCGGCATGATGTCGCCGCCCACGCTGTGCCGGCTGCCGTCTTCGGCCGCATCCTTGCTCAGCGCGTCCACCAGTACATCGGTGCTGAAGACGTAGATGCCCATGGAGGCCCAGGACTCGTCCGGCTGGCCAGGGCGGCCCGGCGGATACGCAGGCTTCTCGGCGAACACCTCGATCCGGTGCTCGCCCGGTGCAACCTGCACGACGCCGAAGCCCGACGCCTGTTCCCGCGGCACGGGGATCGCCGCCACCGTGACCCCGGCGCCCCAGGCCAGGTGCGCCTCGATCATCTGCCGAGGATCCATCCGGTACACATGGTCGGCACCGACGACCACCACGATGTCGGGCCGGTCGGCGTGGATGAGGTTCAGCGACTGGTAGATCGCATCTGCCGAGCCGACCTGCCAGTACGGGCCGAGCCGTTGCTGTGCCGGGACCGGCATCACGTAGCTGCCCAGCATGCCGTTCAGCTGCCAGGCGGTGATGATATGACGGTTCAGGCTGTGGCTCTTGTACTGGGTCAGCACGCAGATCCGCTGGATATCCCCGTTCACCAGGTTGGACAGCGCGAAGTCCACCAGCCGGTAGAAGCCGCCGAAGGTAATGGCCGACTTGGCCCGGTCAGCGGTCAATGGCACCAGGCGTCGCCCCGCTCCGCCGGCGAGAACGATGCCCAGGACCCGCTGTCCGGCCACCAGCCCGCCGTAGGCAAGCCGGTCCGGAGCGCCCGAGGGACCAAAAGCCCGGGAATCGGCTCGCACTAGCGGTGTCCTGGCCTTTCGCACTCCGCTTAGGTGGGAGGCGCCCTGCTGCGATTGGGGTGCCGCACCCCAATGCTGGTTGTTCGGAATGGGCTCGTCAACAGGCCGAGGTCTCTTACTACTACGCTATCCACAGCCGCCTCGGGCCCGCCGAGCATGTCTGACCAGCCGGAGGTCGTCATGTCTGTCGATACCGCTACCAGCCCCGACATCCTCGGCCTGTTCCCGCCCGGTTCGAGCGTGGACCCGGACGGCGAACTGGTCGTGGGCGGGTGCCGGCTGGCCGACCTGGCCGCCCGCTGGGGCACGCCGCTGTACGTGGTGGCCGACGATGCGGTCCGCTCCCAGGTCCGCCGGTACCGGCTGGCCCTCGGCGCACAATGGCCGAACTCCCGGATGGTCTTCGCCTCCAAGGCGTTCCCGTGTACCGCCGCCTACCGGCTGATGGCGTCCGAAGGCATCGGCGTGGACGTGGCCGGAGCGGGCGAGCTGATCATGGCCCTGGCCGG
>DATHPF010000284.1:0-3614 GCA_035484155.1 Streptosporangiaceae bacterium
GCAGGAACATCTCGCGCCGGGGCGCGCGCTCGGAGACCAGCCGGGCGATCTCGTCGTAGCGCTTGGGGAACAAGGTGGCGAAGGCCAGGTCTTCCAGCTCCCACTTCACCGTGTTCATCCCGAGCCGATGTGCCAGCGGCGCGAAGATTTCCAGGGTCTCGCGTGACTTTTTCTCCTGCTTGGCCCGCGGGATATAGCGAAGCGTCCGCATGTTGTGCAGCCGGTCGGCGAGCTTGATGACCAGGACCCGGATGTCGCGCGACATGGCGACGACCATCTTGCGGACGGTCTCGGCCTGCGCGGCATCGCCGTACTTAACCTTGTCGAGCTTGGTGACGCCATCGACCAGCGCAGCGATGTCGTCGCCGAAGTCCTCCCGCAGCTGGTCGATCGTGTACTGGGTGTCCTCGACGGTGTCATGCAGCAGGGCGGCGCAGATCGTGTCGTGCGGCATGCCTAGCTCCGCCAGGATGGTGGCCACGGCGAGCGGGTGGGTGATGTACGGGTCGCCGCTGTTGCGGGACTGGCCCGCGTGCAGCCTGGCCGCTGTCTCGTAGGCCCGCTCGATGAGCCGGACGTCCGCCTTCGGGTGCGTGGTACGGACCGTCTTGACCAGCGGCTCGAGCACCGGGTTGACGCCGCCGGTGCGGGTCGCACCGAGCCGCGCCAGCCGGCGCCGCACGGCCGCCGCGCCAGACGCGCTATCCCCTGCTGCCTGGCCGCCGCCACCGGTCTCCGCAGGCGGCGCTGACCGGCGAGTCACCCGGCTGGCCGCAGATCGGGCGGCAGACTTCCTGCTGCCGCTGCCCTTGCCGGTCTTGGGCGCATCGGCATCGCCGTCGGTGGCAGGGGCCTGCTCGGCCGCCGCGAGTTCCTGCTCCTCGTCCGGAGCTGGCGCCTCGTGGGGAGCCTGCGCGGGCATGCCTGCGGGCGATGTCACCCCAACATCCGCCGCGGGCAGGTCCTGGGTGACATCGGGTCCGGCCGTCCCGGCCGTCACAACGTCACCGGCCACATGCGCTCCTCACGTCCGCCGTAGCATCAAGTCTATCGATGGACGATTCAGGAAGTGCCGGGCTCCGTACGTTGCGTCACATCGCAAGAAGCGACCGCACGTCCAGATCAGGTAGCTTTGCCCGTCCTGCGAGGAATCCGATCTCCAGCAAGACGGCGACTCCGGCCACCGTTGCCCCGCCGCGGCGGACCAGTTCCGCCGTCGCAGCCGCTGTGCCGCCGGTAGCCAGGACGTCGTCCACGATCAGCACCCGGTCGCTGGGGCCGAATACGTCGGCATGCACCTCAAGGGTGGCCTCGCCGTACTCAAGCTCGTACGACTGGGCGTACGTCTGCGCCGGCAGCTTGCCCTGCTTGCGGACCGGGACGAACCCGGCCCCGAGTACGTAAGCGACGGGGGCCGCCAGGATAAAGCCGCGCGCCTCGATCCCGGCCACCTTGGTCACGCCCTCGTTCCCGGCTGCCAGCGCAGTGACGGCGGCCGCGAAAGCCTGGCCGTCGGCTAGGAGCGGCGTGATGTCCTTGAAGACGATGCCCGGCTTCGGATAGTCAGGCACGTCGCGAATTCTCGAATTCAGCAGCGCTACCACCACGTCAGGCGCGCCTGACGTGGTGGTCCGCACGGAGTCGCGCGCGCCCCGGTCGGCCGCAGCAGCTGCCTCGCGATCGCCCGGCACGGGCGCCTACCTGCGCTTCTTCTTGCCGCTTGGCCGTCTCTTCGCGGCCGGCCTGCGAACCGGCTGCTGCCGGGGGCCAGCTGGCCGCGAGCTCGCCGCGCGCGCCTGGCCGGCTGCGGCAGGCTGGGACGCGGGCACGGACTCGTCCTCGAGTTCCTCGCCTGGCACCAGGTCCCCGTCCGCATCGGCCGGGCTGTTGCTCGCCAGGTCGACGGCCGTGGCGCTCCCGTTGCCCGGCTGACCACCGCCGACGGCAGTGGCAGCAGCAGCCCCTGCGGCGCTGGCCGGCTTGGCCTTGCGCAGGGCCGCCCGGCCGCCCGCGGCGCGCAGGGCGACCTGCTTGGCCAGCTGCTTGTATTGCGGCTCCCGCTCCTTCAGGTCCGCCAGCACCGGGGTGGCGATGAAGATCGAGGAGTAGGTGCCGGACAGCATGCCGACGAACAGCACGAGCGACAGGTCCTTCAGCTCGCCGTTGCCGAGCAGGAGCGTGCCCACGACGAGGATGGCCGCTACCGGCAGCAGCGCCGTGAGCGAGGTGTTGATGGACCGGACCAGGGTCTGGTTCAGTGCCAGGTTGGCGGCCTCGCTGTAAGTGCTCTTGCGAGTGCCGAGAATGGGCGCCGTATTCTCGCGGACCTTGTCAAAGACCACGACAGTGTCGTACAGCGAGTAGCCGAGGATCGTCAGCAGGCCGATGACCGTCGCGGGACTGACCTGGAAGCCAGTCAGCGCGTAGACGCCGATCGTGATCACGATGTCGTGCGCCAGTGCGACGAAGGCCGCGGCCGCCATCCGCCACTCGAAGGCGATCGACAGGTAGATGACGATGACGATAAGGAACGCGATCAGCGCTTCGAGCGCCTTCTGCGAAACCTGGGAGCCCCAGCTCGACCCCACCGTGTCGATCGAGATGTTGCCGACGTTGATGTCGAACTTCTGGGCGATGGCCCGCTCGATGTCCAGCGACTTATTGGTGGAGAGCTGAGTGGTCTGCACTTGCCAGTACGGGGCCTTGCCGTTGAACGGCTTGACCTCGGTCGCCGTCGGGTTGGTCCCGCCGTTGGCGCTGGCGACCTGCTCGAGGCCGGACTGGGTCACCGACGCGGTCGCGGGGACGGTGAACACCGATCCGCCCTTGAAGTCGACGCTGAAGTCGAGGCCGCGGAAGATCAGCGCTAGCAGGCTGATGACCAGGATGAATCCGGAGATCGTGTACCAGAGCTTCTGCCGGTTGACGAAGTCGAAGGAGACTTCGCCGCGGTAGAGCCGGCCGCCGATGTTGCCCAGCCGCGACATCACGCCTCCCGGGTGCTGGTCGAGGTGCGCGATGCCGTGGCGGTGGCGCCGGCGGTGGGACTGCCAGCACTAGGTACTGATCGGCGGCCGCCGCGCCACGGTGCCCGGGCCCCGAGCCGGGCCGGATCAAGGCCAGACATCGGGTGGCCCTGGCCGTAGAACTTAGTCCGGGCCAGCAGCGTGATCATCGGCTTGGTAAACAGGAACACCACGATGACGTCGATCAGCGTGGTCATGCCCAGCGTGAACGCGAAGCCGCGGACATCGCCGATCGACAGGATGTACAGCAGCAGGGCGGCCAGGAACGAGACGGTGTCGGATACCAGGATCGTGCGCCGGGCCCTGGTCCAGCCGCGCTCGACCGCAGCGCGCAGCGATCTCCCCTCGCGGACTTCGTCGCGCAGCCGCTCGAAGTACACGATGAACGAGTCAGCCGTGATGCCGATCGCGACGATCAGTCCGGCAATGCCTGCCAGCGACAGCGTGAAGCCCTCGTACTTCGACAGCAGCACGACCGCCAGGTAGGTGAGCAGCGCCGCGATAGCGAGGCTGCTCACCGACACGATGCCAAGGCCGCGGTAGTAGAGGAACGAGTAGATCACCACCAGGATCAAGCCGATGCCGCCC
>DATHPF010000285.1:0-6575 GCA_035484155.1 Streptosporangiaceae bacterium
CGGACCGCTGCTTCCGAGCGACGCCAGCGCGCGGCGGGCCGCCGCCTCCGGATCTGAGGAAAGCTCGGGACCTTCGACGTTGCTGACCCGGTTGGTCGTCAGGAACGTCCGGCCCGCGTCGGTCTGTTCGCGCGGGTCGTAGCCCAGCAGCGCTAGCCGCGAGCCGTCGAGCACTGGCGGCTCTCCGGCCAGGCCGGCCAGCTCAGGCGAGCCCAGGCCGAGCAGATGTGCGACGCCGGTCCCGTCCAGGATGCCTGACGTTTCCCCCGATAGCGCGCCGAGATCGGCGTCGCCGTCGACGTAGGCCAGCCCGACGTCCGGGTGTACTCGCTGGAAGCCGGCGATGACCCCAAGCGTGATCGTGCAGTCACCGCCCACGACCAGCGGCCGTCGGCCAGCAGCCACCTGCGTCTCAACGGCGTCGGCGACGGCGCGGGCGACTGAGACTACTGCGGCCAGATTGGGGGCTTGCGGATGGTCATGATCCACGGTGAACACGGATCCCGGCAGGTCACCCGCGTCGCTGATGGGGACGCCTGCGGCCTGCAGGCGTTCGATAATGCCCGCTGCCCGAAGCGCTGCCGGGGCCCGGTCCTGGCCCGCGTGATGGGCGCCGGCGCTCGTCGGCACGCCAATCAGCACCCAGTCGTTCCTGCGCCGCGCATCGGCCACCTGCCTGGCATCCCCGCTCTGGCTAGCACCCATGCCGCGCCTCCCTGTTTGCGCCGCGCTGTGCCCGGCGTCACCAGCTTTACGTCTTTGCTAGTAACGAACATACCCAGGTGCTGAGGACGTATGCAACCAGCAGATGTAGAATGGTGGTGACGGGACGGGCAGACATCTAGGAGCGGCATGCCAGCCAGCCAAGGCCACAGCGGCGAGCCAGACATCGGCCGGGCGCCCGGCGACCTTGCCACCCTGCAGGCGTTCGTGAACAGCCTTGACATCGAGCAGGGCACCGACGAGCTGGCAACGCCGGCGGGGCTGGCCAGCTGGCTGCAAGAGGCCGGCCTGGTCGCCCACCTCGACGAGCAGCCCAGGCGGCGTGACCTCGCTCTCGCCGTTGACCTCCGGGAGGCACTACGGGGCGTGCTGCGATCGCACGTCACGCACAGTGCGAGGCGCAACAGGTCTTCCGCAGCAGCCGCAGCCGACACAGCTACCGCAGACGCCGCTTCGGCGGATGCTGGCCCGAAGGGCGTGGATTCGGCAGGCACCCGTGCGGCGGGACCGGTCCCCGCGGCGCGAGTGGCGGCCATCGCGGCCACCATGCGAGCCGGGATTCAGGCTGACATCAGCGGCCGTGTTGTTGTCGTTCCTGCCGGGTCCGGCGCGACGGCTGCGCTTACCCGGCTGCTGCTGATCGCCGCCGAAGCCGCGACGGCCGGCACCTGGTCCCGGCTCAAGGTGTGCAGCGCAGACGACTGCCAGTGGGCCTTCTACGACCGGTCACCAACGCGCAGCGGCTGCTGGTGCAGCATGCAGATCTGCGGCTCGCGCGCCAAGTCACGCGCGTACCGTAACCGCGCTTCACGTAGGCCGTCGTCATATGCGTGACGCGCCGGCGGCTCGGTCAGGCAGCTTGCTCGGCGGGGTGGGTGCCCGGCTGCTACTTATAGGTCGGCGAAGGCGGCAGGTCGGTATCAAGCCGCGGATTCCATCGGAGCCTATATTCCTGCTCGGTCTCGTCTACCTGGGCAAATCCCAGACGTTCGTATAGCTTGCGCGCATCTGGGTTGTCTTTCTCGACGCCTAGGTCGAGTGGGATGCCGGCGGCCGCGGCCTGTGCCTTCAGGTCCTCGATGATGGCGGTGCCTATCCCGTGGCGCTGGATACCGGGAAGTAGCTGAATGCCGCTGAGTTCGATGCACTCCGCAGTGCGGACAATCCGCAGTCTGCCGACACGCTCGTTATCGACCTCGACCACGCTGGTCGTGCTGTCGGGGATCTCGCCCCGGACCTGCTCCCTAGTCCACTCGGCGAAGCCGTTGCGCCAATTCCGTTCGTCGAAGTCATTCGGAAGGCGGCCCTGAGCCTGTGTGGCCTCGATGACCACGTCGGCGAGAAACCCGACGTCTTCGTCAGTGGCTGGCCTTAAGCGGTAAGTGAGCACGGGGAGCATTTTCTCAGCGTTGATCGTCGGTGGTCTATCGTCACTTAACATCGGGAGTGGCCGGCCAGTCACCGTTAAGAAGAGAGAGCGCACCGACATGACGGACCCGCCCAATCTCGATCTGGTCAACCTCGTCGTCTCAGACATGGAAGCCACCGTGGCGTTCTACCGTCGCCTGGGACTGACTATCCCGGACACTGACGCCGCCTTCCAGACGCACCATCGAGCCGCCGAGGATCCGGGCGGTGTCGATCTGCACTTCGACAGCACCGAGTTCGCTCATCACTGGGCCAAAGGATGGACGACCGGCCCCCGAGTGGTGGTCGGCTTCAAAGTCGCCAGCAGAGAGCGTGTCGATGCCATCTATTCCGACCTGACCGGAGCTGGCTACCGAGGACAGCACGAGCCCTACGACGCCTTCTGGGGAGCCCGCTATGCCATCGTCGAGTATCCGGACGGCAACGCTGTAGGCATCATGAGTCCCGTCGATCCTGCACGTCGTTCGGACCCAGGCTTTCCGTAACTCCGGTCGTCCGAGGTTATACAGCTCACCGGCATCCGGGTTCATGCCTGGAGCTGTTATAGCCAGGCCACGTGCGGCGCCCGCCAGCACCGCTCTTCGCCGGCCCTACGCCTCTGAGCTACTCCCCAGTGCTGCCGTCGATGGTCTCGCGGATGATGTCCGCATGCCCAGCATGCCTGGCTACCTCCTCGATGTGGTGCATCAGCACCCATCGCAGGTTGGTGCCGGAGTCCTCGGCGTAGGCGCACGGCGCGTCGAGGTCACGGTCGGTCACGATCCGGCGCGACTCGGCTACCTGATCAGCGTAATAAGTGAGCCAGTACAGCACCGTGTCGTCTGGGCCGACAGCGAAGTCGTCGATCATCCAATTCGACTTGACCTCGGGCCACTCTCCCCGGAATGTGCGCCCAGCCACGATGACCTGGAACCACCTGCGCTCCCATAGCGCGCAGTGCTTGAGAATCCCGAGCAGCGAAAGCGCGCTGGCAGTCGGTGTCTTGCGCGCGTCCTCATCTGTGACGCCCTCGATCTTGCGAACCAGAATGTCCCGTTGTTTGTCGAGGAACGCCGCCAGAGCCTCGCGCTCGGATGCGGGCGACCAGTTCATCTTGTAGCCAGCCACCGGGAGATGCTACTCGACCGATCCAGAGCTGGCCGAGATCATCCGCGCGGATCCGCCCGCGCCAACCGTAACCGCGCCAAAAGTACGCCGCGGTCAGATACGTGATCGAGTGGCCAGCGCGCGCGTGGCGGCTCGCAGTCAGGCGGCTTGGCCGGGTGGCGGGTGGCTGTGCAAGGTCTTGGTGCCGTCGGGGCTGACGGCGGTTGTTGTGCCGTCGGGATGCAGGGTGACCTGCCAGCCCCACCTGTGGATCGCGACGAGGTGGTGGAACCGGCAGAACAGGCCGAGGTTGGTGAGGGCGTGCCGGCCGCCGTCTTTGCGATGGGTGAGGTGATGGACGTCGCAGCCGGCGGCGGGCAGATCGCAGCCGGGGAACCGGCAGTGCTTGTCCCGTTTGCGGACCGCGCGGCGCAGGTGGACCGGGATGGTGTCCAGCGTCCCGGCGATGTCGAGCGGCAGGCTGATGGCCGCGGCGGCGGGGCCGCCGCGGCGGCGGCGGAGCCAGGCGGCGCGGCCGGCCGGCCCGGACAGCAGCGCGATGGCCTGCTCGAGGATCGGGCCGAACTGGTCGCCAGCGTGGCGGGCGCCGGCCGCGGCGGCGAGCTCGGTGAGGTAATCGGTGTCGGCGAGGCGCTTCAGCAGGTCGGCGTCGACGTGCCCGGTGACGACGGGCTGGATCGCGGCGTCGCAGCCGGCGCCGGGACCGGCGGGGCTGCCCTCGCCGCCGCGGGCGAGTTCGTCGAGGGTGATGGTCAGCTCAAGGCGGACCGGCTGCCCGGCCCGCTGCGGCAGGCAGTCGGCGGCGATCAGCCGGATGAACGCTTCCTCGATAGCGTCGTGGTAGCGCTGCGCCAGGGTCCGGGTGTCCTCCGGGCCGCGGATGGCGGCCAGGGAGTCCAGCACGGCCTGGAAAGCCGCGGCGCACCGGGGGGTCAGGTCGCCTTCCAGCCGGCCGGCGCCGCCGAACGTCGTAGCGAACCGGACCGCCCGGTCGTCGAACCCGTCATCCCCGCTGTCGGCGCTGACGTGCTGGCGGTGCAGTTCCTCGGCGATCCCTGCCAGGTCGGCCAGGTCCGCGCCGGCCCCCGCGGCTGCTAGCAGCTCGGCGTCAGCGCCGGCCCGGTGGTCGTCGGGAAGCCGGTCGGACCAGTCGGTGATCTGCCGGGCCCACGACAGTGACACCTGCCCGGCGGCGAGCGCGGCGGCGACCTGCGGGTGGGCCTGCAGGCCGTGCATCCGGGTGACCTGGGCGGCCGCGGCCCGCCGGGTGGCCCGGGTCTGCCACGTCAGCCAGACCCGCGGCGACCGGTGACCGTCGCCGGCGAGCCCGCCGCCCGGCACGCTGAACGCCGCCAGCACCCGGGCATGCGCGGCGGCGTGGCGTGACTCCGCCACCGCCAGGGCCCGCAGGCAGTCCGCCTGCAGCCCCGCAGTCCACTCCGCGGCGTCCGCGTGGGCGAGGTAGTCCAGCCCGGCCCGCAGCATCTCCAGCGCCTGCACCGGATCAGTCGCCTGCAGGCCGTCCCCGGCAGGCGAGGCGCCGCCATCAGCGCCGCTGCCGTCACCAGCACCAGCGACGGGCGTGGCGCCGTCGGACGTGGCGCCGTCGGACGTGGCGCCGGCTAATGACGCCGCGCCGGCCAGCGGATCAGCGGCGGCCAGGCCGGCGCGGCCGTCGGCGAAGTCCGGTGAACCCGGCCGCGGCGCGCTGCCCGGGACGCTAGCGAACGCGCCGGCTGAAGAGCCAGCCATCGCCGAGGCGCTAGCGCAAGGGCGACGCAGGCGGGCGGGCCTCGCCGCACGCCGAGACGAGCCGGCACCCCCAGGCGAGCCAGCATAAGCAGATGAGCCCGGACCAGCAGGCGAGCCCGGACCAGCAGGCGACGGCGGGGCAGCGTCGGCGGTGACGGTCGAAGCGCCGCCCGAAACTCCGGGGACATCCCAGCCAGGATCGGTCACGGCTACCCTCCCTCCGCCAGCCAGTTATTGCTCGCTTATGTGTTCGATTATAGTGCCACCCACTGACAGTTTCTGAATTCCAGATCGGAATGTTGCGTAGGGATCTGAACGAAAGTCGCGACGCCCAACCCATTCGCGCCTTCCCGCCCGTACCCGTAAGTCGACCGATGCTTACGCAGCATGATCGATGCGTTGAACGTGGCGCACCGGACGGGCGCAGCGCAGGAGCGGCCTTCGAGACCCGTCCGCCGTGGGCCGCGCTCGCCTCGATTGTTGCGGGGACGGGAGGCCGCGAGTTCCCCGTCCCCTTCGGTCATTTGCGAGCGAGCATTACCTCGGTATCACCGGGCCAGTCCCAGAAAACGCCGTCGGGAGATCGCTCTCGCAGCAGCTCTCGCACCTCGTCAGCGAATTCTTCGACGCGGTCGCCGAACAGGTGCGGCGCGGCAAAAGACATGGAGAAGTAACCGGACACCACGCTCTCGATATCCCGCATGAGGTCGGGGATGCCGGGGGCGAAGATCACCCGTGGCGCGCCGAACCGGGTGCTCGCAAGTGCGTCCCGGAGGCTGAGGGCCTGAACCGGCGCGGTGCTCTGGCCCGCTCGCCTCGTCGGTCCGAGATACTTCCGCACCAGATCCTCGATCTCATCGTGCGGAATCCGCGGTGGCCCGGGGCTCGGCGGGACCGGCCGCCCCTCGGCCTGATGCCCGACAATGACCAGAGCGCCGCCCGCCTCGACCATGTCGTAGACCGCCTCGGCCACCTGAACCTCGTCGGTCCAGTAGAACGACTGGCCGAACGTGACCAGTCGGTACGGCCCAGGCGCCACCGCGGGAAGGTCCTCAGCTCTGGCCTGGACCCAGGTGATGTTCGCGATGTCCCGCTCCCGGGCGGCCCGGCGACCCTCGGCGATCATCGCAGGATCAGGGTCAAGGCCGACGGCGCCCTCAAACAGGTGCGCCAGTCGTACGGTAAGGATGCCGGGCCCGCAGCCGACGTCCAGCAGCCTTCCGCTGCCATCCAGGCTGAGTTCCGCAGCGAGGAGAGCCTCGAGCCGGGGCGAGTAGGCGGGTCTCCCGTGCCGGTAGTGGACGGCCGCGCCTTCGTAGAACGAAGGGTCGTATCGCACCGCCGAACGTTACCAAGCCTCCCGCATCGCGGCCGCGACCTCGGCACGGATGAACTCGGGTCGCCAACTCCGCGAGAGTGAACGGAGCGGGCCGCGTCCGTCTGTCACCACGGCACCACCCCGGCGTCATCGAAGAAGCCGCCAGTCGGGCCGTCGTCGGGCAGGGTGGCGAGCCGGATCGCGATCGCGGCGCCCTGTTCCGGGGTCCGTGCCCCGCGGAAGCCGT
>DATHPF010000286.1:0-10167 GCA_035484155.1 Streptosporangiaceae bacterium
AGCTGCAGCACGAAGTAGGTGAGTTCCAGCACGGTGCCGAGCAGGACCAGCTGGAGCGGGTTGAGCCTGCCGGAGGTCACCCAGTAGACCATGATTGTCGCGTAGGTGATGCCGGTCAGGAAGCTCATGCCGGACTCCAGCACGAGGTACAGCCGGTACGGGCTGACCTCGTGGCGCGGCAGTCGCATCGAGCCTCCGGGCGTCGCGCGCCCGCGATGAGCGCTCCGCGACGCTAGGAGCAGACCACCCCCGCCGTCAACCCCTTATGCGCGGGTCGCCCGGCCGGCGGTCGAGACCGGTGTGCGCCCGGGTGTGCCTGTCTACTGTCGCCCTGACGACAGTAGACAGGCACACCCCCAGGCCGCGCGCCCGTTCTGTCATGAATTGCGGAGCGCCCGCACCCCGGGAATAAGAGCCCTAGCCCGTTTGTTAGCCTGGCGAACTATGAGTGCGTCGTATCAAAGGAGCTACGCGTGGTGAAGCCGGCCGTGCCGACCGCGGACGCCGACCTGTCGGCCGCCGCGGTGACCGCCGAGGCCGCCCAGGCGCCCGCCGAGATCGAAGAGGGCGCGACGATCAGCGGAGTGCTGACGGTCCTGCGGATGTCGCGCGTCCTGGAGCGAATCGACGCGGGCATTAGTCCTCAGCAATACCGCATGCTCAGGCTCATCGGCGAGGGCGGCGAGCGCTCGGCGCGGCTCGCGGAGAAGCTCGCGGTGGCCCGGCCGACGCTGACGTCGACCGCGGACAGCCTCGTGGCCTCGGGTCTCGCCTATCGCGAGGCTGAGCCCGGCGACCGGCGGGTGGTCCGGCTGCGCCTGACCCCGGCGGGCCGCGACGCCATCGCCCGCGCGGACCTTGCCTACGGCGCGTGGCTCGACAGCCTGCTTGAGCACACCGGCCGAAGAGACCAGATCCTTGACGACCTCAGGCTCCTCAGTGAGTCGATGACCGAACGGCGCCGCGCCCGGCTAGCGGCCGACTCCGCCGACTCCGCAGCGACTATCGCAGGACAGCAGTGAGGCGCGCGACGAGCCCCCAGGGAAGCGGATACGGCGAGGGCTGGCTGCGCCGGCTGCTTGCCTATTGCTGGCGGCACCGGGGCCTGAGTCTGGTCGCGTTCGGCGCATCGGTCCTCGCCACGCTGGTCACCGTGGTTATCCCGCTGATCCAGCGCGACATCATCGACAACGCCATCGTTCAGCACACCCAGCCGATCTGGCCGGGGGCCACCCTCCTGATCATCGCCGCGCTGGTGAGCTTCGTCGGCGTGTACCTGCGCCGCTACCGGGGCGGCCAGCTGTCCCTCGAAGTCCAGCACGACCTGCGCACCGAGCTGTTCGGCTCCCTGACCCGGCTCGACGGCGCCCGCCAGGATCAGCTGCACACCGGGCAGATCGTCAGCCGGTCCATCACCGACCTGAACATGATCCAGAGCCTGCTCGGCATGGCCCCGATGCTGGTCGGCAACGTGCTGCTATTCATCATGTCGATCGGCGTCATGTTCTGGCTCTCGCCGCTGCTCGCGCTCATCTCGCTCGCGGTCGGGCCCGCGCTGCTGTTCCTGTCCATCGCCTCGCGCCGGCGGCTGTTCCCCGCCAGCTGGTATGCCCAGCAGCAGGCAGGTGAGGTCGCGGGCGTCGTCGAGGGCGCGATCACCGGGGTCCGCGTGGTGAAGGGCTTCGGGCAGGAAGAGCAGGAGATCGGGCGCCTCGAGGGCGTCAGCCGCGTGCTCTACGCGGCCAGGGTGCGAACCGTCCGGATGATGGCCAGGTACAGCCCGGCGCTCGGCGCCGTCCCCGTGCTCGGCCAGGTCGGCGTCCTGGCCCTCGGGGGCTGGCTCGCGATCAAGGGCGAGATCTCACTCGGCACGTTCCTGGCCTTCACCTCTTACCTGGCGCTGATGGTCAACCCGGTCCGGGCGCTCACGACGCTGATCACGATCGGCCAGGAGGTGCGCGCCAGCGTCATCCGCGTCTACGAGGTCATCGACTCGCGGCCGGTGCTGACCGAGAAGCCCGACGCGCTGTCCCTGCCCAGGGGCAGCCAGGACATCGAGCTTGACGACGTGCACTTCGGCTACGTGCCATCGGAGCCGGTGCTGCGCGGCCTGTCCCTGCGCGTGCGGCCGGGCGAGACGCTCGCGGTCGTCGGGACCTCGGGCTCCGGAAAGTCCACGATCTCGCTGCTCCTGCCCCGCTTCTACGACGTGCGCTCGGGCGCGATCAGGGTCGGCGGCTACGACGTGCGCGACCTTACGCTCGATTCGCTTCGCGCCTCGATCGGGCTGGTGCTCGAGGAGAGCTTCCTGTTCTCCGACTCGGTCAGGAACAACATCGCCTACGGACGGCCGAACGCCACCGAAGAGCAGATCGTCGCCGCGGCCAGGGCCGCGGAGGCTGAGGAATTCATCCTCGACCTGCCCGACGGCTACGACACCGTCGTCGGGGAGCAGGGCCTCACCCTGTCCGGCGGGCAGCGCCAGCGCGTCGCGCTCGCCAGGGCGCTGATCACCGACCCGGCCATCCTGGTCCTCGACGACGCGACCTCCGCGATCGACGCGCGGGTCGAGGCCCAGATCCACGCGACGCTGCGCAAGGTGATGGCGGGCCGGACCACGCTGCTGATCGCGCACCGCCGGTCCACGCTTGAGCTCGCCGACCAGATCGCGGTTCTGGACGAGGGCCGGCTCGTCGACCAGGGAACCCACGACGAGCTGACTGAGCGGTGCCCGCTCTACCGGCTGCTGCTGGCCGGCCCCGGCGACGATGCCGAGGGCGTCGACGCCGGCGAACTCTCCTCATACCGGAACGACGCGTCGCCGCAGATCTCGGCGCTCGCCCGTACACCGGGCCCGGGCGCAGTGACACCCGCCCTGTGGCCGCGCGACGACGTGAGCACCCCCGCCGCGGGCAAGCCATCCGCAGTCGCGACCGCGCAGCTAGCCGGGGTGGCCGCGGGCGGGTTCGGCCGCGGCACGACCGGCGGGTCCGTCGGCGGTGGCGGCGGCCGTGGCGGGGCCGCCCAGCGGGGCGCTGCCCTGAGCGGCGGCGCGGTGGGCGGCGGCTGGCTCGCGGGCGTGCCGCCGTCCGAGGAACTGCTGGCCAAAGTCGCGGCGCTGCCGCCGGCCAACGAGGACCCGGACGTCGACGACTCGTTCGCCCGTGCGGGCGATACGCACTTCACGCTCCGCAAGCTTCTGCGGCCGTTCGCGGTCGCGCTGCTCATCGGGCTGGTCCTGGACGGGCTGGACGCGCTGGCCAGCGTCATCTTCCCGTGGCTGGTCCGCGGTGGCATCGACAACGGCGTCGAGCGGCAGCTGCTCAGCGTCGACGCGCGGTTCAAGATAATCCTGCTCGTCTCGGGGATCGGCCTCGCCATCACGCTGGGCGACTGGGTGGTGAACTGGGCCCAGACGATCGTCGTCGGCCGCAACGGCGAGCGGATGCTCTACACGCTGCGCGTAAAGATCTTCTCGCACCTGCAGCGACTCGGGCTCGACTTCTACGAGCGGGAGCTCACCGGCCGGATCATGACCAGGATGACCACGGACGTCGACTCGCTGTCCTCGTTCTTCCAGACCGGCCTGATCACCATGGTCAACTCGGTGCTCACGTTCTTCGGCGTGCTCGTGTTCATGCTGATCATCAACGTGCGGCTCGGCCTCACGCTGTTCACGATCCTCCCGGTGCTGATCATCGCCACGCTGATCTTCAGGAAGAAGTCGGCGGTCGCCTACAGCGAGGCGCGCGAGCGGGCCAGCGCCGTCAACGCCGACCTGGCCGAGAACGTCGCCGGGATGCGAGTCGCTCAGGCCTACCGGCGGGAGCAGGTCAACTCCGACCGCTTCGCCGGCCTCTCCGGCTCGTTCCGCCGGTCACGCCTGCGGGCGCAGCGGCTCATTGCGATCTACTTCCCGTTCGTGCAGGCGCTGTCCACGATCGGCGGCGCGATCATCCTGTTCGCGGCCGCAGGTGAGATCCGCACCGGCGCGCTAACCGTCGGCGGCCTGATCGCCTACCTGCTGTACGTGGACTCGCTGTTCTCCCCGGTACAGCAGATGTCGCAGGTGTTCGACGGCTATCAGCAGGCGAACGTCGGGCTCCAGCGGATCAAGACCCTGCTCCAGACCCCGACGAGCACGCCGCCAGCCGAGCACCCGATCCGGCCGGGCCACCTGCGCGGCGCGATCGAGCTGCGTGATGTCCACTTCGGCTATTCGTCCCAGCGGAACGAGGCGATCTCAGGGGTCAGCCTCTCCATTGCGCCGGGCGAGACCGTCGCGCTGGTCGGGCAGACCGGCGCGGGCAAGTCCACGCTGGTCAAGCTCATCGCGAGGTTCTACGACGTAACCTCGGGCCGGGTCCTGATCGACGGCACCGACGTGCGCGACTTCGACCTGCCTGCTTACCGGCAACAGCTTGGCGTCGTGCCGCAGGAACCGTACCTGTTCGCGGGCACCGTCAGGGACGCGATCGCCTATGGCCGGCCCGAAGCGTCTGACGCCGAGGTCGAGGCCGCCGCCCGCGGCGTCGGCGCGATCGAGATGATCTCACGACTGCCCGGCGGCTTCCTCCACGAGGTATCCGAGCGTGGCCGCAACCTGGCGGCCGGCCAGCGCCAGCTCATCGCACTGGCCCGGGCCTACCTGGTGAATCCGGCAATCCTGCTCCTGGATGAGGCCACGGCGGCGCTGGACCTCGCGGCCGAGGCCGAGGTCAACCGCGCGACCGAGCAGCTCGCCGCCCGACGGACAACGATCGTGGTCGCGCACCGGCTGACGACCGCCTCGGAGGCGGACCGGATCGTCATGATGTCGAACGGCCAGATCGCCGAGACCGGCACCCACGACGAGTTGCTGGAACGCGGCGGTGCTTACGCGGCAATGTGGGCAGCCTTCACCGGCGAGTCCGAGCTGGTCGCCTAAGCGCCGGCGCTGAGCGTCGCCACGCGGGCATGCGCCAGCGCGGCGCGCTGCTGGGCGGCCTAAGCCGCTGCCAGGCCTCTGCTCAGTTGCCGAGGCCGGCCTGCACGGACAGCGGCCACGGCGGTGGCCGTTGTCCCGTCCGCGGCACGGTTCTCGGAGGCGAGGCCGTCCCGCGCATGAGCCCTTCAGTCGTCGGGCCCGCAGCAGCCGATCGGGTTGTACGTGATCACGACGCCAGCGGTCGCGGTGCCGGCTGTCACGTGCGAGTGGTTGGCGGGGTGCCCGGCGCTCGATCCTGCGAGCAGAGCTCCGACGGCCAGCGCGGTCATAGCTGCGATCTTGATTCGTACCATCTCAGATCTTCCCATCCAGATTTGCCTTGTAGCGCCTTAGTCATAACTATGAGTCAACCTAAGGCCAAATCCGCCGTCCAAGCATCATGTGATGGCTAGAAGCATGAGTCATGAACTACCTTGACTCGTGGGCGAGATGACCGCTAACGTCCTGAGAACGGCATAACCACCGGTCGCTGCTGCTACAACGATTCGGGGCCACGTGATTTATGTGTCTGACGCGCGCGCTCCCGGTGAGGCACGCCCTGGCGCGCTACCAGTACCCCGAACCCTCGCTGACAAGCAAGCCACAGCTACCGCACCGCCGCGGACGCCTTAGATGACCACGGGTTACATCATCCTCGGGCGGCCCGACTGGACGCGGCCCCGGCTGGCTCCGGCGGGCGACCGGGTCGCCGCGATCCGCTGGCATGACGGCGCGGCCAACGTGTGGATCGGGTCAGGCAAGGCCCCGATGCAGCTGGCGAGCGATCTGCGCCCCTGGCGCCTGCGGGAGTTCCACTGGGGCACCGACGGACGCGGTCTCGTGCTCGTCCTCGATGACGGCAGCGGGCAGCGCCGCGGGCTGGCCTGGCTCGACCTCCGCTCGGGCGCGGTGACGAGGCTGACGCCCGAGCTATCCGCCGATGCACGGTACGCGGGTCAGATCAGCGGATCCAAACCGCGTGTCCTGGTCTCCGTGCGGCATCCGCTCGCCCGAGGCTGCGTCCTGCAAACCGTCACGCCCACAGGCGAGGTCATCGACGAGTGGCAGGGGCCAAGTGCGCCTGTCAGTTCGTGGCTGGCAACGCAGACCCAGGCTGTCGCCATCTGCCCCAGCGGGAGCACCTGCGGATGGTGGCATACCGACCTGGCCGAGCAGTCATGGTCGTGCATTGCCGAGTTCCCCGCAGCGGATGCGGCGGCTTCGCGGCCGCTGGCCTTCAGCGCCGACGGCACCTCGCTCTTTGCTACTAGCTCGGTGGACCGCGACACGATCGCGCTGATCCGCCTGTCGGCACCGTCGTGGTCACCTGAAGTCCTCAGTGCGAGCGAGCGGTTCGATGTGATGTCTGTTCTCATGTCGCCGGACGGCAGCGGTCCCGATCTCATCGCCACCACCGACGCCGACAATCCGCAGTCGGCCCTCACAAGCGGTGCCGCAGCCGACCTCTCCCGGCTGCGGCACCTGGCCGGGGATGCTCCGGCCAGGATAATCGGCCGGAACGCGACGCACTGTCTCGCGGAAGTCTCCTATCCGGTAGGCGGACCGGCCTACGTCACGTTCAGCCGCTCTACCAAGGCGGTCAGCAAGCCGCTCGTCCGGTACACCGGTCTCGGCCGGATCCGCATCCACAGGCGCGAGCCGTTCGCGTTCAAGGCCAGAGACGGCCGCCCGATCACTGGCTTCCTGACCCGGCCACCGGGCAGCTCGCCCTGGCCAACCGTCCTGGTCATCCACGACGGCCCCTGGTCAAGGGACGACGTGCACATGGACCCGTGGGCGCAGTACCTCGCATCGGCGGGGCTCTGCTGCGTCCAAGTGAACTACCGCGGCTCACGCGGATTCGGTAAGAAGTTCAGAAACGCGGGCGACGGCCAGTGGGCGCTGGCCATGCAGGACGACCTCGTCGATGCGCTGCTGTCGACCCCGGTCGCAGAGGTCGCCGACGTCACGCGGATCGCGGCCATGGGGCGCGGCTACGGAGGCTACGCGGCCCTGATGCTCACCACGCAGGATGAAGTCGGGGTGGCGTGCGCCGTCGCCGCGTCCGCGCCGACAGACCTGGTGCGCTACGCCGGCAGTCTTATGTCCTTCGGCGGGGCTGCCGGCTTCGCCTACGCGGCCCGTTTGGGTCACCCCACTCAAGACCGCGACAAGCTGGCCCAGGCGTCGCCCGCCGGGCGAGTGGACGATATCCACGTGCCGCTTCTCTTGTTCCATGGCCGCCAGGACGCGTGTGTTCCGGTCAGCCACGCGACCGCGTTCGCGGATTCGATGCGGCGCGCGGGCAAGGACCATGAGCTGGTCATCTACGAGGACGAAGGCCACTGGTACTCACGGCCGCAGAACGTTGCGGACTTCCGCCTACGCACGGTCGAGTTCATGCTCAGCAAGCTGGCGAACTCCTTAGACTCCGCGGCGCGCTGACCGGTCTTTGGACCGGAGACAGCACACTGCGGGAACGACGTCCGGCCGGACCGCCAGCACGCGGTCCGGCCGGGCCGAAAGTCTCAGTCAGTCGCTGACCCTCACCGGGACGACGCTCCTACGGATAGCCGAACTCCTGGCGCCGGCGCAGTCGGCTGCGTGCCGCAAGGCCGAGATCGCCTGTTCAGTCCGGTCTCGCTGGAGCAACGCCTCGCCGAGCTCTCGGTAGGCCCGAGCCGCATCCAGCCGCGAACCGAGCTCTACCAGGCGACTTGCAGCAACGACGACCTCGGCAGCGCCCTCGTCCACATCGCTGCCGAGCACGCAGGCAAGCCCCCGGACGACGCGGGCATTCTCAATCTCAGTCGACTGAGTACGCTCCCACCTCGCTATCGCTGCGTCAGCGATGTTCAGCGCGTCCGCGAAGTTGCCCCGAAGCATGGCCGCCCTGGCCATCTCGATCTCACAGGCCGCCAGGCTCTCCTCATGCGACCGGGAGGAGAGCACCTCATGCGCGCGCTTGAGCAGCGAGTCAGCCTCGTCCAGCGCGGGCGGGTCGAGCTGGAGCAGCATCCAGGCGTAGTTGACGCGCATGAGCGCAAGGCTGGCATCGTGCGACGACGACTCGGAGAACAGCGCGAGTGACTTGGTTGCCAGATCCAGGGCGAGACTGAGCTGACCGCGCGCTGCTGCCAGGAGCGACGCGCTCCAGTAAGCATTACCCTGAGCCGTCCGCGAGCCAAGCGTCTCGGCGCCCTCGATGACCTGGTCGGCGAGATGCTGCGCGGAGAAGAGGTCGCCTCGCGCCCAGTAGGAACTCGCCAGCGTCGACGCCAGCCTGATCTCGTCCTCGGTCCCCTTCAGGCCCAGATCATGGACCTCACGCAGCGCCTCTTCCCCGACTTCAATGCTCCTGGAGAAATCCCCGGCGTCTCGATACAGGCGGCACCGGCCGGTCAGCAGGCTGATCAGCTTCGGTGCCCCCGGCTCACCTGCGCGCGCCGCCTCCAGGAGCGCGTCGCGGTGGATGAGGGCGACATGAAGGTTCCCGAGGAATTCCTCGGTGCGCGCAAGGCCCCACAGCGCGCCGAGCCGGATCTCGCCGCTGTTCGCCCCGACAAGGCGGGTGAACTGCTCGTGCGCCTCATCCATCGAGCCATTCGCGTAAGCGATCTCGGCAAACTGCAACTGGAGCCGCTGCTCGGTGATTTCCTCAGGCGCGACGCCGGATGACAGATAAAGGGAGGAGCAGCCCAGCTTGCGCGCCAGCCCCTCGAGGACTTCCCGCTCGGGCGACCTCCGGCCCGCCTCAATCAGCGACACGTAGCTCGGCGACACCAGGTCGCCGGCTAGGTCAGCCTGGCTGAGTCCTTGCTCCTTCCGGAGCGCCCGCACGCGCTGCCCGAGCGTTGGACTCATGAGCTACCTCCTGACCGGGGGCCGCAAACTACGGCGGTGGGTTAACTCTAAGCGGTCAAAGATCCCAGTCAACATCCTACGGAATGACGGCTAACAAGGACATTAAGGATTCATCACAAGACTAAAGATCAATTTCGCGAATGCGCAGTTGCGCAGTGCTCCAGAAACTGGCGATATAGGACACGGGGTCGCATCTAACCACCGCTTGCGCGCCTGTCCGGCCAAACTCTGAGTGACGCCGCGTCAATCTTTCGCGGCTCGGCTCCAAGCGGCCAGCGCGGCCTCGATGTCGCCAGGGGAGATGTTCACGTGCGTGAGCATCCGGATCCGGTCACCGATCATCGTGACGAGGACGCCCTCGGCCGCCAGCCGCTCGCGCCACTGCGCGGCATCCCGGCCCGTGGCCGAGACGTCGACGAACACGATGTTCGTCTCGATCGCGTCCGGATCGACGCTGCCGGGCAGCAGGTCGGCCACCCCGGCGGCCAGCGCGCGGGCGTTCGCGTGATCCTCGTGCAGCCGCTGCGGGCCTTCCTCCAGGGCGATCAGCCCCGCCGCCGCCATGATGCCCGCCTGGCGCCACGCTCCGCCGAAGAGGATCTTCAGCCGCCGCGCCTCCCGGATGAACTCCCGGTCCCCCGCCAGCACCGAGCCGATCGGCGCGCCGAGCCCCTTCGACAGGCAGAACATCAGCGCCGTGACCGACTCGGCGTAGGCCGCGACCGGCACGCCGGTGACGGCGCAGGCGTTGAAGATCCGCGCGCCGTCCAGGTACAGCGGCACGCGGGCATCCGCGCACGCCGTCCCGATCGCCCCGACGGTCTCGACGCTCATGACCGAGCCGCCGCCCACCTGGTGGGTGTTCTCGATCGTCACCAGGTCGATCACCGACACGTCGTACGGGTCGGGCACGAGCGCGGCGCGGACCTGATCAGCCGTCAGGAGCCCCCGGCTGGCCGCAGGCAGGTAGTGGAACGAGATCCCCGATAGCACCGCCGCCGAGTTCGCCTCGGTGCGGCCCGCGTGCGCGGTCGTCTCGCAGGCGACCAGGTGCCCGGACCGCACGAACGCGTGCATCGCCACCTGCGTGCACATCGTGCCCGACGGCAGGTAGATCGCCGCTTCCTTGCCGGTCAGCTCGGCCGCGCGGTCCTGCAGCCGGTTGACCGTCGGGTCGTCGCCGTACCAGTCATCGCCGACCTCGGCGGTCGCCATGGCCTCGCGCATCCGGTGCGACGGCTTGCTGACGGTGTCGGACCGAAGATCGATGCGGGTATCCATGGTGATCCTCTCTGCGGGTCGGCGGCCCCCAGCAGCTTACGAGACGGGAACGAGGC
>DATHPF010000287.1:0-1807 GCA_035484155.1 Streptosporangiaceae bacterium
GTCTCCGCCTGGCTGGCGCCACTGACACTACGAGCACCGGCGCGTCCGCGTGTCTGTCAGGCCATCGGTGTGAGTCTGGCGGCGCTGCAGGAATCTGCGGGTCGGGTCCGCGATCATGTCGGGCTGCTCGTCGAGCGGGAAGTGGCCGGCGTCGACAACATGCACCTCTCGGCCTGCTCGCGGGTGACCCGGCACGAGGGCCGTGATCCCGGCATAGCTGACCGATACCTCTGGGGACGCGCGCAGCGACCAACGACCCAGGCCTGCACTGCCATAGTCTCGCGAATCACACCGTAAACCCAGTTACGCACGCGACAGCAGGTCTGGCGAGAACGCATCCGGGCCTTTTTGTAACGAGAAATGTTCAGATCCCGATCATATTCTGGACAAGGGAATCGGGGCCCTTTCCGTTACACAAGACGACGCGCCTGGCGTCTGCTGCCGCGCACGCCAGGCCAGAAGGAGCCGCCGTGACCGGCACTCAGTGGGCTGATGTCTCTGAATGGCAGCGCCCAGTAGATGACGCCTACCCGTGGCAATTCTTCTGCTTCCGGTCCAATGACGGCGAGCACCGCGATGCGAACTTTGCCGCCAACCGGGCCTGGGCGGATAAGGCCGTCGCCGACGGGCGGATGTTCGGCTACATGGTGTACTACTTCTACCGTCCGGGGGTGAACGGCGCCGAGGTCCTGAAGTCGATGGTCGGCAGCCCGCACCAGCGCATGGCCGTGATGATCGACGTTGAGTCCGACGCAGGACAGGTCACCGGCAATCAGTCAGCGTCGATCAACGCCCAGTTCGACGAGCTAGCCCGGTGGCTCGGAGATCCAAAGCGGGTCACCGGGTACGGCAACACCGGCGATCTCAACTCCCTCTGGCCGTCCAAGCCGCAAGGCATCAGGCTGGTGATCGCGGCCTACGGATCCAACCCGGCCTACCCTGGCAAGTTCGCCCACCAGTACTCCGACGATTACGTCACCCCGCCGTTCGGAGCTTGCGACATCAACTCCGCCGACGGGATGAACGTCGCCGACCTGGAGCGGATGTTCGGCTTCACCGGCAGTGCCCCGAAACCGAAGCCGAAGGCACCGACGCAGCCGTGGCCCTACGGCCCGGACGACTATCTCGGGCTGCCCTCAGCCGATCCGCACTGCCACTCCGGGCACTACGGCGGCAAGGACGCCCAGGTCGTGCTGACCTGGCAGCATCAGATGTCGCATCGGGGCTGGACGATCGGCCGTGACGGCATGTACGGGCCGCAGTCCCGCTCGGTATGCCTGGCGTTCCAGTCCGAGAAAGGACTCGCGGTGGATGGCCTGGTTGGCCCGCGCACCTGGGAAGCATCGTGGAAGGCGCCCATCACGTGAGCCCGCCGGCGGCGCCGATCCCGTACCTGCTGCCACGCCAGCTGTACCGAGGCAGTTGGTCGTCGCGGGTACTAGCCGCGTCCGCGCGGGAACCAGTGCCATAGCAACGGCTCAGCCCAGCCCGCAGCTGCGGGTCGGGCTCGTCGCTGCGAGCCCTCCGGGAGCAGGCAGGCCGGACGCTCCCCATCACCATCGGCTGGCAACGCACTACTTTCATGCATCTGAGAACGTGCTTTGAGCCCGAGGGGGCGCAGCTGACGTGCAGGAATAGCATGGGTGCGGACGACTCATGCGTCGAGAAACTCGCGCACGGCGCGCTTGGACCGGAGCACGTACATCTCCACATGCTTTCCGTGCTGCGACAGGATCTTCAGCTCAGTTTCGCGCTCAGAGCGGCGGACTCGCCAGATGCGCCAAGCCAGCCACCATTCATCGCGAAG
>DATHPF010000288.1:0-6172 GCA_035484155.1 Streptosporangiaceae bacterium
CTTCCCGCACCGCGCCCCCGTCGTCACCGTCCACGACGCCGCCTCCCACACCATGAGCTGGCTCGGATCCGCACTCGGCGTCCCCGCCGTCAGCCTCGGCGTCGACAGCTTCGGCCAGTCCGGCACCGTTGCCGACCTCTACCGCGCCCACGACCTCGACTCCGGCTCGATCATCAACGCCGCCCTCGCCGCCCTATCCCTCGGCTAACTGTCCTGGGTTAGCCAACGCCGTCCCCTCCACGCCCGCTCCAAGCCCGCGCCGTCCGGCCCACGCACACTCCCAGCCCGCGCGTGGGCCACGTTGTAGGCCTTGAGCGGGCTTTAGCGCCCTGTTTAGCCCACTTCGTCCCCGCCGGACACCTACAATGTGCCGATTCGCCCTCCGAACGCCTACAACATCGCGGCGCCGCTCTCTGGCGCTGACCGGGAATTGCCACACCGCCCGTCGAATCCGGATGCCGATCGTCCGCTACCGGCCCTACGGTGGCAGCCATGACCGATACCGAGCCCTCCGCGAACGACGACCCGAGCGGCAGGCTGACCGCCGCGCAGTTCTCTGCCTTCCCCGGCGTCGCTGACTGGCGAGTGCTGTGGGGCGGCGGGTACGCTGCGGCCTGCTTCGTGACCGGCTCCTTCGCCGCCGGGCTGGCCCTGGTTGCGGCCATCGGCGAGGTGGCGGCCGCGGCCGGGCGCGAACCTGACGTCGATGTGCGGCCCGAGGGCGTGACCGTCCGGCTGGCCACGGCCGAGGTTCAGGGCCTCACCAGCCGGGACGCCGACCTGGCCAGGGAGATCTCGGCGGCCGCGGCCCGGCTGCAGGCGTCACCCGATCCGGCGGCCGTGCAGCACGTGCAGGTGGCGATCGACGCTATGGACATCGCCAGGGTTCGGCCGTTCTGGCACGCGGTGCTCGGCTACGCCCTAGCCGACGACGCGGACCTGCTTGACGCGCACCGGCAGGGACCCACGTTCTGGTTCCAGCAGATGGAGTCGCCAAGGACCGAGCGCAACCGCTTCCACATCGACATCTACGTGCCGCACGACCAGGTGCAGGCCCGGATTGACGCCGCGCTCGCGGCCGGCGGCCGGATTGTCAGCGATGCCAACGCGCCCGGATGGTGGACTCTCGCCGATCCCGAGGGCAACGAAGCTGACCTGGCGATCTGGGGATAACCCGGGATCACCTGACCCGGAGCGGGAGCGCGCGCGGACCGCGAATCTGGCCAGCCGACCACTCGACGGCGGCCGGGTCCGCGAGGCTGAACTCCGGGATCCGCTCGAGCCAGACCTCGAGCGCGACGCGGAGTTCCATCCGGGCCAGGTGCGATCCGACGCACCGGTGGATGCCGAGGCCGAACGCGGCGTGCCGGTTGACCTCCCGGTCGATGACGACCTCGCCGGCCCGGTCGAACTGCGCCGGGTCCCGGTTGGCGGCCGGGAAGGACAGCAGGATCCAGTCATCGGCCTTCATGTCCGAGCCGCGCCAGTGGGTGTCGTCCTTCACGAGCCGGGCCATGGTGACGGGCGCGAAGGCGCGCAGGAACTCCTCCATCGCCGTCGGCAGCAGGTCGGGATCGGCGACCAGCCGGCCGCGGTCGGCCGGTGCCTGCGCCAGGTGCCACAACGAGGCTCCGATGGCGCTCCATGTCGTGTCGATGCCGGCAATCAGCAGCAGCGCCATCGTCCCGACCACGTGAGACGGCTGGAGCTTCTGCCCGTAGAGCTCGGCGTTGATGAGGTACGTCGTCAGGTCCTCGCGCGGGCGGTCCAGGTGGTCGTGGACCTGCGCGAGCAGGTAGTCGAACAGCGATGTCATCCGGGCGATGCGCTCGTCCGGCGGCAGATTGACGCCTTCGAGCGTGTTCTCCACGAACTGACGGAACTGCGGACCGTCCTCGGGCGGGAAGCCGAGCATGTCGGCGATCACCCGCATCGGGATGTGCTGCGCGTAGTCGCGGGCGGCGTCGACGACGTCCTGACCGTCGAACGCGTCGATGAGCGAGTGGCAGAAGGCCCTCGTCGCCGCTTCCTGCTTGCCTACCGCGGTCTTGGTGAACGCGGGCAGCAGCAGCTTGCGTGCGTCGTGGTGGAACGGCGGGTCGGAGGAAATTGGCGGTGAGCCGCCGATCGGTGCCAGCTCCTGCGGCGGCCGGAAGTTGCTCATGATGATGGCGCGTGAGGAGAAGTGCTCGGTGTCGTAGGCGATCGCGGCGACGTCCTCGTAACGCGTCGGCAGCCAGCCGCCGCCGAACCGGTCGGTGTGCGCGATCGGGCAGCGTTCCCGCAGGTCGTCCTGGATCGGATAGGGATCTGCAGCCCACTCCGGCTCCAGATGCGAGAAGTCCGTGGCCCAGTCGGCGACCGGGCCAACGATGATCTCGTTGCGCGTGCCGAGCGGCTCGTCGTCGCGCGGTTCCCGGAAGTCGCGGGCGAAGCGGTCGTCGACAGTCACGTCAGGACTCCCTCGTCATTGAATCTTCGGTAACAGAGACGGCGCGCTCCGGGCAGTTGGCCGCCGCGAGGCGCGCCTCCTGCTCCTTGCCTGGTGGCACGCTGCCGTCGCCGAGCACCTGACCGAAACCCTCGTCGTCGTCACCGAACAGGTCAGGGGCGAGGTCATAACACCGGCCGTGGCCCTGGCAGAGCGCGGAGTCGATCTGCACTTTCATTGCCCTAGTCCCGTCTGTGAGGTCATGCCGGTCTGCGCGAAGGCGGTCACCACGCGGCCCAGTAGTGCCGACCACTCATCGGCGTCGACCGCGTGCAGGTCCGGCGTCACCAGCGCGCTGCCCATGGCGAGCAGGAGGCAAAAGTGAGCCAGCGCGTCCGGCGACAGCGCGGGATCGATCTCGCCGCCGCCCTGCGCGGTGCGCATCAGATCCCCGAGCCAGGCAGCTCGCTCGCCCATGTAGTCGCGCATCGGCGTCGCGACGTCCGCGTCGCGGCGCGCCGCCACCAGCGCCTCGACAATCAGGTAGCCGCGGGCGTCGCGGCGGCGCGGCAGCCACCGGCCGATCTCGAGCAGGAGGTCCGTGATGGACCGGCTGGGATCAGCGGCGAACAGATCGGCGAGCAGCCGCGGGCCGTGTGTGCGCAGCGCGTCAACGACCAGGTCCGCCTTAGACGAGAAGTGCGCGTACAGCGCGCCGTTGCTGACGCCCGCAGCCGCGGCAATGTCGGCAACCCGGGTGCCGTCGTACCCCCGCGCGGCGAAGACCTCGGCGGCCGCCTGCAGCAGCCGCTCACGAGTGTCGGCAGCGGTGACGCCCGCGATGCGGCCCATACCTGAATTAAACGAACGTTCATCTAATTCGTCAAGGGTTAACTTTCCCCGCTGCCGCTCCTGATCAAGTATGTTAGCGCTGTTGTATTGCTGTCGCATTACAAGGAAGGCCCGGACGTGCCGGAACGGTATCCCGAGATCGAGCCATACGCCCGCGGCATGCTCGACGTCGGCGAGGAGAATCTCCTCTACTGGGAGGCGTGCGGCAACCCCGACGGCAAGCCGGCCCTGGTACTCCATGGCGGGCCAGGCTCGGGCTGCACTCCCGGCATGCGGCGGTATTTCGATCCGTCGGCGTATCGGATTGTGCTGTTCGATCAGCGCAACTGCGGACGGAGCCGGCCGCACGCCAGCGACGCGTCGGTCAGTCTGGCGGCCAACACGACGCAGCATCTGCTGGCGGACATCGAACTGCTGCGCGCGCATCTTGGCGTCGAGCGGTGGCTGGTCTTCGGCGGCTCCTGGGGCTGCGCGCTCGCGCTCGCCTACTCAGAGCAGCACACGGCGCGCGTCACCGGCCTGGTCCTCACCGGGACCGCGACCGCTCGCCGGGCCGAAGTCGACCTGCTCACGAGGGGCCTCGGCCGCCTCTTTCCGGCGGCGTGGGCCCGCTACCGTGCTGGCGTGCCGCCAGCGGACCGGGACGGCAGCCTCGCCGCGGCGTACAGCCGACTCCTGGCCGACTCGGACCCGGCGGTCCGCGCGCAGGCAGCGACTGACTGGTGTGAGTGGGAAGAGGCGATGGTGCCGACATCCCGGCACAACCCGCGCTACGACGACCTGGCGTTCCGCCTCTGTTTCGCCCGGCTGGTGACGCACTACTGGAGCAACGATCACTTCCTCGACGACGGCGTCCTGCTGGCACAGGCTGGCCGACTCGGCCCCGTTCCCGGCCGGATCGTCCAGGGCAGCCTGGACCTCGGCAACCTGCTCGGCACGCCGTGGCTGCTGGCCGCGGCGTGGCCCGGCAGTGAGCTTGAGCTCATCGACGACGCCGGCCACGGCGCGAGCGACGCCGTGAACTCGGCTATCGTCGCGGCCACCGACGAATTCGCCGGGCTGGCCGGCCGTGGCTAGTCCCGAGCCAGGCACGCTGGTGGGGCTCGGCACGCTGCTGCGGCATGTGCTGGATGAGATGGACGGCGACATCGGGACCGTGCTGGCCGACCTCGGCATGCCGGGTTACCGGCCGCGGTTCAGCCCGGTCGTGCGGGCGCTCGTCGCGCTCGGGCCGGTGCCGATCAGGGACCTGGCCCGGGCCATCGGCGTGACTCACTCCGCGGCGAGCCAGACGATAGCGCAGATGCGCAGTCGCGGCTTCGTGGTCATCACGCCCGGCGAGGACGCGCGGCAGCGGGTTGTGCACCTCACCGGGAAGACTCGGGCGCTGCTGCCGAAGATCGACGCTGAGTGGGCTGCCACCGCGTCGGCGGCTGCCGAGCTGGACGCTGAGCTGCCGTTCCCGCTCGCAGAGCTCGTACCCGCGATCGCCGCGGCGCTGGCCAGGCGGCGGTTCCGCCAGCGGATGATCGAGTCGGGTTGGGCGATCGGCCATCCGGACTTCGCCACCGCCCTGGCAGCCGGCCGTGAGTTGCCGGGCCCGGTCCGATGAAGCTGCTCACCGACATCACTCCGCTGCGCGAGCATCCGCAGTTCCGTCGGCTGTTCGCCGGCACAGCGCTGTCGGGGATCGGCAGCGCGTTGACCAGTTTTGCGGTGCCGCTCCAGGTGTACGACCTGACCCATTCGTCGTTCGCGGTCGGCGCTATCGGCGCGGTCACCGTCGTGCCGGTGCTCGTCGTGGGCCTGCTCGGCGGCAGCGTGCTCGACGCGGTGGACCGGCGCAAGCTGGTCCTGGCGTGCACCGGCGCGCTGGCGGTCATCTCCGCCGCGCTGGCTGCGCAGGCACTGGCCGGCCTGGCGGTCGTCTGGCCGCTCTACCTCCTGGTCGCGGCATCAGCGGCGATCAGCGCGGTCAACATCCCGGCACGGCGGACGTTCGTGGCCAGCCTGCTGCCTGCCGACAGCATGGCCGCCGGGCTGGCCTTGAATCGCCTCAGCCTCCAGCTGACCATGGTCGTCGGGCCGACACTCGCCGGCGTCATCACCGCAGCCGCGGGCGGCCATCTGCAAGCGTGTTACCTCATCGACGTAGTGAGCTTCGCGGCCGCGCTGTACGGCGTGGCGAGGCTGCCGGCGATGCCGCCGCGGCCCGGGGCCGCCCGGCCCGGCCTGCGCGCAGTGGCAGAGGGCGTCCGCTTCATCCGGCGCAGTCAGGTGCTCGCCGGCGCGTTCCTGGCCGACCTGGACGCGGTGGTATTCGGGCTGCCGGTGGCACTGTTCCCGGCGATCAACGCCGAGCGGTTCGGCGGGAGGCCGGCCACGCTGGGCCTGTTCACGGCGGCCATCGGCGTAGGCGGGCTGGTGAGCTCGGCGCTCACCGGCCCGGTTAGCCGGGTCGTCCGGCAGGGCCTGGTCATGCTGGCGACGGTCGCAATCTGGGGCGCTGCGTTCGCCGGATTCGCGCTGGCCCGCAGCCTGTGGCTGACGCTCAGCATGCTCGCCATCGCTGGTGCCGCCGATACCTTCACGGTCGTGTTCCGGTCGACCATCGTGCAGGCCGAGACCACGGAGGCACTGCGCGGCCGCCTGACGACTGCCGAGTACGTCATGAGCGTCGGCGGTGACTCGCTCGGACGGCTGGAGTCGGGTGCGGTCGGGTCGCTGACCTCGCCAGTTGTCGCCGCGCTGTCCGGCGGTCTGGCGACGGTCGTGCTCGCGGGCGTGATCGGGATCGCGCTGCCGGGATTTGCCCGGTACCGGGCCGGGTCAGGGCCTGTCCCGAGCCCGGAGATGCTGAAGCCGCAGACACTGGGCCCGCAGACACTG
>DATHPF010000289.1:0-26472 GCA_035484155.1 Streptosporangiaceae bacterium
GGGCCCCGGAGTCCGAGGTCATCGCGGGCATCGATAACGCGGTCGTGAACGAGCACGCCGATGTCGTGTCTGAGTCGTTCGGCTTCGGATCGCTGTTCGGCTTCGACTTCTCGCCGTTCTCCACCGCGGAGGACGCCTACGTGGCGGCCGGCATCACCGTGGTGGTCTCATCGGGGGACGAGGGCGTGGACCAGACGCTGGAGGTGCCCGCGTCAGATCCGAACGTCATCGGCGTCGGCGCTACAACGGCGCTTCGGCTCAACGCCCAGGCGTACGGCTACTCAGGCTGGGTGAACAACAACATCACAGCGCTGTCCTCAGGCGGGCCCGCGCCGAACAACGACGAGCCCGACCTGGTGGCGATTGGCTACGGCGGCGAGGCGGCTTGCTCGCTAGACCCCGTGGCCGTGGCGAACGGCTGCCCCGGCAACACTGTGACTGAGGCGTTCGGCGGCACCAGCGAGTCGGCACCGCTGGTCGCGGGTGCGGCAGCGGACGTGATCCAGGCTTACGCCGACAGCCATCGCGGGGGGCGGCCCTCGCCCGCACTGGTCAAGGAGATCCTCTGCGGTACCGCAACGGACATCGACGCGCCCGCTTCCGAGCAAGGTGCGGGCCTGGTCAACGTGTACGCGGCGGTGCGCGCAGCGCAACAGGCGCCGGGTACGACGGTCACCAGGCATTCTGGCTCCTCGGCCCTCATCCCGTCACCTACGCAGCTTCGGCTGACCGGAACCGGTGGGTCAGCTACCACGCAGAGTGTTTCGCTCTACAACTCCGCATCGCAGGCGCAAACGGTGACGGCCAAGTTCCGCTGGCTTGGCCGGGCGACCCAGCTCGGCCCGACCGTGACCGAGAATGTGTCCGCACCGCCCGCCTCGGCCCCGGTGCCGCCGACCGGACCGACGGCCGCTGCCCCGATCACGTTCAGAGTCCCGCGCGGCGTCGACCGGCTGAACGCGGACTTCAGGACGCCGAACCCGGACAATAACGCGGTAATAGCGATGTTCCTGTTCGACCCGCGGGGTCGGCTGGTGCAGATCTCCTACGATTTCTCCACAACCCCCACAGGCCCGGTGTCCAACCTGCAGCACGTGGAGGTGTCTAACCCGACGCCAGGACAGTGGACAGCGGCCTTCTACTGGAACAACGGCCGCTCGCACCTGCAGGCGGCGCCGTTGGCGCCAGGTTCCTACCGGGGCCCGATTGTGGTCAAGTTCAGCACGCAGAACTACATCACAGCCAGGGCGAGCGGCCCGGTGAGCATCCCGGGCCACTCGAGCGCGAGAATCCCGGTCTCGATCCGGTTCCCGGCGGCCGCTGGGCAGCATGCCGAGTCGATTCAGTTCGCCGGCAGCGTGGGCGGCGCGGTCTCCGTGCCGGTGACCAGGCAGACCCTGATTCCGTCGGCCGGCGGGAAGTTCGTGGCCAACCTCGCGAGCAGTGTCGCCCGTGGCCAGGGCCCGATGCTGACCTACCAGATCGACGTGCCGTCGGGTGAACCGGGCCTGAATGTCAACTTCCACACGGCCGACATCAGCGCGGACAACGCCATCGGCTACGCCCTGACCGCGCCTAGCTCTCCCGGGGGAGGGGCCGGGTCGAACGTTGTTGACTACGCGCAGACACCGATCGCGGCGCTCCAGCCGGGCAGCTCGCCGATCACCCGTACCGAGCTGTCGGTGCCCAACCCGGAGCCTGGCTTGTGGACGATCCAGGTAACGCTGGATGAGACGGCCAGCGGGAAGGAGTTCACCCAGAACGTCCACGGTCATGCGAGCTACGGCGCGGTCCCCACCTTCTCGGCGAACAACGTGCCCGACTCCGCCTCCGTGTCCCTGCCTGTGGGCGGCAGCGTCAACTTCAGCGTCACGGTGACCAACACCGGCAGGAGGTCCGGTGCCTATACGCTGGCCGCGACA
This sequence comes from Streptosporangiaceae bacterium, assembly GCA_035484155.1. Taxonomy (GTDB): domain Bacteria; phylum Actinomycetota; class Actinomycetes; order Streptosporangiales; family Streptosporangiaceae; genus JAJYUU01. Next base: position 1,923 of record DATHPF010000289.1, read on the forward strand.
TCGCAGCAGAACATTAATGAGCTGCCGTACACGGGATTCGACGGGGTGACCAGTCCCACGGTGACGATCCCGCCCGGCGCCACCAGGACCATCCCCGGCACCTTGACCGCAATTACCGCTGCGTTTGGCACACCGTTCCTCAACCAGGACGTGCTCACCATTGACGAGCAAGCCGCTGGTTCGCACATCGAGCAGGTGATCGGCGGTATCCCGGTCGAGTTCACCACTCCATAGACCCAATCCGTGGGCTCTAGTGGTCGTATGCCACTAGAGCCCACTAAGGGCTGGCAGGTGCGGTCAGTTCGCCGACCATGTGGCTGTCAGGCCCCGATCGCGGGGTAAACCGTGCGCAGGCCGAGGTCGTTAGCGGGGCACCCAGAACATGGGGACGCGGCGTGGGCTCGGGAGTGTTCGTGGCGGCGGCGACTTCGGTACTGCCGGAGGCGCGCGGACGCACGGGTTCGCCCCGACGCGCCCGGAGAACGCGACCTCGGCACGCGGGAGCCATACACCAAGAAGACACCGCCACCAACCTCTTCACCATCATCTGGCACGGCCTCGTAGACGCCGGACGGTTCATCAAGAACAACCGTGGCACCCTAGCCACAATCGGCGCGCTCCTCACGTGTGCGTCCGAGCAGCTACTCTCTGGTGCGGTGGCGCGCTTGCAGGGGCCTGCATAGTTCGTGAAGACCAGCGCATCCAGTCGTACGGCTTCGCCAGGTCGCTGACCGCAAACGGGGTCGATCTCTTGTTGACCGTCGGCTCCGGCTCACGCTGACCGGCTCCTTCGGGGGTGCCGGCGCCTTCCTGACTCAAGGCCTCGGGCCGGTATCGTCCTTTGCGGTCACCAGGGGGATACCAGTGATCTGGGATCTCGTGCAGCTCGGCGTCGGCGAAGCGCCGGGCCATGACCCCGTATTTTTCAACGGCAGTACCATTCCCCTAGCGGTGTGGGCGGGGGCGGAACAGGCTGCAGGGCAACGGCATGTATCAAGAAAACGCACGGCGCAAGTACCGCTCGGTCATCCCGACCATCGGGGGTTCGGTCGGCGGGTTCCTGTTCCTGGTGATCGGTATTGCCATGGCCGCCGACACGTCGCGCGGAGCCGCCGGAGAGATCGCCGCCGGGGTGCTCGTCTCGGTGTTCGGGATCTGCCTTGTGGTCGGCGTCCTCGTGGACCAGCACCTTGAGCTCAAAACGGATGGCTTGGTGTATCACCGTTACCTGCGCCGCAAGACCATCCCGTGGGCGTCCATCGTCGGCTTCCGGGTTGGTCGGGCTCCGGGCGGATCAAGTTGGTCGACTCTGGTGGTCGAACTGTCGGGCGGTGAGGCGGTTGTTGTGGCAAGCCTCGTGGGCACCAGGCGGTTTGTCGAACACGTCATAGCCGAGATCGAAGCTTTCCGTGCGGGTCTGGCCGCTGCGCGAGTGCAGGGCCCCGGCAGCGGCAGCGGCGATCTTGCCGGGCAGGCCGACGAAGAGTGAGCAGAGACGGGCTGGACTGGTGGCTTCTCGCGGACAGGCGGCTGAGGTTGCGAGACCTGGCCTGCGACGGCAAGCATCACGAGTTCATCTGCGGCCGGATTGACGCGCTACACAGCCAGGCCAGCGGCGCCGACCTCATGCTTTCCTCAGCCCGCCACGCATCGTCGGGCGCAGGCCCGCATGTGAGTGATGGACCCCATCGTCGGCTAGCCATCGGTGCTGGATCTGTGCTGACACCGTGCCCTGCGCTAGGCCATCTACCTGCGGGAACTGCCCATAGCTCGGGTATCACGCAGATCTATGAGGGCACGAACCAGATCCAGCGCATGGTCATGGCCCGGCAGATCCTGAAGTAGCGCGACCGGCTCGCCCTGTCGCTGGTCCGGTATCTTGCCGGGCCGTGCCTCGGTCGCCGTGGAGTGGCCTGCCCCGCGGCGTGCGCTGACAGAGGCGTGACAGCCGGCGGTGGCAAGCTGCCGGACACGCCGACGCCGGAGGGCAGCGCCGTGAAACATGCCAAACGATCTGGCCGACCCATCGGCCCGGTTCGGGCCGCGAGCCTGAGCCGACGTGGCTTCCTCGGCCTGGCCAGCGCGGCGGGCGTGGTCGTTGCGATCGGCGCGTTCCGGCCCGCTCGGACCGGGGCGCTGTCAGCCAGCGAGCAGGCGATGATCGTTCAGCTGGCCAGGGCGGGAGCAGTGTTCCCGATCGACTTCCCCGGCTTCGGTGAGCCCGGTCCGGCTATCGCCCGCGCGACCACCGCCAGGCTGTCTGGCACGATGCGGCGGACCTCGTCTTCCCGGCTGAAGCTGGCCGCCTCCGGCGCCCGTCTGCTGATCGCGCGCCGCTTGCTGGACCAGCCCCAGCCGGTGCTGCTTGACGGCATCGGGCGGCTGGCCGGTAGGGCTGAAACGGCGCCCGAGCTTGCGGCGGCGGTGGCGCTGGCAATCGCGACAGTATCGAGGCACTTCAGCCCGGACAGCAACGAGGCCGCGGAGGTATGGCTCGACGGGCTGCGCCGAGTAGCCGAGCGCCCGGCGCAACGGCCGGGGGCGCTGGCGGGAAGGGGTGCCTGATGCTCGGGGTGCGGGTTCAGTCGGCTTTGGGGCAGGCAAGGCAGCAACTGTTCGACGCCTTCGCCCGCGACGTTCACTTCACCGGGTGCGCGATCGGCCTGCGCAGGCGGGACGGGCAAGTCACTGACGAGCCCGTCGTCGTCGCGATGGTCACCAAGAAGCTGCCGGCCGGGGCGGTCTCGAGGTCCAGGCTGATGCCGGCGACGATTGCGGCCGATGGCCACAACTGGGGCGTCGATGTCGTTGAGGTCCGTTCCCTGACCACCGCGCCGCTCCGGGGCTCGGGCTGGCCCGACGGCGCCAGCGAGGTACAGGGCGTGCCGATTACTCAGCAAAAGCTGCGCCCGCCGCTGCAAGGCTGCAGCGTCTCCGACGCGACCGGCCCGATCGGTGACACGGGAACGCTCGGCTGCCTCGTGCGAGACTCAACCGACGGCACCATCTGCATCCTCGGCACCAATTCGGTGCTCGCCCAGTCGGGAAAAGCCGCGCTGGGGGAACACGTTATCCAGCCCGGCGGGTTCGACGGCGGGACGTCATCCGACAAGATCGCGACCCTGAAGCGCTACGTGCCGTTCACCACCTCTGGCCAGAACTTCGTGGACGCCGCGATCGCGCAGCTGGACTCCCAGAAGGGCTACAGCCAGAAGGTGGCCGGGGACCTGATGAAGCCAATCTCGGCGACTCACCGGGTGGTGGGCGTTTGTGTCGCGGGCGACTCCGAGGGCCTGAACTGCTTCCTATCCCCGATGAGCCAGGTGGTCAGCGCGATCGGCGTCGAGCTGCTGCCCGCGACGAGCGGATCGTCATGCATCGTCGCGCCAGAGGTTGGCATGCATATGGAGAAGGTGGGCCGCACCACCCCCTACACCTCGAGCATCGTCGATGCCGTCGGCGCCCAGATCAAGGTCTATGACTCCGATAGCAAGCAGACCCTGGTTTTCGCCAACATGATCTGGTCGCAGGCCTTCTTCCTGCCCGGCGACAACGGCGCGGTCGCCTGCGAGGGCGGGAACGGCAGGACCTTCGTGCCGCCGCCGCCCTCGCCGTGCCCGCTGCTAGCCAGCGTCGGCCACTATTTCCACCTGCCGCTGACGAAGGACAATCCCGTTACCGACCAGCTCAAGACCCAGTTCCTGGCGCAGAGCCTGGTCGGGAACCTGATCATCGGCCTGACCTACGACAACTCGCAGACCGTCATCGACCGGGTGAAGGGCAAGCAGGCTCCTGGCATCGAGCAGTCGTACGCGGAGACCTACTACAAGAAGTACCTGAGCTTGGTCAAGGCGGCACTGGCGCACCCGGCATCCAAGACCAGGGTCGTCACCGAGGGGAACCTCAACGATTTCCAGTTCATCCTGGCGGGCCTGTCCGGCGCGGGCGGCGCCCCGGTGCTAACCCCGGCCGAGTCGCAGGCGCTGTCGACGATCTACTCGGACGTGCTCGTGCATACCAAGGGCATGGACTTCGATCGCCTCGTTTCGTACATGAACGAGGTGGCGGTCTGGGAAAAGGTGGTCAAGGCGCTGCAGAAGGTCAAGACGGTCAAGCTGACCGGGACGATCACCAACGAGCCGCTCGGCTGACCTGGCGGGCTTGGGTTCATCCAGGCGCGGCTTCCCCGCCCCTGGCTAGTGCACCGGACGCAGGCGCTTGCGCAGCCGGCCGTTCCCGGCATCCGTATTCACGTTGAGGTAGTAGCCGACCTCGATCCGGATCGCGACCGCATGCGGATGCTTTTCCAGCGCTCGGGCCGCGAGTTCCGCCACGTCCGGCCCGCTGACCTCCACCGGCCGATGGAGGGGCGTCGCGACCCGGGGATCGCCTGGCCAGCCGAGCTGCCTGGTGGTCGTGAGCTCCGCCGCGGGCTCGCCGCGGCTTATCCAGCCGATGCCCATGTCGAGGCGGTGGTTCAGGCCGAGAGTGCGGTCCGGCGGAATCCGCTCGAGACCGGGCGGAAGGCCGAGGGCAGGCACCGGCGACCATTCCAGCGGCCAGGCGGGAGGCGGGGACTGGCCCAGGCTCGCCGGCAGCACGGTCTGGCCGCGCCTGTTGCCCCAGCCTGCCGCGACGAGCGCGACGGCGAGATCGTCGAGCCGGCCGGGCACGCTGCCCTCGAACCCGTAGACCACCGTGATCGCTCGGTCGCAGCTCACGCTGGGCGGGTCCCTGGGGAAGCTGAACGGGTGACTGCCCAGCGTCGTGCGGCAGCGGTCGAGGATGCTGCGTCCCGCGCGGTCAAGCCACGGCGCGGCTGCCTCGATCAGCTCGAAGTGCCGGTCAAGCCAGCGCGCCGCGACGGCCTGGAACTCGCCGAGGTCGGCCCGGCGGGTCAGCCTGGCCAGGTCCGGCGCCCGCCGCGGCCACGACCTGCTCGCCCGCCACAGGCTGACGAGCAGCGCGCCCGGCGGCCAGGTCAGCACGCGCACCAGCCCGGAGGCCGGCCCGCGCAGCCGGCCGGCAAGCCGGCGCACGCGGCTGGGGCTGCCGCGCGACCGGCCCGGGTTCACCGCCACCCCCCCCTGGGACGACCACAGGCCGCCTGGCTGCCGCCGTCCGCGCGGGCTCAGCAGCTTACGGTGCCGTCGAGGCAGCCGTTGACGAGCTTGGCGTATTCCGCCTGGCCGGCCTGGTTGGGGTGGAAGCTCCCAGGGTTCACCAGCTTGAACCCGCCAGGACCGATGTAGAACGCCAGCAGCCCGTTGATAAAGGGCGACGACGAGCAGATCTCGTGTCCGCTGAAGGCCGACGTCGGGTCCACGAAGCGGATGTCGATGCCCTTGGCCTCGACTGCGGCAACGGAGGCCGAGACGGTCTGGTTGAGCAGCGTGCCGGTGCTGTCCAGCCACTTCTGGTCCCCCGCGTTTATCTTGATCTTCTTGCCGAGGACTGTCCCCACCGTGCAGGAGGACGTGGCGTTGGCCGGGAACAGCAGGGGATAGCCGGAGACGACGATCAGTGCGTTGGGCGCCTTGGCGTGGATGGCCTCGTAGGTTGCCACCAGGTGCGCTTTCAGCAGCCCGATCACGGTCGGCTCGAACTTGATGAGCGCCTCGGGATCTTGCGGCTTGGTCTTCAGGCTGTTTCGGACCAGCTTGTAGTCCGGGCTGATGCAGTCGGTCTTCAGCTGGGGAGCCAGCAGCAGACAGCCGGTCAGCACGTCGGAGAACCTGGCGTCGTTGCCGCCTATCGTCAGCGTCACCAGTCCCGTGCTCGCGTCCAGCTTCGAGGAGTTGTCCTGCAGGCCCTCCGCCAGCCGGTCCTTGCTGGTGTCCCAGGGCGCTTCACCCTGGATATAGCCCCAGTCGGTGTTGCCCTTGGCGTTCCACTTCTTCTCGTCCTCGTTCTGGCTGAAGACGGCCTTGCTGGTGATGCCCGTGGTCTCAGCGCCGCTGCAGGCGATGAAGGTGAAGCCCGATTCCTTGGAGATCGGCTTCGACTGGCCGGGCCAGGTGACCAGCGTGGGATAGGCAGCCTTTGACCGGTGGCACTGATCCTTCCTGGTGTTGCTGTCCGAGTAGTACGGCGGCACGCCCTCGCCAGAGGAGTACGAGTCGCCCATCGCGACATAACCAGGCTGCGACTCGAATGAGCCGACCCCGTCCGGGGTGCCCCAGCCGGTAGGACCGTCGTACCCCACCTCGCCGTTGCACAGGTAGGTCGGGCTGCAGTTTCCGCTGAGCAGGTTGGTACCCGCGACGATGTCGTTGAGGTCCGCGTGGTTGGCGTAGAGGTACCGGGCCGGGTTCGTGCCGGCGGCCGGCTTTCCGGCCAGCGCATACACGCTGGCGATGAGCGGCGAGGACACGCTGGTGCCGCCCACCACGCCCCAGCCGCCGAACCCGCCGTAGGAGTCGTAGATGGCGACGCCGGTCTCGGGATCGGCGATCGCGGCCACGTCGTTGTCCGTCCGGCGCGCGCCGCAGCCGGTATCGGTCTGCCAGCTTGGCTTGGGCCACGGTGCGCATCCCGAGCCCGTGCCGGTCCAGACGATCTCGTCCCAGCCGCGGGGATTCGACGCCGGCAGCAGCGACGTTCCGCCCACGGAGATTACCTGGGGGTATCCGGCCGGCCATTCTTCGCCGTAGCCGTAATCGCCGGCCGCCACCGTGATCGCGACGCCGGGATGGGTGTAGAACTTCTGGAAAATCGAGTTGTAGGAGCCATCGGGCCCGCCGTAGCTGTTCGACACGTAGTCAGCGCCGAGGCTCACCGCAGTGTCGACGCTGGCGGCGAGGCCGCCGCTGGTGGCCGAGCTTGCCTCTACCAGCAGGATGTGACACGCCGGGCAGATTGCCGAGACCATCTCGATGTCCAGCGATTCCTCTACTGCCCAGTCAGGGTCGGGCTGAGGGTAGTCGCCCTCAACGCCCGACTGGTTGACCTTCTTGAAGCAGCCGCTCGCCGTGGTGCATGGCGGCAGGCCGTACTGGCTCCGGTAGGTGGCCAGGTCGGAGGCGGCGTTCGGGTCGTCGTACGCGTCGACGAGCGCGACGGTCTCGCCGTTGCCATCCGAGCCCGCCGGCAGGTCGTAGGCGCTGTGCAGCGACGAGGGCCCGTAGCCTTCGGGATCGGATCCGGCCGCGAACAGTCCGAGATGGCTGGTGATGTTGGTGCGCTCGAGCACCAGGCAGGCCGCGTGCCTCGCGGCCGGCGGCCACGGGCAGGCCGCTTTGACGTGCGGCTGCAGCTGCGGCGTGCCGGTGCTGCCGCTTGAGCCTGACGCCGAGTCCTTGGCGGCCCGCGCAGCGTCGATCGTGGGCCGCGTCATCGTCGCTGCGGTGTGTCGCGTCGCGGTGACGGGCCGCGTGGCCGCGGCGGCCGGAACGGTCGCCGTCATCGCCCCACACAGAGCCGTGCAGCCGACCACCACCGCGGCCGCGCGCAGCGACCGGCGTCTCGTCAGCGAGAGCCGGGGCAGGACCGGGTTCATCCAGGACGGCCGTCGCTTCACTAGCGTCACCTATCTCCCGTTCGTGGCTCGGGTCCGAGGTCTGCGCCGCGTCAGGGCGCTGCCGGCACCACCTCGCCGGAATAGTCGGCCCTCTAGCTGTCAGTCGGCTGTCAGCGCGCTCCCGCAGGCGGTGCCGAAGGCTCGCTTGGTGGCCCAGGGGCCTGGCGTGCGGCAGCGCCGTGACAGTGCCAGGTGATCTGATGGGCTGATGAGCCGCGCGGATCGCAGGCCGTGACCGCCGCGCCGGTCCCGACTTGGCTGACCGACTTCGCCGGCGAGGTCACCGGGCGACTTCGGGCGCTGGCGGGCGGCCTGTCGGAGGCGCTCGAGCCGCCGGTCAGCGCGCTGGCTGGCCGGCCGGGCAAGTGCTTTCGGGCGATGCTGCTGTGCGCGTGCGCCGGGCTCGCGGGCGAGGCCCGTGACCGGTCGTCGTGGCCGGGCAGACGCGATCGGCTCGTTCGGCTCGGCGCGCTCGTCGAGCTGCTGCATCTCGCATCACTTCTGCACGACGACGTGGTGGACCGGGCGACGACGCGACGCGGCGGCCCCGCCGCGCACACCGTCGTGGGCCAGGAACGGGCTGTGCTGGCCGGACTGGCCTGCTTCACGCTGGCGGGCATGGAGGCGGCATCCATCGGCGGCGGCCTTGACCAGATTGTCGGCGCCGCTGTGGCCGGTCTCGCCTGCGGCGAGGTGCTCGACGTAGAGCGGGCGTTCGACACGAGCATGTCCGTCGATGACTATCTCGAGCTTGCCGAGCGCAAGACCGGCGACCTGTTCCGGCTTTCCTGCCTGCTCGGTGCCGCCGAGTCAGGCGCTGGCGAGGCGGTTACCGATGCACTTGCGAAATTCGGCGCTGACCTGGGCGTCGCTTTTCAGGTCCTTGACGACTGCCTCGACCTGCGGGCCGATCCTACGGACAAGCCGGCGGGCACCGATCACCTGCTCGGCCTGTTCGGCGCCCCGACGCTGTACGCGCTGGCCGCTGACGGCTCGGGCGAGCTGGCGCGGATCCTGCTGGCGCCGCGGTTCGGCGTGGCGGACGTGCCGGCCGTCCGCGCGCTCGTGGCTGCGAACGGCGGGCTCGCGGCGGCCGCCGCCCTGGCGCGCGAACGGTACAAGCGGGCGCTGGCGGCCCTTGACGAGGCAGCCGGGCTGACCGAGCCGGGCGCGCACCGATCGCTGATCGCGCTGGCCGAGACCCTCTGGCAGGCCGGCCGGTGACCGCGCCGCGCGCGGCCGACGTGCTCGTCGTAGGGGCCGGCCCCGCCGGCTCGGTCGCTGCGGCGGAGCTCGCCAGACGCGGGCTGTCGGTGCTGCTCGCGTGCGGCGGCGGAGGAGGCGTACAGGGTCACGACGTGCTGGTCAGCGGGCAGGCCGCGCAGTACTTGACCGGCCTTGGCGGACCGGCGGTCACGCCGCTCAGGCCGGTCAGGGCCGTCAGGCTCGGTGTGGGACGGGCCGGCCGGTCGATCGCGAGCGTCGGCTGCTTCGCGTGCGATGCCGGACAGCTCCGCGACGGGCTCCGCCTGGCTGCGGTCTCGGCCGGCGCCGTGCCGGTCGCCGGCCTGGTGACGTCGATTGAGGTGGGCGCCGACGGCTACCTGGCGATGATCGCTGGCTCCGGTGACGGCGGCCCGCCAGTGGTATCCCGCCACGTCATCGCCGCGACCGGCGTCGCTGGCAGGGCCGCCGGTGACGTCGCCGGCATCGCGTGCGCGCAGCGCTTCGCGGGCGCCGGCCTGCGCGGCCGCATGCTGCTCGCACTGACCCCTCCCGCGGCCGTCGGTCCGGTCGCTCCGCCGATCTGCGCATGGGCGATTCCAGGTGCAAACGGCATCGTGACCGTCGGCGTGGCCCGTGGCGCCGGTCCTGGAGCGGTCGGCCCTGAAGGGATGGCCGTCCGCGAAGACGTCATCGTCCCGGCCGACCTGATCGGCATCGCGGTCGAGGCGCTGGCCGAGGCGGAGCCACGGCTGCGCGCGCTGGCCCCGGCAGGCCCACTGGTGAGCGGTCCGCTGGATGCTGGCTTCACGCCGGACCGGCTGGCCGCTGCGGACTACCTGCTCGTCGGCGACGCTGCCGGGCTGGTGAACCCGTTCACCGGTGAGGGACTCGGCTACGCCATGCTGAGCGGGCAGCTGGCCGCGCGGTCCGTCGCTGAGCGGCCCGACGACCGGGAGGCGGCACGCGAGGCGTACCGGCAATCGCTATCGTCCAGGTTCGTCGGCTACTTCGAGACCGCGCGGCACGCGTCCCGCCGGTATCACCTGACCTGGCGAGTGCTCGGCGCGGCGGCCAGCAGCGATCACCCGTTCTTCGCGAAGGCCCGCCGGGCGATTCTGCTGCCCGACGGTCTGACCGGCATTGCCCCATCCGATCACCTGGACCTGGCCGTCCCCGACGCGATCGCGCTCATGCCGTTCCTCGCAGCCTGCGACGAGGTCATCGTGGCGACGATCCGCGGCCAGTGGCCGTTCCTCGCGCGGCTCATGTTGGCCGAAGGCGCGGTCGCGCAGCCGCGGTTGCGCCCGGCGCTGCTGCTGTACGCCGGGCTGATCTCCGGGGGAGCCCGGCCCGATGCCCGTTACGCGACGGTCGGTGCCGCGATCGAGCTGGCGCAGCTTGGCGCGCTGTCGTTTCTCGGTCCGCCGCCCGCCGCCGGGCCGCCGGGCCGGGGGGTCGACTGGGCGGCAGCCACCACGGTGCTGGCCGGTGACTTTCTGCTCGCGCAGGCATCCCGGCTCGTCGCGGAGTCGCAGGCGGGGATCTCATGGTCGTTCGCAGAATGGCTAGGCGAGCTGGCCGCGCTGCGGGCCGCCCGGCTCGGGCCGACCCCCGCCGACGTGCCGGCCGGGGCCGTGTTCGCCTCGCTGCTCGAGTTCCCGGCCCGCATTGGCGGGCTGCTCGGCGGCTGCCCGGCCGGGACCGTGACCGCGCTGCGAGAGGTCGGCCATCACTGCGGTCACGCGTTCCTGCGCGCGGAGGACATCCTGGCCCTCCGGGGCGAGCGCACCCGGCTTGACGCCACGCTGCCGGCCATGCTGCGCGGCCGGATCTCAGCCATCGGCGAGCGCGCAGACGGCTGGTCCCCTGGTGAAGCGCGGGCTGTGCTGGACCGGCATGGCCGACTGGACCGAGAGGCCAGACAGGCCGCGCTCTCAATTGCGGTACGCGCGTGCCTCGCGGCCCACCGCGATGCCGTGCGCGCCACTGCCGTCATTCCAGGCCCGGGCGCTGCCCGGATGCTCCGGCGGTTCGCCTCAGCGGTCGCGGCCCCGGCGGCGTCGGCACCGGCGCCCGATGGCCCCGGCCACGCGGTCAGCTGACGCCGTCACGGGAATCGGCGTATCCACATGCGGCTCACCACGAATTCCCAGGAATTGCAAAAGCTGTAGGTATCCGGCCGGTTTAAGTTGGAACCGTTCTAGTTGACGCGTTACGGGAGTATGGGGACCAGGCTCGTGACCGATCTCGAATTGTGTGTACTCGGGCCCGTTGAGGTACGGCGCGGCGGCCTTCAGGTGGCGATTGGCGGCCGGACCACGCTGACCGTGCTCGCCGGGCTCGCACTGTCACCCGAGCGCGCAATCGGCGTCGACACGCTCATCGACTACGCGTGGGACTGCGACTTGCCCGCCCATCCGCGCGCCGCTCTGCACAATGGCTTATCCCGGTTGCGCCGCCTGCTTGGCGACGGGGTCATCGAGACGCTCGGCTGGGGGTACCGGCTGAACGCCACCGCGGACAACCTCGACCTGCTGCGCTTCGAGCGGAATCTAGCCGTCGCCAGGCGGGCAGGCGCCGAAGGCAGGGATGAGGATTCGATAGCCGCGCTCGACGACGCGATCCGGCTCTGGCGTGAGCCACCGCTAGGCAATGTCGACTCGCCCGCCCTACACCGGCAGGTACTGCCAAGGCTTACCGAGCGATACCTGGAGGCCGTCGAGCACAGGAACGACCTGTGCCTGCGGCTCGGCCGTCACGACGCGCTCGCGGCGGAACTGTCCGCGATGGCGCGCAGCTATCCGCTGCGCGAGCGGATCACCGGCCAGCTCATGATCGCGCTGACCCGGTCCGGCCGCAGGGCCGACGCGCTGGTCGCGTATCAAGCCCTGCGCACCGCCCTGCGTGAGGAACTGGGCGTCGACCCGACCTCCGACCTGCAAGACCTGCACGTCCAGATCCTGCGGGCCGCCCCCGAGCTGGAACCTCGCCGCCGGATGGTGCTGGCCTGACGCTGCTGCCGGGCGGTCTCGCCGGGGTTGCGGAGGCGCCAGTGGCCCGCCAGATCCCCCGCGGTGAGCTCGGAGGACGCCGGCTCCAGGGCGTCCCGGGTGAAGTACATCACGTCGGCCCGGCTGAACTTGGCCCTGGCCGCCATCCGCGGCGACTGCTGGGTCAGCGCGGCGGCGACGAGGTCGGCGGGTAGCGGGTCACGCAGCTCGCTGGCCGACACGAGCGCGCGGCCGGGGAGACGTCCTCGCCGCGGAGCGAGGATGTCGGGACGCCGACGATCGCGGCGTCGCGCCGGTGGCGCTCACGCCTCGCAGTGGCGGCGGAAGTGCCGCCAGTCAGATCGCAGAATCAAGATCACGAAAGCCCGAGGCTAGGTCCGGCAGCAGCCCTCGTGCCACATGCGCATCACGATCGCCGGGAGACTGTCTGCGACTGACCTCAAGATAGGATCCTGGCTATTTCGGCCATTTCGCTGTCGCTAAGAGGTCCATGTTCGAGGGCCCCAGCATTCTCCCGGACATGACTCACCGTACGGAAGCCGGGTATCGGGATGGTCGCGGTACTGCGCGCCCAGATCCACGCCAGTGCGCCCTGTACCGGCGAACGGTTGCCGCTGGTCAGGATGTCTCTTATCGCATCCCGCCGGGCCAGCCACTGCGCTGACGGCCTTCCGTGGTCAAAGTATCGCATCCACTCTGGCGCCGGCCTGCCACGCACATCGTCGTCAGGAAGCAGGGTGTCGGGCACGTACTTATCGCTGATCAGGCCCATGGCCAGCGGGCCGCGATTAAGGCTCGCCCAGTTCCGGCTTTCAACGAGAGCCAGCATCTCAGGCGTATCCCGCAGCACGTTCAGTTCGTGCTGTACCAGCTGGCAATGTTTGCCGGCCGACCAGGCGGCGGCGCGCTGAGGATCATCGGTGCTCCACCCGTATGTCCTGATCTTCCCGGCAGCGACCAGCGACTCCAGCTCCTCGACCAGGGGCATGGTGTCGGCTGGCTCGACGTCGGCCAGATGAAACTGGTAAATGTCGAGGTAGTCGGTGCGGAGACGGCGCAATGATGCCTCGAGAGCACGGCGCATGTACTGAGGTGTTATATCCGGCGTCAGCAGCTGCTTGCTTGACTCGTCATAGGTGTTTCCCCACTTGCTGGCGATCACCGCCTCGTCGCGGTGGCCGGACAGCGCGAGGCCCAGGACTCGCTCGCTCCGGCCAGTGCCATAAACATCCGCCGTGTCGAAGAGCCTGATCCCCAGATCGAAGGCAAGCTGGATGGCCTTCGTCGACTCGTCGTCATCCACTTGCCCCCAGCCGAGTGGGGTGGCGTCATGCCAGAATGGCCCGCCTACTGCCCAGCAGCCCATGCCCAATGCGGGAACGGCTATGCCGGAGAGGCCGAGGCTGCGCTCATTCATCACGACCACTAGTATCCCATTTCTGGGCGACAGATGTAACCTAATGGTACGCACTGGACACCGAGGTGGCCCGACATGATCCAGCTACCAACCATTGATTTTGCTGAATGGACCGCCGCGGATCCTGAGCGGCGCAGCGAAATTTTTCGGGAAACCGACGACGCCCTGCGGCAGGCTGGCATGTTTCTGCTGCGCGGTCATGGTGTACCTGCGGGCCTTGCCGAGGAAATGCGCGCTTGCGGCCGTCAGTTCTTCGCCCTCACGGGTGAACAGAAGGCCAGATACGCGGTGCAGGGGCGTTACGACAACGGCTGGACCGGGCCCGGCCTGCTGGCCGCCGCCGCCATTGAGGGCGGCGAAAGCGCGCCGGACCTGCACGAGGCATTTCACATGGGTCCCACGCACCGCACGGGGAACGCCGAGTTCGACGCGCTGTACTACCCGGAGAACAGATGGCCGGCGGAGATTCCCGGGCTGCGCACCGTCGCGGAGCGGTACACCGAGCACATGGTGCGGGTCGCGCTCCAGGTGCTGGAGATGCTGGCCGTCGTCCTTGGCGTCCCCGAGGACTTTTTCACCTCCCAGGCCCGCCGTGCGACCTGGACGCAGAACGTGAACTGGTATCCGCCGCTGGCCACCGTCGGGATGGTCCAGCCCGGCCAGATGCGAGTCGGGCCGCACTTCGACTTCGGGTCGCTGAGCCTGCTAGATCGCCAGCTCGGTGTGGGCGGCCTGGAGGTGTGGAGCACCGACGGCGGGTGGGGGGTTCCCCCGTACGATCCCTCCTCACTCGCCGTGATACTCGGCGACCTGATGAACCGGTGGACGGACGGCCGGTGGCGAGCGCTGCGGCATCGGGTGCTGCCACCCAGCCCGGAGGCGCCGGCCGAGGAGCTGTTCTCTCTCGTTTTCTTCTTCGAGGCCGACCCCGACACGGTGATCACCCCGCTGGAGCCCCCCGCCGGGGGAGGCGCGGGCAAGGAGCCAGTGACCGCCGGGGAATCGATCATGAAGAACCTCGGGATCATCACCGCTCCGGTCACGTGACAGCGGCCGGCTCCGGGCCGTTGAGCTGCCTCCGGGTCAGGTTCAGGCGAGGTCGGCCAGCCCCGACCTGGGTCTCGTCAGGTGCTCGCCGGGGAGGACGATCGTGTCACACAGCTCCGCGCCGGCGCTTACCCGAGCACCGGGGAGCACGACCGAACGCTCCACCCGCGCACCTGGCTCGATCACGCTGCCTGGATACAGCACGCTCTCGCGCACCCGCGCGCCGGGGGTCAGCGGATCGCTGGAGACGACACCGTCCTCCGCAGTCAGCGTCGGGCGGGCCCCCGGCAGTGTCCGCGGCACTTCACTGAGCGGCAGCGCGGCCGGCGAGCGGATGAGGTTGAGATGGCCTAGCAGATACCGCTCCACGGTGCCGATGTCGGCCCAGTAGCTGGCTACCGGAAACGCCCGCACCCGGTACCCTTCCCGGATCATGAACGGCAAGATGTCGCGACTGATGTCGTGCTGCCAGTCGCCGGACGGCAGCTGGCTGAGGACGGTCAGCACCTGCCGCAGGATGTCGGCGCGGAACAGGCAGAATGCGGTGAAGATGAGATCGGAGGTCGGCTCGGCCGGCTTCTCGATCAGGCTGCGCACCCAGCCTTCCTGGTCTACCTCGACCATCCCGAACAAGCGGACGAAACGCCGGTTGATGTGCTGGACCCCGATCGTCACGCCCGCTCCGGTCTCTCGGTGCTCGCGTAGCATGGGCCGGTAATCGAAGTGGTACACGTGGTCGGCGTGCAGGACGAGCAGGTCGCGGCAGCCGGGCGTGAACAGCCACTCCTGGTTGGTCAGCAGCGCGTCTGCCGTGCCGTGCTCGGCAGGCCGGGCAGGGAGCGTCAGGTCCGGCAGTAGGCCGTGGCCATTGCCGGCGCGGTCGATCATCGCCTCGTGCGGTCCCAGATGCACGTGCATCTGGTCGCGGCGATCCCACCAGCGCAGCAGGTGATCGATCAGGTCGCGTTCGAGGTGCTGCGACAACAGCACCAGCTCGGGCACGCCGGATCGCACGGCGTTGGCCAGGCTGAAGTCCACCAGCCTGCAGCCGCCCCCGTACGGCACCATCGGCTTGCATATCGCATCGGTGAGGCGCCCCATGCGCTCGCCGCGCCCGCCGGCCAGCAGGGCGGCGCGCACGTCACGCATCGGAACCGCTCCCCCGATCCGATTCCTGGCCGCTCGGCTTCGCATGATCACTGGGCTTCGCGTGGTCGCTCAGCCTTGCCGCGGCGGCGAAGATCTCCGCGAAGCGATCCGCTGTCTGCCGCCAGGAGAACTGCCGGGCAACGGCGACGGATCGGTCGCGCATGGCCTCGAACCGGGCAGGCTCGGCGCGCATCATGTGCAGCATGCGGCGGAGTCCGTCGCAAAGTGCCTCGGTTAGCACGGGATCGTTGATCTGGAACGAGCGCGGCAGGGCCAGCCCGGTGGCGGCCGGGTCCGTCAGGTCGAATGCATGCCCGAAATGCCGCATGCCCTGCTGCGCGGTCGCGATCGGAACCGCCCCGGCGGCCATCGCCTCGCCCATGGCCATCAGGAACGTGTCCATCTCGAACTTCGACGGGAACAGGCATAGGTCGCTGGCGAGCGCCCACTCGGTCAGCTCCGCCTGGGTCATAGGTCCGGTGACTATCCGGACCAGTCCTGGGTACCGGCTGACCAGCAGGGCCATATCGGGATCGGCTGGCGGCTGCGGCGCCAGGCAATGCAGGAGCGCGTTGAACCGCTCGCCCTCGCCGAGCAGACGCGCGATTGCCCGGAACAGCTCCTGCTGTCCCTTGTGCTGCACCGTATAGCGAGCGTTGTGGTAGACGGTCGGCAGAGCCGGATCGAGCCCGAGCGAGGTCAGCGTCTGCTTTCGTCTCGAGTCGCTGCGCTGCAGGTCCAGCCATTCATCGCCGATGGCGCAGCCACCGACGAACAGCCGGTCTTTCCGGTCTAGGAGCACCCGGCGGGCCGAGAATCCTCCGAAGACCTGCTCGAACGGGCCGCCTGCCTGGGTGAGCGCGTGGTCGAGCTGCCCCTCGGACAGGAAGTCCAGCGCATCCGCGCACCTGGCCACCAGGCCGAGCAGGCTGATGTAGTTGTGCCCAGGGCGCTCCGGCCGGTCGTCGTACAGCAATGCCGCCGGGAGGAACTCCCGCAACGCTGGCGGCACCGGCGGATCGGTCAGTCCTGCCGTCACACCGGGATCACCGCCCAGGAACGACGTTAGCGTGCTCACCTCAGGCTCGTAGACCTTGGTGTTGACCGGCATGTTGGTCTGCACGGTGGAGACCGTCACTAGCCCGCGGCCTCGCAGGGCGGCCAGGATGAGGTAGTGATAGGCCGGCTCATGCATGTGCAGCACGGTGCCGATGGGCATGTCGGCCAGGAACCGGGTCGCTACCACCTGAAATATCAGCGGCTTGAGAAAGCCCAGGCTGTGCCCCTCCAGCTCCCGCGGGGGATAGAAGCTGTCGGGGTAGTCGTCGAGCAGGCCGCCGGACAGGAAGATTATCTGCACGCCGCCGATGTCAATCCGATGTGCGGTCGCCGTCACCGGGACTATCGCCTGCCCCGCGAATTCGGGCCAGATGGCCGGATCGAGCCCGACTGGGATGTCGGCCGAGTACTGCCAGTCGAGTGTGCTGACCTCATACCGTTTCCGCAGGCGCCCGAGCAGGCCGTGCGCGGGAGTGAGGCCGGTGACCCGGTGGCCGGCGGCCTGGAACTGGCGGCACAGGTTCCACAGGTACACCGACGTTCCCGCCTTGACCAGGTGATCGTCGAAGCCGGTGAACTCGAAGTCGCACTCGACAATGTCCACTAGTCAGCCCTCTCCGCGTTTGGTTCGGCTAGCTCCAGGCTCCAGACGTCTTGGTCGATCCGGGGATCGGACAGCCGCGTCCGGTCGGCCCCGGCGAGCTGGGTGAGCGCGGCGAGTACTGCGGCCGCCGGATCGCCGATCAGCTCAACCGGATCGGCGCCGAGGCCCGCCGCCGACGTGGCCAGCCGGGCGAAGAATTCCGGGCAGCCGGTCATGACGCCGCCGACGACCGACAGGCGCCAGACTCGCAGGACGGCCGCATCACGAGCCGCCCGCACCCCGAGCGTGAGTTCGCCGATAGCCTCGTCGACCAGCTCGCCGGCGACAGGATCGGCGTCCAGCCATGCTCCCAGTACAACGGGCGCGAGCGCCGCTACAGCGGATTTCGGGAAGGGCAGCTGTGCCAGCCTGCG
Source organism: Streptosporangiaceae bacterium (assembly GCA_035484155.1). Lineage (GTDB taxonomy): Bacteria > Actinomycetota > Actinomycetes > Streptosporangiales > Streptosporangiaceae > JAJYUU01. Next base: position 19,369 of record DATHPF010000289.1, read on the forward strand.
GGCGTGTTCAGCAGCCGGCATCCCGACGTCCGCCGCAAGTAGGCCGGACAGCGCCGTGCGCTGCCCGCGCCCATCCAGTCCGCGGACAGCCGCCCGCAGGCCACGCAGGCCGAGGTCGAACGCACTGCCCTCGTCGCTGCCCAGGTACTCGCATCCGCCCACGCGGACCGGCGCGGATCGCCCGTCGGTGGCGAGGAATCCCGAGCCGGTGCCGCATACTGCGATCACGTGGCCGGTGTCAGGAGGGGAGCCGAGCAGGAGCGGCGTGACATCGTTGGAGAGCAGGAGGCGGGCGTGCAGGTCGGCCCCGCTGGCGGCCGTCGCCCAGCGTCTGGTCTCCTTCCCGGCCGTGGCCCGGTCTATAGACGCCGATGCCAGCCAGATCACCGGCCCGGCGGTCTGGCAGGCATCGCGGCTGAGCTCCCCGACCGGTCCGCAGCTCCGGTCGGCATGCGCGCGAAGCTGCGCGAGGAACTCGGACAGGCGCCGGTCTGACTCCTCCTGGCCGACCGAGCTCGGATTCAGCGGCGGCGCGTTCCAGCTGTCACCGTTCCAGGCGCGGACCGATGTGTGGCTGCCGCCGGCGTCGATGCCATACAGGGGCCGGCCGGCACCCGGGTGCCTCACGATGCGGTCGCCGCGCTCACCCGGTCAGCCAGGGCGGCGCGTATCTCATCGTCGTGGACGTCGTCGGCTATGAGGGCCCTGCCTATGCCGGCCGGCAGCACGAAGCGCAGGCTGCCGTCGCGCACCTGCCGGATCTTCGCGAGTGCGGCTAATACGTCGTCCGCCGCGAGCGCGACGGGGACCTCCTCGGGCACCACCGGCAGGCCGGCGGCACGCAGGATGCCGATAATGCGCGACGCCACCGGGGGCGCGAGCACCCCACGCGTCACCGCCACCCGGATCGCGACCGCCATGCCGTAGGCGACAGCCTCGCCGTGCAGCACAGGACCGTAACCAGTCACGGTCTCGACGGCATGGCCCACCGTGTGCCCGAAGTTGAGCGTGCGGCGCAGGTCGATCTCATAGGGGTCGCGCTCCACGAGCAGGCACTTGATCGCGGACGCGGCATGGACCAGCGATCGCAGCGATGACACATCGAGACCGAGCAGTGATTGCAAGTGCTGCTCGATGAAGTCGAACAGCTGCGGCGAGGAGATCACGGCCAGCTTGATCGCCTCGGCGAGCCCGGACCGGACCTGCCGGGAATCGAGCGTGGTGAGCCATCCGACACACGACACCACCGCATGCGGCGCGTAAAAGGCACCGATGAGGTTCTTGGCGATGTCATGGTCGACGCCGACCTTGCCGCCGACCGCGGCATCGACCTGGCCGATCAAGGTGGTCGGCGCGTTGATGTAGGGCACTCCGCGCATGTAGGCGCTCGCCACCCAGCCGACGGTGTCGACGACCACGCCACCGCCAAGCGCGAGCAGCATGTCGCGGCGCCTGGTGTCACTGTGCGCCAGCCAGTCAAGCAAGCCGATCGCGGTCGGCAGGCTCTTGCTCGGCTCCCCGGCAGGAAGCGCTATCTTCTGAACCTTTATCCCGGTCCTGGCCAGCCATTGTGCGATCCGCTCGCCGTGAATTCCGTCAACAGTTTCGTCCGTGATGATGGTCACTGCGCGGGCTTCGATCAGGTCGGCCAGCTTCTTCAGCGCGCTAGCCTCGTCGCTCGTCACATCTATGCTGTAGGTGCTTGTCCTTTGCATTGTGCTGATAATGGGCCCGTGCGGAGGAATCGGCTGGTTGTCCTGAATAAGCAAGCAATCACCCATCGTCCACCCTTCAATGCATCGCGTACGCGTCATTTCACCGTGGCCTGCTCGAGAGTTCGCGGTAACGCTCACCACGTACGCCCCTCAGCGGTCGCGCTGGGCAGGAACTCGCGCAGCACACCGAGGCTGCGCATGATGCTTTGCCGCCTGGGCATCAGCACGTCCTCGTGCTCGACGTACAGGACCTGCTCGAAATCCTCGTCGAGGAGCGCGCTGACGATTGCCGGCCAGTCCAACGTGCCCAGGCCGAGCGCCCGGAAGCGGACTGGCGGCCCTGGACCGTACCGGGTCCAGCCGCGTCCGGCCGGGACCTGACCGCCAGTCCACGTCTGCAGGTCCTTGGCGTGCACCGCGATGAGGCTCTGCTGCCATCCCCGGACCGCCTCCACCGGGTTGTGGCCCATGGCTGCCAGATTCGCCGGATCCACGCACAGCGCGAGCGGGTACGCCAGCTGAGAGCCGACCGCCAAGAGCTGTTCCGCGCTGGCACGGTCGTAGATGACCTGTTTCGGATGCGGCTCGAGGGCGACGACCACATCGGCCTCGCGGGCCGCCAGCAGCACCGGCTCGCCCTGGGCGAAGAACTCTGCGATGTTGTCGGCCCAGCTCACGTCGCTGCCCCACCAGGACAGCCAGCGGGCGAAATCCGGGCAGCCGACCAGCAGCCGAACGGTGCCTGCGCCGAGGCGCTCGGCCAGCCGGATCGCGCCGATAGCGCACCGCACTGCGTGCGCCCGCTTGTCCTCGGCCGAGCCTGCCAGGACCGCATCGGTATGCGGACCATGCGGTCCGAGCAGCAACTGGACGTCACGACTGTTGCTCACGCACGTGACGGGCCAGCCGCGCGCCGCCGGGCCGGCCAGCGCCGTGGCCACCTCGTCCCGGTAGCGAGAGTCGGAGAAACAACGCCGCGCGTCGACCAGGCCCAGCGTGGTGTCAGTGGGAAGATCAAGGCACAGCGGACCGAGTCCGGCCGCCTCCGCGAGCGCCGTCTCCAGGCTCGTCCCGCCAAACGCTGCCAGGCACAACCCGAGCCGCATGCCGCCCGCCCCTGCCGCCTTCATCGCGGTCAGAACACCCGTTCCGCAAGGCTGAGCTCCGCGAGACCGCTGACCGCAGGGCGGGTTGCCAGCATGTCGCGCAGGCCAGCGCCGGGTGCCATGGGCTGCCACGTCTGCAGCCCGGGCAGGTCGGCAAAGGTCCCGCAGGCCAGCGAGGAAAACCGCGGGCGGCACGCCCATTCCGTGTCCCGGCGCAGGCACGGCCTGACCAGCGAGATATCTGCCCCGGCCAGGTCGAAGGCCAGCCGGGCGAACTCATGCCGGCTCAGCTCGGCCGGGCCGGCCAGATGCCGGATCCCGGTGACGTGGCCGGCTGACCGCCAGCCGGCTGCCCGGCATGCGGCGGCGAGGACGGTAGCCACGTCCCGCACATGGACCGGGGTGAATGACTGGTCCACCGGAGCGGACAGCGGGCGGCCCTCGGCCGCGGCCCGCAGGCAGCGCTGCGCGAATGTACCCCGGAGCCCGGCTCCGGCCCAGCCGTAGACCAGGCTCACCCGCAGCACAAGGGCCGGCGCGGCTGCCAGTACCGCGCGCTCGGCGAGCGCCTTGACCTGCCCATACTGGTTCGCCGGCTCGACCGGATCATCCGGGCAGTATCCGCCGCGCGTGCCAGGGAACACGTTGTCGGTCGATACCAGGATCACGGGTATACCCGAGCTGGCCGCGATCGCGGCCACCCCGCAATGCACCGCGGCCGCGGCTGCCGAATTCGCATCGGTCCAGGTCACATCGCTCGGCCCGTGCACCAGCAGTAGGCATCGCGGGCGCAGATCCTCCAGGGCCATGTGCAGCCCCGCCCGGCCGGCTTCGCTGGCCAGATCCAGCGCCAGGTAACCGGGGAGTTCCGTCTGGCGCCGGCCGACGCTAGTGACGGGCAGCCGCTGCGCCAGCAGCATGGCCCGGACGGCCGCGCCGATCAGGCCGTGACCGACGATCAGCACGCCGGGCGTGTTGGCGACGGACATCGTCAGCCCGCTGTGTCCTGCTGGCCATCGGCAGCGCCGGTGCGCCCGTTGACCGCGAAACGGTCCAGGCGGCCGATCGGATCCGTGGGATGCCAGCTGAGCGGTGGGATATCGACGAGGCCGCCGTCCTCGCGGATGAAGGCTGACGGCGGGTGGTGCATGTGCAGCAGCCAGTCGTCGTAGTTGTCCAGCGGGGCATCGAGGTCGAGGCGATGCAGGAAGTCATAGTCTTCGCCGCCCCAGCCCTCGTAACGCTCGTCCATGCCGCAGATCCGCTCAAACGCCTCCGACCTGAGCCACACGCAGCAGCCGGGCGGGCGGCGGAGCAGAAATCCGCGGAAGTGATCAGGATCCGCCTCGGGCTCGCGCCGCTCTACCCGCTCGCGGATCGCATGTGAGGTGGCCGGCTCATCGAGTGACAGCATGTTCCGGTAGGTCAGGTGGCCACCGGTTCCCGGACGACGGAAGCGGGCGGCGTTTCGCTCAACGAACTCACGGTCGACCAGGACGTCCGCGTCCAAGATGCAGATCACATCGGGCTGGCCGGGTGTGTGCGTCACGCCTACATTGACCGTCCAGGACTTGTTGAAGGGCCCTGGCTTGGCCCCGAACATGTAGTGATCGGCCCGCGGCCTGATGACCTCGCTCCAGCGCTCAGCCTCATCCGCTTCCACGACCGTGACCTGGTATCGCTCCCTGGGACACGACTGGTCCCGCAGCGCCAGCAGGCAGGCCAGCAGGTTGCGCAGCCTGCTGCGATCCGCGCTGCGATCCTGGAAAGGTATGACGATCAGGACCTCGGCCTGCGCCGGGCTGGCGAGCGGAGTACCAGGGGGCAGCGCCAGCAACTCCGCTGGGCGCACCGTCGGCTCGGTGCGGTCATAGTGCCGGCCTAGCTGATACCCCAGCCGTGAGTTGCATTCGGCCCGCCAGGCCAGGTCATATATCTTCGCCGCGGAGTTGGCGTCGGTGGTCATCAGCGCCGAGCGCAGGTCGAAATAGTGTCCGGGATCGGTGGGATCCGCCATCAGCTCATGGCCCAGCGACCGGATGAGCGGATCCTCGCTTTTCATCACCGCCTGGACGACGGCTCCGGTCCAGGGACGGCCCCGGTCCCAGAAGTAAGCACTGGAACTGCGCGCTCTCGGGTCAGAAGCGACAACGATGCTGTCGACGACCGCGGTCGCGAGCACGTCGCGATCGGCGGGCTTCAAAATGGACAAGGACGCTCCTTCCGACGGTGGGTTGAGGGGCCGACGTGTGCGTTTAAGGCACTGGCGCCGCCTCGGCTCTCCCTGCGTGAACCGGCTCACGCATGGGCTTGACGGCCCAGATGAGGCCGGCGGCGGCAAAGGCCAGGATGCTCACCAGCCCGAGCGCCGAGGGAAGTCCCACGACCTCGGCGACGAACCCGATGACAGGCGGTCCGGCGAGGGAACCCATAACCGCGATGCTGGAGACCACCGTGATGGCCGGGCCCGCGACCTCGTCGCCAAGCCGGCCAGCCATCGAGAACGTCACCGGAATGACGCTGGAGAGGCCAAGGCCGAGAACGGTGAATCCGCAGATCGCCGCCGCCGGCTTGCCGATCAGCAAAGCAACCGCGAAGCCGGCGCCGGCCAGCGCCGCCGATCGGGTGATCACCCGCAGCCCGCCCCACCGGGCGACGAACCGGTCCCCGAACAGCCGCCCGGCGGCCATGGCGAGGGAGTACGCAGCGAAACCCGAAGACGCAAAACTGAAGCTGGCGCCGAGATCGGTGTGCATGTAGATGGCGCCCCAGTCGCCGACGGCGCCCTCGCCGACCATGCTGCACAGGCCGACAATTCCGAGTAGGAACAGCGCGACGCGATACCGCGGGGGAAGCCTTGCCCAGCCACGCCTGGCCTCGGGCTCGCGGGCCACAATGCCGGACGGGGGCAGCAGCCACGAGGACACCAGTAGCGTGACGCAGGCGAGGATGATAGCCACGAGGAAGAAGTGCAAGAAAGGACTCGCGCCCGCTGCGACGGCCTGGCCTCCGGCCACGGAGCCAGTCAGCCCGCCCACGCTGTAGATGCCATGAAACGACGACATGACGGGGCGTCCCATCAGGTCCTGGACAGCGACGCCGTTGGCGTTTATCGCGACGTCCAGTAGGCCGAGTGCGACGCCGAAGCCGGTCAGTGCGATGCCGAGCATGGTCACGTTTGCGGCCAGCGCGGGCAGCGGCAACATCACGCAGCACAATGCAATGCCGATCCGGACGATGACCCGGCTGCCCATCCGGACGACCAGCTGCCCGGCCACCTGCCTGGACAGCAAGGCACCCACGGCGATGCCGAGAAGCGCCAGCCCTAGCGGCCCGGTCCTGGCGTGCACGTGCGCTTCGATGGCGGGGACGCGGGATACCCAAGTACCGAATATCGCTCCGTCGGAGAAGAACATGACCGCGATCGCGGCCCGTGCCCGAGATGAACGCACCGAGCCGCCACCAGCCCCGGCGGGCTGCACCCGCCCGCCCTGTCGCCCAGGGGAGGGTCCCGCGGACTCGGCCGGCCTGCTCAGGTGCAAGCCAGTCAAGCGCAGTCGCATGGCAGCTCTCGCTCTGCTTCGAGCGCATAACCCGTTTCCAGGCGGCGCCCTTACATTTACATTCTTTACATGCTTAGGCAGCGCCCCCCTCAACTGCAATTAAGAGCCTAACAGTGCCGGTCCGGAACTGTCTACCATCCATTTGTCTGCCGGTTTATGTGGCTGTCAATGCCTGCCCTGGCATGGCTTGCGACGTGCCTATTCTCGGCGGTGTCACTCGCAGACCTGGCCGTGACCGGGTGAGGCGGCAGTGATCACCAGTTGCAGCACGCTGGCCGCGGCGCCGCCAGTGACTCGTCCCCTGCCCGCGCGGTGGTGGCTTCCTGATGCGCGCGGTGCCGTCCAGCGTCCGGCCGCGACTCGCACCTCGGGCAGCTTGCCGGCCCGTGCGTGTGGCGAGCGCGATCCCTCCAGCGTCCGGCACGCCGTCGGTACCGACCGACCTGCGCGAACGCGTCTCGCTGATCGGATAGCACCCGGAAATCGCTCGCGCCAAAGGCAATAGACTTTCAACGCCCCAGAGTGTTATTCAAGACTCTTTGAGAAAGTGCCTGCCGATGATGGCAGGAAACGTCTACGCGCTCTTTTGTAATCGGTAATGCCGTTCCATCAGGGCGCTGACCTGCCCGTTGGAAGGACCTGGGTCAGGGGCGTGCTGATACATAGTCCGGCTGGAATAATGAATTTAGGTCGGCCGGGTACCCGGGTTTGGCTCGGCCA
>DATHPF010000290.1:0-32064 GCA_035484155.1 Streptosporangiaceae bacterium
CATATCTGGCACTCGCTACTTCTGGTTGCCTGATGTTGCCTGGAAGCGGAACTCGACCACGTCGCCGTCGCGCATGATGTAGTCCTTGCCCTCGATCCGGGCCTTGCCGGCGGCGCGGGCGGCAGCGATCGAACCGGCCGCCATGAGGTCGTCGAACGACACGATCTCCGCCTTGATGAAGCCCCGCTGAAAGTCGGTATGGATAACGCCAGCGGCCTCCGGTGCGGTCGCGCCGACCGGGATCGTCCAGGCGCGGGATTCCTTTGGCCCAGCCGTCAGGAACGTCGACAGCCGCAGCGCAGCGAAGCCGGCCCTGGCCAGCTGCGCCAGGCCCGGCTCCCCCAGGCCAAGCTCGGCCAGCAGCTCCGCTGCCTCGGCAGGTTCCAGCTCGGCCAGCTCGGACTCGGTCTTGGCGTCAAGGAAGATCGACTCAGCCGGCGTCACCAGCTTCGTGAGCCGCTTGCGCAACTCGTCGTCGGCGAGCTCAGCGTCGTCCTCGTTGAACACGTACAGGAACGGCTTGGCCGTCAGCAGTTGCAGTTCGCGCACATCGGCCAGATCGAGGCCGGCCGCGGCGGCCCCGGCGAACAGCGTCGTCCCGCCGTCCAGCACCGCCTGCGCCTTCTCTGCGGCCGCGGCGATCCTGACGCGCTCGGGGTCCCGGCCGGACTTCGCCTCCTTGGCCAGCCGCGGCGCCGCCTTCTCCAGCGTCTGCAGGTCGGCCAGCATCAGCTCGGTGGCGATGGTCTCGATGTCGCGTTCCGGCGACACGTCCCCGTCCACGTGACTCACGTCGGGATCGGTGAAGACGCGCACCACCTGGCAGATCGCGTCGGTCTCCCGGATATGGGACAGGAACTGGTTGCCCAGGCCCTGCCCGGCGGAGGCGCCGCGCACCAGCCCGGCGATGTCCACAAACCGCACGGTGGCCGGCACGATCTTGGCCGAGCTATACAGGTCGGCAAGCGCCGCCAGCCGGGGATCGGGAATGCCGACAATGCCGACGTTTGGCTCGATCGTCGCGAACGGGTAGTTAGACGCCAGGGCGTTCGCCCGCGTCAGCGCGTTGAAGAGCGTGGACTTACCGACATTGGGCAGGCCGACGATCCCGATAGACAGGCTCACTTGCGGAATTCTATTCGGGGACCGGAACGGGGCCGTCCACGCATCCGCCGCCCACTCTCGCGCCGCCCACTCGATGCGCATGGGGCGGCAGATCCCCGAGGGACGCGCGCGGCCGGGCGTGTCGGACCTCAAAACTGTCGGGACCGGCTGCAAGCATGCTGGACATGGACGCGACTTCGCTGCTCATCGGGCTCGTGCTGGGAGCCGCCATCGGCGGCGCCATCGGTTACCTGCTGGCTCGCGGGCGGCTGACGACACTCGCCGCGGAGCTGACTGGCCAGGCCAGGACGGCCGACGAGCGAGCCAGGGCAGCCGACGAGCGAGCCGATCTGCTTGAGCGCGCGGCCCGAGAGCGAGCCGACCTGATTGACGGCCAGCTCGCCGAGCGATTCCAGGCGCTATCAACGCAGGCACTCGACCGCAGCACGAAGACGTTCCTCGAGATGGCGGAAGGCCGGCTTACCGCCGCGAACGCCAGGGCGGCTGGGGACCTGGACAACAGGAAGGCCGCGGTCGAGCAGCTGGTGCAGCCGCTGCGCGACACGCTCGCCCGGGTGGAGAGCCAGCTACGCGAGACCGACGCCGCCAGGCAGTCCTCACACGCTGCCCTGACGGAGCAGGTAACGATCGCCAGGCAGAGCTCGGACCAGCTGCGGGCGCAGACTCAGTCGCTCGTGACCGCACTGCGCCGCCCTGAGGCTCGGGGCAGGTGGGGCGAGATGCAGTTGCGCCGCGTCGTGGAGCTGGCGGGGATGAGCAGCAGGTGCGACTTCGATGAGCAGGTCGGCGTGTCCACCGCCGATGGTGCGCTTCGCCCGGACATGGTGATCAGGCTGGCCGGCGGCAAAAACATCGTCGTCGATTCCAAGGTGTCGCTCGCCGCCTACCTGGAGGCGGCCGAGGCATCCGACGAGGGTGTCCGCGACGCCCGGCTGGCCGCGCACGCCCGGCACCTGCGCGAGCATGTCGACCGCCTCGCAGCCAAGGCGTACTGGGCCGCGGTGAGCCCGTCGCCGGAATTTGTCGTGCTGTTCATCCCTGGCGAGGCCTTCCTGGCGCCCGCGCTGGAGCACGACACGGCACTACTGGAGTACGCGATGGCGCACAAAGTGCATATCGCCACGCCCACGACGCTGGTAACGATGCTGCGCACAGCGCAGTACGCGTGGCAGCAAGCTGCGCTCTCGGACAACGCGCGGGCCGTTTTCGACCTCGGCCGCGAGCTCTACGACCGCATCAGCGGACTAGGCAAGCACATTGACGGGCTCGGCAAGGCGCTGACCAACGCCGTCTCCAGTTACAACAGGACCGTCGGTTCCCTGGAGAGCCGCGTGCTCGTCAGCGCCCGCAAGCTGAACGAGCTCGGCGTCGTGGACGGCGAACTCGAGCAGCCAAAGCCAGTGGAGGACACGGTCCGGGCTCTGTCGGTACCCGAGCTGGCCGTTGAGGCAGGGCCCGAGCTAGTGGTGCCCGCCCCGCCGGCCCGGGAGCCAGCCACGCAGGCGCAGCTGTTCGGCGGCAGCCGGGCCATCAGCGCGGCAGGCTAGGAGCTGAGCGGTATGCCGGACTGGATCACCAGGATGGTCGGCCGCCGGTCTTACAACAACGGCCGGCGGCCCGCGGCTGCGTTCCGGTCCCATGTCACGACGCGGGGGGCGCTGCTCGGTATGTTCGCGCTCTGCCTACTCGCGTGCCTGCTGGCCGCGTGGCTCCACGCGGACGTTGTCGCCGGCGTCGGCTTCGTCGCCGTCGGGATCCTGGCGCCGGTATACGCGCGCCGAAACGCCCTGCTGTACATCGTGATTTCCGCCCCGGTCATCTTCCTGATCGCGGAGATCGCCACCCAGCTGATGACGGCGCCAGGCAGATCGGGCCGCGGCTCTGCGGTCTCGGCCTTGGAAGGCACGTTCCTGACGCTGGCGAGTGTCGCGCCGTGGCTGTTTACGGGCACTGTCGCCTGCGTCGGCATCGCGATGGCGCGAGGACTGCCGCAGTGCGTCCGCGACCTGCGGGCCGGCCTGCGCGGTGACGTCCAGGCGTCGAGCCCGCGCCGCCCTAGCCGGTCCTAGTCCTGGCCCTCGGCCGGCTTACGCAGCTCACGCGGCAGGCCGAAGACCATTCGCTCCTGGACGGCCTCGACTTCCTCAACGTCGGTGAAGCCGCTGTCGGCGAGCTGGGCAAGCACGCCCGCCACCAGGTCCTCGGGCACCGAGGCGCCGCTGGTGACACCGACCGTGCTCACGCCGTCCAGCCAGGACGGGTCAATCCCGGAGGCGTCGTCAACCAGGTAGGCGGCGCGAGCACCAGCATCGCGCGCGACCTCGACGAGGCGGACGGAGTTCGAGGAGTTCACCGAGCCAACGACGATCACGACGTCGGAGTCGGCGGCGATCTGCTTCACCGCGACCTGCCGGTTCTGGGTGGCATAGCAGATGTCGTCACTGGGCGGATCGATGAGCAGCGGGAACCGCTTGCGCAGCGCGGACACGGTCTCGGTGGTCTCGTCGACAGACAGCGTGGTCTGCGAGAGCCACGCGACCTTGGCCGGATCGCGGACCTCGACGGTGTCACTGCCCGCTGAGCCGTCGACCAGGTGAATGTGCGCGGGCGCCTCACCGGTCGTGCCGACGACCTCCTCGTGGCCCTCGTGGCCGATCAGCAGGATGTCGTAGTCCTGGGCGGCGAACCGGCGGGCCTCGTTGTGCACCTTCGTCACCAGCGGGCAAGTGGCGTCGATGGTACGCAGTCCCCTGTCCCTGGCTTCCTCCCTGACCGCAGGGGATACGCCATGGGCGGAGAAGACCACCACCGATCCCTCGGGCACGGACTCGGTCTCGTCCACGAAGATCGCGCCGCGGTCCTCCAGGGACCGGACGACATGAGTGTTATGGACGATTTGCTTGCGGACGTAGACCGGCGCGCCGAAGCGCTCGAGGGCCTTCTCCACGGTCAGGACCGCCCGATCCACGCCCGCACAGTAGCCACGGGGCTTGGCGAGGAGCACACGACGCGACTGAGCTGGCATGCCCCCAGTCTAGATGATCATCAATGGGCCCGATCCCGGCACCGCATTCCCGGCCCCTGCGCGCCTGAGGGCCCCCTGGCCAACGACAATGATCGCAGGACAATGGTTGTCTCACGGGCGCACGGCCGGCGGATCGAGCCGCGGGAGCCGGGCAAGTATCAGGACAAGGGAGAAGAGTCAGTCATGGGCACCCCGCAGGTCCCCGAGCAGGTGAGGCGAGCGCCGATCCTCGCACTGCGCGCCGTGTTCGCTGGGATCGGCCGCATATTGCTGTCCGCCGACCAAGCCGGATCACACAGCGCCGGAGCCGCGCCCGAACCGGTGGCAGCCGCCCCGGCGGCAGTTGACCCGGCGATCGCGGTCCCCGGTATCGGCGACCTGGGGTTCGGCGAGCAAGCTGTCAGCATGCCCGCCCTGCCACTGGCCAACTACGACTCGCTGTCGCTGGCCTCGATCCGGGCCCGGCTGCGCGGCCTGGACGCAGGTCAGCTCAAGGTCCTGGTGGACTACGAGGCCGCCAACGCCGAGCGGCCGGAAGTTCTGGGCATGTTCGAGCGGCGCATCGAGAAGCTCGAGTCCGGCAGGTGACCGCCACGAGCTTCGTCCGGGTGCGCCCGTGCCGCTAGCGACATCGCAGGAGGCGCCGGTCCCGGTCCGCACCGTCACACGGCTGGTGGGCGAGTGGATCGGCCGTCTCGGCACCATCTGGGTCGAGGGCCAGATCGCCGAGCTCACCCGGCGCGGCGGCACCGTTTTCATATCGCTGCGCGACCCTGTCGCCGCGGTATCGGTACGAGTGATCTGCAGCACCTCGGTTCTCGACGCGACGTCCCCGGCCCCCGGCGTCGGCGCACGGGTTGTCGTGTGGGCCAAGCCGGAGTTCAATGCCGCTCGCGGCTCGTTCGCACTGACAGCGCTTCAGCTCAAGGCGGTGGGGATTGGTGAACTGCTGGCCAGGCTGGAGCGGCTGCGCACATCGCTTGCAGCCGAGGGGCTATTCGCCGCCGAGCGCAAGCGCAGGCTCCCGTTCCTGCCGAGGTCAGTAGGTCTCATCTGCGGACGCGACTCCGCGGCCGAGCGAGATGTCCTGCGCAACGCCGCCAGGCGGTGGCCGGCGGTTCAGTTCCGGGTGGAGCAGGTGTCCGTCCAGGGCCCGCGTGCCAGCGAGGAGATCATCGAAGCGCTTCAGCGGCTCGACGCCGACAAGGCAGTCGACGTCATCGTCATCGCGCGCGGGGGCGGCTCGGTTGAGGACCTGCTGCCGTTTTCCGACGAAGATCTGGTCCGGGCGGTCGCGGGCTGCGTGACTCCGGTGATCAGCGCGATCGGGCACGAGCAGGACGTGCCGCTCCTTGACCTGGTCGCCGACGTCCGCGCATCGACGCCGACTGACGCGGCCAGACGGGCGGTGCCCGACGTTTCTGAGCAACTAGAGCTGATCAGTCAGCTCCGCGGGCGTGCTCGCCGGTCCGTGACTGGCCGCCTTGACCGGGAAGGCTCCTGGCTGAGCGCGGTCAGGTCCCGCCCCGCACTGGCGAGCCCGCTACGCGAGATCGACCGCCGGCACGAGCAGGTACTCGGTCTGGCCGAGCGCGGCCGCCTCGCAGTGACCACCGGGCTGGATCGGGCCGGCGACGACCTGGCGCACATCAGGGCCCGCCTGCTCGCGCTGTCGCCTGCCGCGACTTTGCGTCGCGGCTACGCGATCGTCCAGCAGGCGGACGCCACCGTCGTGCTGTCAGCCGCCCAGGTCAGCGACGGTGAGGCGCTCACCGTCAGGTTCGAGGCCGACCAGCTGACCGTGACAGCCGGCCAGCCGGTCGCGGGCGACTAGCGTCGTCAGCTGTGCGGCCCGTCCAGCCGCCAGCTCGCCGGTGACCACGGATACCGGCGGTACCAGCAGCTGCCAAGGTCGGCAAGGTAACCGGGCGGCGTGCGGAGCGCCCCGCAGCGGGCGCGCGGGTGACCGGGGCTAAGGGGAACCGGCCTAGTCAGCAGCGCCGGCTGACGGTGACGACGGCCGCTGTGCCGGGTGTTGCACAGCGTGGCCAGGGATGCGGCGCATGGCCGCCGGACACCGGGATGCTCATGGCTGTTCATGTTGTCCCTTCGCCGATTAACGGCAGAGCGGCCCCGCGCTCGCTGAATGATCGGCGCAGCCGGCCAGCGCGTTACCGGCGCACTAGGCTGGCCGTCGTGGCAGCGGCAACCGGCGGCTCCGGCAAGAGCGAGCGGCCGCCCTATGAGCAAGCGCGCGACGAGCTGACTGAGCTGGTCAAGCGCCTGGAAGCGGGCGGACTCACCCTGGAGCAGTCACTTCAGCTCTGGGAACGAGGCGAAGAGCTCGCCGCCATCTGTGAAGACTGGCTGGAGGGAGCCAGGGCCAGGCTTACGACCGCTCTTGCCCAGCACGAGGAGGCGGCTCAGCACCAGCAGGGAGAGCGCGATCGCGGTGGGCGCGAGCAGGGCCAGCAAGATCCGGGCGCCCCGTTCTGACCGCCGCCCCGTCCTCAGGTCACGCCTCCTCAGGTCACGCTGTCCTCAGGTCGCCCCGTTGTGGGTCACCCCATTCTGGGGATGCCCGTCAGGCTGGTCCCGAGGCTGGCGTAACGCGCAGCCGCGACAGCACTTCGATCACTCCGTCGGCGAGCTGTCTGGCCCTGGCCGCGTCCGGGGCGAGCGAGACCTCGGCGACGGCGAGCATCATCGCGCCGGTCATCACGATCGCGGCCGCCTCGTCTAGCGGCTCGCCACTGCGGGCAAAGAACTCGGTATTCCGGCTGACCCAGTCCGACAGGCGCTGCCGCCACAGCAGCTCAAACCCTGGTGGCCCGTCGCCGCGAGCGAACATGCGAGCGAGATCTCGCTGCTCGATGCAGACGTCGAGGTAGCCGCGGGCGCCGGCCAGCAGCAGCCGCAAGGGATCGGTGACGCCGCGATCACGGCACTCTCGCACTGCCTTGCGCGTGCGGACGTCGTACTCGTTATGGAGTTCCTCGAACAGCGCGAGGTACAGGTCGGCCTTGCCGGAGAAATGATGATAGAGGCTGCCGACACTGGCCCCGGCAAGGGCGACGATGTCGGTAACGCCAGCCTCTGCGTAGCCCTCGAGCATGAATACCTGGCGCGCCGCTGCCAGGAGCACGGCACGCGTCGCAGAGCCGCGGTCTGCGGTTCGGCCCGTAGCCGCCTGTTCAGTAGTCATTCGTTCCGGCGTCCTCAGGCAGTCCCACGCGGGGCGGCAGGCCGACTGGCGAGCCTGCTACATAGGATTCCACCACGGCCCGCCGACAGGGAAGGTGCGTTGGCAATGAGCGACGATCAGGCAGCAGCGCTGCCCGGAGTACCCGGCGTCGCAGGCGCCCCCGGCATTCCCGCACCGGCCAGCCCAGGCGACATTGGCGCAACGCCCGAGCCGAGCCGGCATGCGCCCGACCGCAACCTCGCGATGGAGCTCGCCCGAGTCACCGAGGCCGGCGCAATGGCCTCGGCCCGCTGGGTCGGTCGTGGCGACAAGAACGGCGCCGATGGCGCCGCCGTCAACGCCATGCGGCAACTGATCAACACCGTCTCGATGAACGGCGTCGTGGTCATCGGCGAGGGTGAGAAGGACGCCGCACCCATGCTGTACAACGGCGAACACGTCGGTGATGGCAGCGGCGCGCTCTGCGACGTCGCCGTCGACCCGATCGACGGCACCCGGCTGACGGCCAACGGCATGCCCAATGCGATTTCGGTGCTGGCCGTCAGCGCGCGGGGCTCCATGTACGACCCGTCGGCGGTCTACTACATGTCCAAACTGGTCACCGGCCCCGAGGCGGCCGGCGTCGTCGACATCGACGCGCCGCCTGCCGTCAACATCGCCGCTGTGGCCAGGTCCAAGAACTGCTCGTCGTCCGACGTGACCGTCGTCATTCTCGACCGGCCACGGCACGCCGAGCTGATCGCCGAGGTACGCGCTGCCGGGGCGAGGATCAAGCTCCTGACGGACGGCGATGTGGCCGGGGCAATCATGGCGGCGCGCGAGGGCACCGGAGTCGACTTGATGCTGGGGATCGGCGGCA
Organism: Streptosporangiaceae bacterium; assembly: GCA_035484155.1. GTDB lineage: Bacteria > Actinomycetota > Actinomycetes > Streptosporangiales > Streptosporangiaceae > JAJYUU01. Next base: position 8,215 of record DATHPF010000290.1, read on the forward strand.
CGCCCGAGGGGATCATCGCCGCCTGCGCCATTAAGTGCCTTGGCGGCGTGATCCTGGGCAAGCTTGCGCCACGCGATGACGCCGAGCGGGCCAAGGCGCTGGCTGCCGGTCACGATCTCAGCCGGGTGCTCAGCACTGACGACCTGGTGACGTCCGACGACGCGTTCTTCGCGGCCACCGGAATCACAGATGGCGAGCTGCTGGCCGGGGTCAGGTACAAGTCCGGCGGCGCCACGACGCATTCACTGGTGATGCGGGCCCGCTCCGGCACTGTCCGCAACATCTACGCCGAGCACCAGCTATGGAAGGTTCGCAGATTCAGCAACGTGGACTACTAGTGACATGAAGCCGACGTCAGCGTCCACAGAATGTCTCCTTGGCCTGAGTACCTCGCTGCCGTGCCGCGCGTTGGGCGCGAGATTGAATGTGCTGCCCCACATTGGGCAGCAAGGCCAAGCTGACGCCCTATCAGTCGCGGCGTAGGCCGCCGAGCCGCCGCGGCCGCTTCGGGGACGTCACCTTAATGGTCCCGCCGAAGCCAACCGTCCGGATGTCCACGACCGGCTGCGGAGCAGCGGGCTGGCCTCGCCCAGCCCCCTGCTGCCCTGCCGCCGGCCAGCGCGGGCCGGGCTGCCGAACGGTCCGGTTGATCTTCCTGACGAGCACCGCGGTGCCGCTGGTCTGGACCGACACACCCTCGGGCACGATCAGGTGAATGGTGCCGGCGATGAGCGTCGCGTACACCACGATCCGGCCGCTTTGCAGCAGCGCTTCGCGCAGGTCTAGCTCGACCTCGCCGAAAATGGCCACGACCGGCAAGCTGTCCGGGACCACCCAGCGGCCTTCCCGGCTGTCCCGGCCGAAGATACCGGTGACCGCTCGCCTGCCGTCGAGCTTAATCGGCTGGGCGTCCGCCCCGACCAGGTCAGTGGTCAGGCGGGCGAGTTCACCGAGGGTCCGGGCCTGCTGGGCGCGCCCTACGCGCTCGTCGTGCTCGTCGGGCGTCAGCCTGCCATCACTAGCGGCCTCCGCCAGTAGCGTGATTACCCGGTCGCGGTCATAGTCGGAGGCACGAAGATCGCGCGGCGCCGGGCGGTATGTCACTCTCCGAAGATACTGCAGCCGCAGGTCACCGGCGGGTCCGGCAATGGCCCGGAGACGTAGTGATCACAACTCTGCCGCCGAGCAGCCAGGCAGCCTGCTTCGCCCCGCGCGCCCGGCCGGCCGCGCCTGCCTAGTAGTTTGGTATACGCAAGTAATCCGGGACACGGGTAGTCCAACCACGGTCTTGTCAAACCACGGGAGCTGTCGGGTGAGTCAGGCGATCGGCATTCAGGACACCGGCGGGCGCCAGCTGCAGGACGGGCGCTACAAGTGGGTCGCCCTCTCCAACACGACCCTTGGCATGCTCGCGGCGACCGTCAACGCATCGATCGTCATCATCGCCCTGCCTGCCATCTTCCGCGGCATTCACCTCAACCCGCTCCAGCCGGGCAACGTCAGCTACCTGCTCTGGATGCTGATGGGCTACCTGGTCGTCTCGGCTGTGCTGGTGGTCACCCTTGGCCGGCTTGGTGACATTTACGGCCGGGTGCGAATGTACAACGCCGGGTTCGCGATCTTCGGGCTCGGCGCGCTCGCGCTGCCGTTTGACCCCTACATCGGCTCGAAGGGAGCGCTGTGGCTGATCGGCTTCCGGGTCATCCAGGCGGTCGGCGGCTCCATGCTGATGGCCAACTCCCCCGCCATACTCACCGACGCGTTCCCGGCCAACCAGCGCGGCACCGCCATGGGCATCAACCAGGTGGCCGGCATCTCCGGTCAGTTCATCGGCCTGATCTTGGGCGGGCTGCTGGCGGCCGTCGACTGGCGCCTGGTCTTCATCGTGTCGGTGCCGATCGGCCTCGGCGGCACGATCTGGTCGTACCTGAGCCTGAAGGAGGTCGGCGTGCGGACGCCGGCCAAGATCGACTTGCTGGGCAACATCACGTTTGCGATCGGACTGATCATTCTGCTGACCGGCATCACGTACGGGATCCAGCCGTACGGCGGTCACTCGATGGGCTGGACAAACCCGCTGGTCCTGACCGGCCTGATCGGCGGTCCGGTGCTGCTGGCGGTGTTCTGCGTCATCGAGACGAAAGTCGAATCGCCGATGTTCGACTTGCACCTGATGAAGATCCGCGCCTTTGCGGCAGGCACGACGGCCACGCTCCTAGCCTCGATCGCCCGTGGCGGCCTCCAGTTCATGCTGATCATCTGGCTCCAGGGCATCTGGCTGCCCCTGCACGGCTACGCCTACAAGGACACGCCGCTGTGGTCGGGCATCTACCTGCTGGCCCTGACGTTCGGCTTCGTGGTCTCCGGGCCGCTCTCGGGCTGGCTGTCCGACAAGCACGGCGCCCGCGCCTTCGCCTCAGGCGGGCTTATCTTGTCCGCGCTGGCGTTTGGCGGGTTGCTGCTGATCCCGGTGGACTTCAGCTATCCGGAGTTCGCCGCGTTGATCTTCGTGGCCGGAGCCGGAATGGGCCTGTTCTCGGCGCCCAACGCGGCCGCGATCATGAACAGCGTCCCCGCCAAGCAGCGCGGCGCGGCTTCCGGGATGCTAGCCACCTTCCAGAATTCCGGCTTCGTGCTGTCAATCGGCGTGTTTTTCTCGCTGATGATCGCGGGCCTCGCCGCCACGTTGCCGACGACGCTCACGAAGGGCCTGACCGCCCAGGGCGTACCGCACGCGATCGCCCACCAGATCGGCTCGCTGCCACCGGTTGGCAGCCTGTTCGCCGCGTTCCTCGGGTTCAACCCGGTGCATGAACTGCTGGCGCCCACCGGGGTCCTCAGCCACCTGCCGGCCGCGAACGTGGCGAGGCTGACGGGTCAGACGTTCTTCCCGCAACTGATATCTCAGCCGTTCCACCACGGCCTGGTGATCGTGTTCAGCATGGCGATAGCCGTACTGCTCATCGCCGCCGCGGCGTCCGCGCTGCGGGGCGGGCGGTTCGTGCACGAAGAGGGCGCTGAGGCCGCCGCGATCGCCGTCGGGTCGGCTACCTCGGGTGCAGGTACCGACATCGTGTCCGACGACTTCGCCGCGGCCGATGCACCTGCGGATCAGGCGGCCGCGAATGGAGCCGGAACAGCCGCCGCGGCGAATGGAGCCGGAACAACCGCCGCGGCGAATGGAGCCGGGGCGAATGGAGCGGGGACAACCGCGGCCGCGCCAGATCCGCGATAACCGCACACTTCTCGTTTCCCGCGCACGACTCGTTCCTGCGTCTACTCGTCCGGCGGCGGGACTCGTTAGCCGTGGCGACTCACATGGTCGCCGCTGCCCGGACCTCGCGACCGTTGCGCTTGCGAGCGCGGCCGTGCTGACAACACTGGCTGCTGCGTCCCCGTTCCCGTTCTGATTGTCATGCTTCGCCGCCACGGAGCGCGTGTCCTCTTATATAGTTAGCTCTGTGAACGATTCATCTGCTGCGGCGGCGGCTGGCTTGTTCGGCGCGATCGGACTGCTACGCCGCGCCGCGCGACGGTCGGCGCGTCAAGCCTGGGGCCAGCAGCCGCTGCCGCCGGCGCAGTCCGAGCTGCTCAGGCTCGCCGCGAGCCGGCCAGAGATCACTGTCGCGGACGCCGCACAAGAGCTGCGCCTGGCGCCCAACACGGTGAGCACGCTCGTCGGCAAGCTCACGACGGCCGGGCTGCTGCGCCGAGGGCGCAGCGCCGCGGATGGCCGCACCGCGCTGCTGACCGTGACCGAGCAGGCGCGCGAGCGGCTGGCCGAGTACCGCGACCTGCGCGCCGAGCTGGCCGGCCAGGCGCTGGCCAGGCTGTCGGTGGCGGACCAGCGCGCGCTCGCCGCCGCAGTGCCGGCGCTGCTGAGGCTGGCGGAAGGGATAGAGGCACATGCGCAGGCCGCTTGACGTTGCCGCCGACGCTGGCCAGGCGCCCGGACAGGGAGTACTGGAGGCCGGCGGCAGCGCGGTCGTGTGCTCGGGGCTCACGTACCGGTTCGGCACGCACACCGCTGTTGATCACGTGGACATGCGCATCGAGCGGGGCGAGACCTTCGGCCTGCTCGGCCCGAACGGCGCTGGCAAGACCACAACCATCCGGATGCTCGTGACCCTGCTGCGACCGATGGAAGGCACTATCAGCGTGCTCGGCGTCAATGCCGCCGAGCGGCCAATGCTCGTGCGCCGGATGATCGGCTACGTGCCCCAGTTGCTGTCGGCCGACGCGACGCTGACCGGCTGGGAGAACGTCCAGCTCTTCGCGCGCCTGTTTGACGTGCCGCGTTCGCTGCGCGGGGACCGGGTCGAGAGTGCGCTGGCCGCGATGGGCCTCACCGAGGCGGCCGGCAAGCTGGTCAAGACCTACTCCGGCGGCATGATCAGGCGCCTCGAGCTAGCTCAGGCGCTGGTCAACTCGCCGAGCCTGCTGGTGCTTGACGAGCCGACTGTTGGCCTCGACCCGATCGCGCGGACGGACGTCTGGGAATACATTGCCGCGCTGCGTGAGCAGGCAGCCATGACGGTACTGATGACGACGCACTACATGGACGAGGCCGACACCTACTGCGACCGGATCGCTCTCATGCACGCCGGTTCCATCCGGGCCACAGGGACGCCCGGATTGCTCAAGGCGACGCTCGGGGAGAGCGCGACGCTCGACGACGTGTTCCGGCACTACACCGGCGGCACGCTCGACGACGACACTGACAAGGGAGGCATCCGTGACGTCCGCCGCGCCAGGCGTACCGCCCGCCGTCTCGGCTGAAGCAAGCCGCTCGGTCGCTGTTGCGCCCGGCCACTTCGGCACCGTGCTGCTGCCGCCGGCCGACACGCCGACCGCTGTCGCCCGCCGGCTCGCGAGCCGGATCGTGACGCTGTGCTGGGTCGAGCTGCGGAAGATCAGGCACGATCGCACTGAGCTGTACACCCGGGCGATCCAGCCGGCCCTCTGGCTGCTCATCTACGGCGAGGTGTTCACTAAGATCCACGCGATCCCGACCCCGGGCGGCATCCCCTACCTGGCTTACCTGGCGCCAGGGATCCTGGCGCAGTCGGCCTTGTTCATCGCGATCTTCTACGGCATCCAGATCATCTGGGAGCGCGACGCAGGCGTGCTGACCAAGCTCATGGTCACGCCGACGCCGCGAGCGGCGCTGATTAGCGGCAAGGCGTTCGCCGCCGGCGTCCGGTCCATTGTGCAGGCAACGGTCGTGGTGATCCTGTCCGCGCTCCTCGGGGTGGCCCTGACTGACAATCCGCTGAAATACCTGGGGGCGGCGCTGGTCGTCATCCTCGGGTCGGCGTTTTTCTCCTGCCTGTCGATGACGATCGCCGGCATAGCCCTGTCCAGGGACCGGCTCATGGGGATCGGGCAGGCCATCACCATGCCGCTGTTCTTCAGCTCGAGCGCGTTGTATCCGGAGAAGATCATGCCGGGCTGGCTCCAGGCGATCAGCAAGTGCAATCCGCTGTCGTACGAGGTCGATGCGCTGCGCGGCCTGCTGATCGGGACCCCGGCGCATCTCGGCCTGGACTTCGCAGTGCTGGCCGTGGCGACGGTCGTCGGAGTCGCCGCGTCCGCGGCCCTGCTGCCCCGCCTGGCGAGGTAGGGCGGCCTCCGCCTCGTCCGATATAGTATAGAAACTTACTCATTACGTGAGATTAGGTCTTTTTCGTGTCCATTTCGTGCTCGAACACAATAGGGGCGCTGGTTAGCTGCTCGCTAGGCTTCTGATATGGGGACCGAGCCGGCCGATCTGCACGTCAGGCTGCTCGGCCCGGTCGAGGTGCTCGCGGCAGGTGAGCCCGCCCTGATCACGCAGCAGGGGCTGCGGGCGCTGCTCGCGCTGCTGGCGCTCTCCGCCAACCGCGTCGTATCCGAGTCAGCCCTGATCGATGGCCTGTGGCGGGACGAGGTGGCCCGGCCGCGTGAGGGCAATCTGCACGCGCAGATCTACCAGCTCCGCAGGCGTCTGGCCGCCATGGAGCCGGGCCGCGACCGCCCTCGACTGGTCACGCGCCCGCCGGGATACCAGCTGACGCTCGGTCCCGAGGAGTCTGACGTGGCCGTGTTCACCGCACTGGCGGCCCGCGGCCGCGAGGCGGCCCGACGCGGAGATGCCGAGGCTGCAGCCAGCACCCTGAGCCAAGCACTCGCCCTCTGGCATGGTCCGGCTCTCGCCGACGTGGCCGACATCACTGACCGGCTCTCCGCCGAGGCAGCGACCCTGGATGAGCAACGGCTCGCCGTGCACGCGGACTACGGTTACGCGGCGCTCGCGGCGGGCCGCCACGCCGAGCTTGCTATCGAACTCGCCGACCTCGTCGCTCAGCATCCGCTCCGCGAGCAGCTGCGCGGGCAGCTGATGCTGGCGTTGTACCGGTCGGGCCGGCAAGGCGAGGCGCTTGCCTGCTACCAGGAGGGCTGGCGCGCGCTCAGGGCCGAGCTCGGCGTCGAGCCCGGCCCTGACCTTAAGCAGCTCCAGGACAAGATCCTGCACGCCGATCCCTCGCTCGCGGCACCGATTCCCGGGGGCCGGGCTAGCGTCGGCCCGAGTGTGCCACGTCAGCTACCCGCTGGCGTTCGGCACTTTGTCGGCCGTGAGCCCGAGCTCGAGCAGCTCGACGGCCTGCTGAGCCAGGATGCGCCGAGCGGCACTGTGGTCATCAGCGCGATCAGCGGCACCGGCGGCATCGGCAAGACTGCCCTTGCGTTGCGCTGGGGCCACGACGTTGCGGGGCAATTCCCTGACGGTCAGCTGTATGTCAACTTGCGCGGCTACGACCCGGGCGGGATCCCGCTCATGCCCGGCGACGCGATTCGGGGCTTCCTGGAGGCGCTTGGCGTCCCGCCCACGGAGATTCCGGAGTCTCCGGACGTGCAGGCAGCTCTATACCGGACGATGCTCGCCGATCGCCGGCTGCTGATCCTGCTCGACAACGCCAGGGACCCCGAGCAGGTCCGGTCGCTGCTGCCCGCGTCGCCTGGCTGCCTCGTCATCGTGACGAGTCGGTCGGCAATGACGGGCCTGAGCATCACCGACGGGGCCGTCACCATTCCGCTCGGGCTCGTGAGCCAGGCCGAGGCCGAGGCTCTGCTCGCCACTCGGCTTGGCCTGGACCGGCTGGCCGCCGAGCCAGCGGCGACCTCGAAACTCATCCTGCTGTGTGCGCGCCTGCCCCTGGCGCTGGCGATCACGGCGGCTCGAGCGGCGGCCAACCCGGCCGTGCCGCTTGCGTCGTTTGCCGCCCAGATGAGCAGCGAGCACGACCGCCTAGACGCGTTCGACATCGGCGACGCCACGACGAGCGTCCGCGCTGTCTTCTCCTGGTCTGTCAGCCAGCTCAGCGCCGACGCCGCCAGGCTGTTCCGCCTCCTCGGCCTGCACCCTGGCCCCGACTTCACCGCCGCGGCCGCGGCCAGCCTGGCCGGCCTGACAGTGCAGGAGACGCAGCGATTGCTGGCCGAGCTGGCCGGGGCGAGCCTGATCTCCGCCGATATTCCGGGCCGGTATGCGTTTCACGACCTGCTCCGCGCCTACGCGGCGGAGCAGGCCGCAAGCACCGAAGAAAGAACGGACCGCAGCGTGGCAGTCCGGCGGCTCCTGGACCACTACCTGTACACGGCCAGGCCTGCTGGAGCGTTGATTTTCGACGAGGACCTGCCGCTGCCGGATCTGCCGCCGCTGGCAGACCCGGCGGTTACGGCCGAGCGGATTGAGACCACGTTCAGCGCCATCGGCTGGTTCCGGGCCGAGCATCAGGTGCTGATCGCAGCGGCCACGCTGGCCGAGTCCTCCGGCGCGGATGGCTACGCGTGGCAGATCCCGTGCACGATGACGCAGTACTTCCGCGCAGTGGGACGGTCCCGCGACTGGGCAAGCCTGGACAGCGTGGCGCTCAGGGCCGCGACCAGGCTCGGGGAGGACGGCGCACTCGGCCGCGTGTTCTTCAGCCTCGGGACGCGGAGCCGGATCAACGGTGCCTATGCCGATGCGATCGGCTATCTGCGGCAGGCAATGTCGCATTTCCAGGCGGCCGACGATCCGGCCGCGCAGGCGTCGGTGCATCTGGCGTTCTCCACTGTGTACCGATCCCGGCGGGAACTGCAGTCCGACCACGTCGCCGACGACGTGGCGATCGCGCTGTCACATGCCAGCAAGGCGCTTGACTGGTTCTACTCGGCCGGCGACCGGACCGGTGAGGCGCGCGCGCTGGCGGATCTGAGCAATCACCACCTCGCGCTGGGGGACCTGGAGACGGCCAGGGACTACTGCGCCACAGCGTTGCAACTCAACATCGAGATCGGCCACATGACTGGGCACGTCGACGCGCTCGCCACGCTCGGCCGCATCCACGCCGACCTCGGCCAGAGTGACGACGCGATCGCTTGCTTCCTGGCGGCGCTGGCCAGGTGCAGCCAGGCGGGCATCCCGGTCCGCCCGCCGCACATCCTGGAGAGCCTCGGCGACGCCTATCTCGCGAGCGGAGACGCCGCGGCCGCCCGCGCCACGTGGCTGGAACTGGTCGAATACGCCCGCCGCCAGCAGCGCAACGAGCATCCGTGGCAGCGCCACTCGCGTGTGCTGTCCAAGCTCGAGCAGCTCACACCGGGCCCGCAGAGAGTTCCGCACCAGGCACCGCAGGCACCGCAGTCGCCGCAGGCGCCGCAGCCGCCGGAGGCGCCGCCTGAGCCATCGCGCTGGTCGCCAGCGCCTGCCAGCTAGCCAGTAGCGTCAGCACCCGCATCACCACGTCGCGATCGAGCGGCGCGGCAGTCAGGTCGAGCGCCGCGGCGACGGTGATCGGCCGCCCGGAATTGAGCCGGTCGATGAGCGGAACCAGGCTCGGCACCGACCGCGCGTATCCGACACGCCCGTCGGCAGCCAACCATGACGTCGCCGCGTCCCGACTCGCCACGATGATCGGATGGACGCCGTCTCGCGTGAGCACGTGGTCCGGGGCCAGTGTCACCCTGCGCGGGGGTGGTACGGCCGGGAAGCCCAGCGCTGTCCGCCGGCGAAGCCAGCCGGCGACGAGCCTGTCGCGGACGACGGCCCGGTCAGCGTACGCGGTGACGACGGACTCGACGGCGGCGTCAAGCTCCAGCGGCAGGGCGAGCTCGTGCGACCCGGCCGCCGACGACGTCGACCACGCCGACCACGCCGGGCCGAAGCGCGGTGCGACTTCAGCGTCAAGCTCGCGGGCGTCAGTCAGCAGGTCACGCACGGTCAGCGCATCGTCGAGGACGGCAATATGCAGCCCCGCAGTTCCCTGCCCTGGGCTCTCCCCGAGATGCCAGTGCATCGGCGGCCAGTAGACCAGCCGGCCTGGCGCGCAACGCAGTCGGCGGGCACCCGCGGTCGCCTCCTGATAGCGCGCTGAGCCGAGCGGCAGTCCAGTCGCCTGCGGCGGCCAGACCAGGATGTCTTTAGCGCCCTGCGCCATGGATACGAAAACCCCGGATCGCTCTCGATGGATCCCCGGCATCGTGTACGGGTAACGGCCGACGAACACTTCAACGTCTACGCTGCCTGGCACGGCGCCGGTAGCCCCGTACAGGCCGTTTAGAAACGACGCCGCCTGTTTCCAGATCTTCCGGCTGGAAACGTGGCCGCGCTCGACCACCAGCAGGTAAGGCTCGCCGCCGAGCTCGTGCTCCATCCGGGCCAGGTAGCCATCGATCGAACCGTCCGCCACGACCGGCACGTAGTCGTCAAGATCCGCGATGACCTGCCGCTGGCCGATGTGGAACCGGATTTGCGGAGTCGCCGGCCCGGGACCGCGGTCCGCCGCTGCCCGGATCAGCAGCCGGAACAGATCCGCGCTGCTCACTGCCAGGTCCGGCGGGGGATCGTCGGTCTCGAACGGCTCCTGGCCGTAGTAAGGCGCGAATTCTCGCCAGAATCCGTCCGCAGGCCCAGTGTCGGCAGGCACAGTGTCGGCAGGCACAGTGCCGACAGGCGCAGTGCCCGCAGGCCCAGTGCCGGCAGGGGCGCCGCGCAGCTCGTCCGGCGGGAACGGCAACGGTCGGGCTACCACAAGTTCGGGCGCGCCGCCGGCCTCTCAGTGGGCTCGGCCGGCTCCTCGGGCTCGGCCGGCACCTCCGGCTCCTCCGCAGGCTCGCCGGGCTCCTCGGCCGGCTCCTCAGGCTCGTCTGGTCCTGGCTCCGGCTCTAGGCTCACCACAGCATCGGGATCCGGGCCGCCGACGGGCGCAGGCCCGTCGCTCATCTCTGTCATTGCTGCCCCCTTGAATCGCAATCTGAGCGTCACGATAGCCAATCGGCTGGGCGCTTCGATGCCATATGTCACTAGAAATACACCGCGATCTTGACAGTGTGCGCCGCCTGGCGGTTGCCAGATCCACGGCGGAACTAACCCGCCTGGCGGCGAGTAATCCCTGCCGTTCGCGGTTAGATTCCGTAGCGGAGGTCGAACCTGTAGCTGTTTCCAGCTTTGGCAGGCGCCTGTGATCAGTGACGAAGAGCCGGCAGCGGCCGAAGTGGCGCAGCACGCTCGGCCGGCGGCGGGATCCGGCCGGCTCCCGCAGGCGCTCCCCGGCAGGTCCACCGGCAAGCCCACCGCCGTGATCGCCCACCGGGCGAGGCTCGCCGCGACGAGGCGCCGGCCGTGGTGGAAGTGGCTGCTGATTGGCCTGCTGCTGGTGTTCACGATCACGACAACCGGGCTCTTCGCGGCGGCGCTCATCCGCGATATCTCGTTGCACCACTGGGGTACAGCGCTTGACGCGTCGCGTGACGCTGTGCCGGCCGCAGTGGGGTGGGCCGCGCTCTTCCTGTTGTTCTTCCCGCGTCACTCGCCAGCGTCCGAGCGGCTGCTGTCCGATGACAATCACGCGCTGAGCGAAACACTCCGCCAGGCCGCCAGGGATCAGGCCTCGATGGACAACGCCGAGCAGAAGATGCAGCGACTCACGGCCAAACTGGCACGGCTGACCGCAGCCCGGCAGCAGGTCCCGTCGGCGGGAGGCCCCGCGCCTGCTGAGACCGCTGCTCGGGCCGACGCTGGCGTGACCTACCTGGATCCGGGCGCCGCGTACCTGCAACCTGACGACGCTGAGCTACGGCATGAAGTCGCCGAGACGACGGCGCGGCTAGAGCAGGCGCGGCAGTGGCTGACCAGTGCACGGGACGCCGTGGCCGCCAGCCAGCGCGCGGTTTCCGACGCCGAGGAGCGGCTTATGGCCGATTTTCCTGATCTGGCCCGGCAGCCGGATCCGGCAGCTCGCAAGCTTGCCTGACGGGCTCGCCTCGCGGCGGCCGGAACTGCGCTCGGCAACCGCTTACAAGGAGCTGCCGAGCTCGCTGCCCAGCACGACACGAAGGATCTCCTCGGCGGCGTCCGCAGCCGCGCGGGCCGTGATCACGTTCGTGTGCGCCTCGTCCAGGTCGCCCAGGCCGATGCAGCTGGCGGCGACAGCGATGTCATGGGCGGCAAGCTCTAGCTGCCGAGACGCCTCCGCCACGTCCACGCTGCCGTAGACCTGCGCCGTGTGAGCGCCAGGCTCCAGGACACCAGCCTGCTCGGGATAGGGACCCTGCTCGGGGAAGCTGCTCATTTTGCTCTGTGTCCTCACCGTCGCGGCTGGTCCGGATGGCCGGACTCGCACCCAGTCTGAGCCAGGCGGCGACCGGCCACCCGGCGCGGTGCTTGCTACCCGGGAATCTCACTGACATTCCAGTCTGCACAAAGCCGCCCCTCACCGGCGATGGGCTCGCCGGTCAGTCCGCCAGCAGCACTGGGCTCAGGCGACTAGCTAGTGCGACGGCGTCAGCACGCTGCCGATAACAAGCGACAGCAAGCGTTCGGGCTGCTCAGGGTCAGACGGCTCGTTCTCGGTCGCCATGATCAGGCCGTGCGCGAGCCGGAAAATGTCGCCGTACTGCACCTCGGGGCGCGCCTCGCCGGCCTCCTGGGCGCGGCTCAGAAGTTCATCGGTCCGGCCGCGCAGGATCATGCTGCACGCCGACATCAGCTCGGAGTTCTTGCCGATGGTCTGGACCAGCGCCGAACTCAGGCTGCGCTTCGTCCGGCCGAACGCGACGAACGCGCGTATCCATTCCCCGAGCGCGTCGCCGGGCGACTCCGAGGCGAGCAACTTGGCGCCCAGCGTGTCGAGCCCGTCGACCTGATCCTTGTAGACCGCCTCTAGCAACGCCTGCCTGGCCGGGAAGTGCCGGTACAGGGTGCCGATGCCCACGCCCGCGCGGCGGGCGATCTCCTCGAGCGATACGTCGTCGGCACCGTGCTCGGCGAACGCTGCGGCCGCCGCGGACAGCAGCCGCTCGTAGTTGCGGCGCGCGTCAGCCCGCTTTGACTGTCCGGCCTGGCTGACCGGCTCGGCAGCGCCCATCACTAACTCCAGCAGATATCGAGTTGCAAAGCGGAGGCAGCCTCCGTATAGTTACCGGAGGGATCCTCCACATAGAGCTTAGCTCACTCCAGCCGCCAGGCCAAGGCAACGACCGGCCCTGGCGGATCGACTTCAGCCCTCTCGGCCACGGCAGCCAACGCCCTGGCGGTCCGCTTCAGCCTGTTCCTGGAAGGAACAATGTCTTCTTCGCTCGCTTCTCCTTCGCTCACTAGTTCCGGCTCGGGCGCCCCTCAGCGCGACCGCCGGAACATCACCCTCGCCGTAGTGCTGTGCGCTCAGCTCATGATCGTTCTGGACATGACGGTGGTGAACGTCGCGCTGCCGTCGATGGCAACGGGCCTGCACCTGTCCGCGACCAGCCTGTCCTGGGTGCTCAACGCCTACGCGCTGACCTTCGGCGGCCTGCTGCTGCTGGGTGGCCGGGCCGGCGACATACTCGGCAGGCGCCAGGCCTTCATGGCCGGCCTGGTTATCTTCACCCTCGCTTCCCTCGCCGGCGGCCTCGCGACCTCGTCCGCAGAATTGCTGGCGGCGCGCGCCGTCCAGGGCGCCGGCGGCGCGATCGCTTCGCCTGCCGTGCTCGCAGCGATTGTCGGGAGCTTCCCTGAGGGCCGGGACCGGGTCCGGGCCCTGAGCATCTTCACCGCGGTGACGATGGGCGGCTCGTCCCTGGGACTGGTCCTGGGCGGCCTGATCACGCAGCTGGCATCCTGGCGCTGGGTCTTTTTCATCAACGTGCCCATCGGCATCGCGGTCGTCGCGCTGGCACCGCGCCTGCTAGCGGCCTCGCAGCGCCAGGGCGGCCGGTTCGACGCCGCCGGTGCAGTCACCTCGACCGCCGGGATGTCCGCGCTGGTGTACGGGTTCATCAGCGTGGCCTCGCACGGCTGGACCGCCACAGTCTCACTCGGCTCGTTCGCCGCGGCTGTCATCCTGCTCGCCGCCTTCGTGCTGATCGAGACCAGGACCAGCCAGCCGATCACGCCACTGTGGCTGTTGCGCGACGCCAGCCGTTCAGCGTCCTACGTGGCGCGGCTGCTGCTGGTGGCCGGGATGTTCGGGTCGTTCTTCTTCCTGACTCAGTTCGTCCAGGAGGTGCTTCGCTTCAGCCCGCTCAAGGCAGGCCTGTCCTTCATCCCGATGACGGCCGCCCTGTTCGGCACCTCGCGGCTGGCGCCAAGGCTGGTAGCCAGATACGGCCCGAAGCCACTGATGATCGCCGGCCTGCTGCCGGTGGTCGCCGCCATGGCCTGGCTCGGCCAGCTCACAACCGGCACGGGCTACTTCCCTGGAGTGCTGATCCCGATGCTGCTGCTCGGGCTCGGTATGGGCGTGGTCTTCGTGCCGCTCACCATGGCATCGCTGGCGGGCATCCCGCCGCGGGAGTCCGGCGCCGGAGCCAGCATGGTCAACGTGATGCAGCAGGTCGGCGGCGCCCTCGGGCTGGCCATACTGGTCACGATCTACGGCACCGCGAGCCGCGCGGCAGCCCGGCACCCGATCCTCGGGGCAAGCGCCGCGGCCCAGGTACAGCACGTGCGGGTGCACGGGATGGCGGCGGCCTTCACGGCGGCTGCGATCTTCGACGCGATCGCGCTGATCGTGATCGCGGTCGCCATCCGGATCCGCCAGCCAGGCGCTCCGGCCAGCCCGGCGGAGCGAGGCGAGCCGGACGTCATCACGGCCGACGCGCTCGAAGCCGAGTTCCTGGAGTCCGAGGTTCTCTAGGCGTTCTCTGGGCCCGCAAGGACCTCGCACCCAGGCATCCCGGACTCGGGCGGGGCTGCCGCTGCAACCGCGGCGGCAGCCCCGTCGCACATACGCGTGATGCACGTATAGCTGCTAATCGGGACTCACGGGACTAAAATCGCAGCGATACCAGCGAGCCAAAGTGGAGGCCCAGATGACTGGTGAGACGTCGCTGTATCCAGAGTTCACGCCTCCGGGTCCCTCAGCTGTCGGCTGGACCGGCAGCGACCTGCTCATCGGGACGAGCCTGATCGTGCTGTTGGTGGCCCTGTTCATGCCCTGGTTCAGCGGCACCGGGCAACTCAACGGGGGCTCACAAGTCGTCAGTGCCGACGGCCCGAGCGCACATGGTTATGTCTGGTTCGTATTCGCGCTGACGATCATTGCGCTTATCGTGCTCGTGGCCCGCGACGCCATCAGCAAGGTGCCCGGCAACGTGCCGAGCCCGGAGCAAATTCTGCTGGTCGCGACCGGCCTCGCGCTGGTGCTGACGATCCTCGCGGCCGTTATCAAGCCGTCGACTGGCTTCGAAGATGTCGGCTGGAGTTACGGCGGCTTCGTGACAATCGCGGCGGCGGCAGTCGCGTTCGTCACCGCGTACCGGGTCGCGACACCGCTGAACTCGGCCCGTGGCGCCGGGCGCGCAGCACGGCAGTACCCGGGCGCCGCCGGGTAGCGTCACCGGCTGGCGGCGGATCGGCGGTCACCGCGAAATATGATGAGTGAGTCAACAGCCGGCCACAAGGATGTGCCTGTATGCCCGAGTTCTCCTACACCGACATGCTGCCAACGGGCGCCGACGATACCGAGTACCGGCTGCTCACGACCGACGGCATCAGCGTGCAGCGGGCATTCGGACGGGAGTTCCTCCACCTCGAGCCGGGCGTCCTGGCCGACCTCACTGCCGCAGCCATGCACGACATTGCGCACTTGCTGCGGCCCGCGCACCTCAGGCAGCTGCGCTCGATCCTGGACGACCCGGAAGCGAGCGCCAATGACAAGTTTGTCGCCGGCGACCTGCTCAAGAACGCCTGCATCGCGGCGGGCGGCGTGCTGCCCATGTGCCAGGACACGGGCACCGCGATCGTCATGGGCAAGCGCGGTCAGCAGGTCCTGACCGACGGCCGGGACGAGGAGCACATCGCCCGCGGCGTCTACGACGCCTACACCAAGCTGAACCTCCGCTACTCCCAGCTCGCACCGCTCACGATGTGGGAGGAGCGCAACACCGGTAGCAACTTGCCCGCCCAGATCGAGCTCTACGCGACGGCTGGCGCGGAGTACCGATTCTTGTTCATGGCCAAGGGCGGCGGCTCGGCCAACAAGTCTTACCTCTATCAAGAGACGAAGGCAGTGCTGAGCCCGGCACGAATGGCCACGTTCCTGGAAGAGAAGATACGGTCACTCGGCACGGCCGCCTGCCCTCCGTATCACCTGGCCATCGTCATCGGCGGCACCAGCGCCGAGTTCGCGCTCAAGACGGCTAAGTACGCGTCGGCCAAGTATCTGGACGCGCTGCCCGCGACCGGTTCGATGGACGCGCACGGCTTCCGCGACCTCGAGCTGGAGCAGCAGGTGCTCGAGATCACGCGCCGGGCAGGCATCGGCGCGCAGTTCGGCGGCAAGTACTTCTGCCACGACGTCCGCGTCATCCGGCTGCCCCGCCACGGCGCCTCCTGTCCGGTTGCGATCGCGGTCTCCTGTTCCGCGGACCGACAAGCAAAGGCAAAGATTTCCGGGAACGGGGTCTTCCTCGAACGCCTCGAGACTGACCCCGCGCAGTATCTTCCGGACACCGCAGAGACCGAGCTTGACAGCGACGTCGTCCGGATCGACCTGTCCCGGCCGATGAGCGAGATCCGGGCCGAGCTCTCCCGGTATCCGGTGAAGACGCGGCTAGCCCTGACCGGGCCGATGGTGGTCGCCCGCGATATCGCTCACGCCAAGATCAACGAGCTCCTCGACGCCGGCCAGCCCATGCCCTCCTACTTGCGTGACCACGCGGTGTACTACGCCGGGCCGGCCAAGACGCCCGCGGGCTATGCATCCGGGTCATTCGGCCCGACCACGGCCGGGCGGATGGACTCCTACGTAGCTAAGTTCCAGGCGGCGGGCGGATCGCTGGTGATGCTCGCCAAGGGGAACAGATCCGCTGCCGTGACCGCAGCCTGCGAGGCGCACGGTGGCTTCTATCTCGGCTCGATCGGCGGTGCCGCCGCCAAGCTCGCCCAGGACTGCATCACCAAGGTCGAGGTGCTGGAGTACCCCGAGCTGGGCATGGAAGCAGTGTGGCGGATCGAGGTCCGCGACTTCCCCGCCTTCGTTGTGGTCGATGACAAAGGCAACGACTTCTTCGCCGACGTAACTGCGCCAACGGCGCCGCTGCTGACGATCGGCTCGGGACCGAGCTGAGGGACTCATGACTGACAGCCCGCCAGCGACCGGCGCACCGCGGGGCCTGCGCATCGAGCATGACTCAATGGGCGAGGTCGCGGTCCCGGCCGATGCGCTGTGGGGCGCGCAGACCCAGCGGGCCGTGCAGAACTTCGAGATTTCCGGCGAGCCGCTGTCGCGCGACATGATCGGCGCGCTCGCGTCGATCAAGGGCGCGGCGGCCCTCGTGAACGCCGAGCTCGGCGTGCTGACTGCGGACATGGCGCGCGCGATTCACGACGCCGCGGCCGACGTGGCGCGCGGACGATATGACGACCAGTTCCCGATCGACGTGTTCCAGACTGGCTCGGGGACCTCGTCGAATATGAACGCCAACGAGGTCATCGCGACGCTGGCCAGCCGTGCTCTTGGGTATCCGGTCCACCCGAACGATCACGTGAACGCGTCTCAGTCGTCCAACGACGTGTTCCCGTCTGCGATCCATCTGGCGGCGACCCGCCTGATCGTGATGTCGCTGATCCCCGCGCTCAGCCATCTCGCCGATGCCCTCGACGCCAAGGCGGCTGACTTCACCAACGTGGTCAAGAGCGGCCGCACGCACCTGATGGATGCCACACCCGTCATGCTCGGCCAGGAGTTCGGCGGGTACGCGGCGGCGGTGCGGCACGGCGTCCAGCGGGCCCGTGATGTCCTGCCGGACGTCGGCGAACTGCCGCTTGGCGGCACCGCCGTCGGCACCGGGCTGAACGCGCCGGCCGGCTTCGCGGTCGGGGTGATCGACCACCTCGCCGCCGATATGCGGCTGCCGCTGACCGAGGCGCCCAACCACTTCGAGGCTGCCGGTGCCCGTGACGGCCTGGTTGCCGCCAGCGGCGTCGCCAAGACCATAGCGGTCAGCCTGTACAAGATCTGCAACGACCTTCGGCTCATGGGGTCCGGACCGCGGACCGGGCTAGCCGAGATCCGGATCCCTGACCTCCAGCCCGGTAGCTCGATCATGCCGGGCAAGGTCAACCCGGTCATCTGTGAGGCTGTCTGCCAGGTCTGCACGCAGGTCATCGGCAACGACGCGGCGGTCGCATTCGGTGGCGCGGCCGGCAACTTCGAGCTGAACGTGATGATGCCTGTGATCGGCCGCGGCCTGCTGTCGTCGATCCGGCTGCTAGCCGCGGCTGCCACGGCGCTGGCGGACAAGTGCGTGTCCGGCATCACCGCCGACGTCGAGCGGCTGCGCCGCAACGCCGAATCCTCACCTGCGATCGTCACCGCGCTCAACCCGTACATCGGCTACGAGGCGGCCGCAGCCGTCGCCCACGAGGCCCTGGCGACCGGCGCGACCATCCGGGACGTCGTGATAGCGCGCGGCCATGTGGCCAGCGGCGAGATCAGCCAGCAACAGCTGGACGAGGCCCTCGATGTCGCGGCCATGGCCAGGCCACACGGACCGGCCGGCCAGTAACGACGGGGCCCCCGCAAACGCTAGTGTCACGTCGTCAATTTCTCATCCTGCTCACAGGACACTGAGCGTCGGCTCCAGATAGGGTCCCGGCATGCATGCAGTTATGGGTAGCGGCCGGCTGATTGCGGGCCGTTATCGCCTGCAGGGGCAAATCGGGCGTGGCGCGATGGGCATCGTGTGGCGCGGCCGCGACGAGTTGCTCGCCCGCGATGTCGCGGTGAAGGAAGTCCAGATCACGGCGCGTGCGTCCGCTGCCGAGGCAGAAAACATCTACCAGCGGACGCTGCGTGAGGCACGGGCCGCGGCCAGGCTGAGTCATCCCGCTGTGGTGACGGTGTTCGATGTCGTCGAAGAGGACGGCAGTCCCTGGATTGTGATGGAGCTCGTCCACGCGCGCTCACTGGACCGGGTCATCATCGAGCGCGGCCCGCTGACGCCGCTCCAGGCCGCCGAGCTCGGCGCCACCCTGGTCGGAGCGCTGGCCAGTGCGCACGCAGCCGGCGTGCTGCACCGGGACGTCAAGCCCAGTAACGTGCTGGTCACCGACGATGGCCGGGTGGTACTCACCGACTTCGGCATCGCGAAATTCGCGGAGGACCCCGGCAACACTCAGGCCGGCATGGTGGTCGGCACGCCTGGATTCACCGCGCCGGAGCGCGTCCGCGGCGGTGCGGCGACACCGGCATCGGATCTGTGGTCGCTGGGCGCCACGCTGTACGCGGCGGTTGAGGGCCGCGGTCCGTTTGACCGGCTCGGCGGAGCTACTGCCATTTCAGCCCGAGTCGCGACGCAAGACGCACCGCAGGCGCCGTCGGCTGGCCCGCTCGGCCCCGTGATCGACGCGCTGCTCAGCCGCGATCCCGGCACTAGGCCCAACGCCACGACCGCCGCCCTCCTGCTAGCTGAGTCGGCGACGGCGGCCAGGGAAGACGCCAGGTCACCGTGGCCGGACGCCGTGCCCGGCCAGATTATTCGCGAGGCCCCGCCGACTGCGACCACGCTCGCTGCGACGACGGAGGCGCCGGGGTCAACTGACCCGCGCGTGCCCTTCCTTGATCCGCCCGTCTTCGCCGCCTTGTCTATGCCGGACCCCGCCGCGCCCGGAGCCGGACCGCTTCTCGGAGGTCAGCAGGCAGGCTACGGCCCGGTCCTGTGGGAGCCGCTGAAGCCGTCCGCACGCGGATCTGGCAGCAACCGCGCGGTTGACGGTAACGCTGGCACGAGCCCAGGCGGCTCAGGCAGTGGCCCAGGCAGTAGCGGCGCAGGTACGGGCGGCTCAGGCACGGGCGGCTCAGGCACGGGCGGCTCAGGCAGCGGCGGCTCAGGCGGCGACTCGGGTACGGGCGGCTCAGACGGCGATGACTGGCTGGGCTTCCGGTGGCGAGGCGGCGCCGCCGGGCCAGCTTCTGCCCGCTGGAAGATGTTGGTGGCAGCCGCTGGCGTCGCCGCGATCGCACTGACTGCCTTCGTCGTCTGGGGCATCTACTCTCGTAGCCCAAGTTCGCAGGCGATCATCAGCCCGGTGGTGCTCGGCCCCGGCTCGGCGCAGCACAGCCCCAGTCCGTCCAGTCAACAGAGCGGCAGCACGCCAGCAGCGGGCTTGCCAGCTCCCACGCCATCGACGGGCGCGAGCAGCGCGAACGCAGGCAATCCCGGTGCCATCCCGCCGAACGCCACGCGCAGTCCGAGGTCGTCGTCACCGAGCCCGAGTCGCTCGCCGTCACCGTCGAAGACGCCGACGAAGACACCGACACCGACGCCCACGAAGACACCGACCAAGACACCGACACCGACACCGACACCGACGACGAAGAAGCCGACACCGACACCGACGCCGACGACGAAGAAGCCGTCAGCCTCAGCGTCGGCGACGGCGTCACGGTCGCCGTCGACGAGCCCGAAGACCACGTGACTCGAGTTGCCGCTGGGAGACGTCTGGCATCGGTGCACGGCGGCGCCCATGGGCTCGACCGCCGCGTTCGAGATCGGGATGCCGACCCTGTGGCGACAGAAACCGGTTAGTACCAGCCGTCAGCTTCCTCGTGGGACCAGGCGCCGCAGGGGGTCCCGTAGATGCTCTTGATATAGCCAAGGCCCCACTTGATCTGCGTCGCCGGATTAGTCTGCCAGTCGGCCCCGGCGCTGGCCATCTTGGAGCCCGGCAGGGCCTGCGGTATCCCGTAGGCGCCGCTCGCGTTCTCCGCGTTGTATACCCAGTTGCTCTCCTGGGTCCACAGGTCGTTCAGGCAGCCGAACTGATCTGTGCTGAAGCCAAACGATGCCAGCATGTTGTAGGCGATGCCGCGGGCGGATGACGGGTCCGGCGGCGGACCGCTCGGCACGAGCGAGGAACCGCCGCCGCCGCTACTGCCAGTGGACGACTGCGGCGGCGGAGCAGTGCTGATTTTCGGCGCACTCGTCACGCTGAACGCCTGCGTAGCCGCGTCCTGGAGAATGACCTGCTGGCGTTCTGCCTCGAGCTTCATCCCCTGCCGACCGCTCGATACCTGGGCCACCGCTGCGCCTAGTGGATCTGTCGCTGAGCCAGGACGGCCTGCGACCACGAGCAAAGCGATCGCAACGACGACGACGGTCGCCGCTGCGGCAGTGACCATGAAGACTCCCACCCGCCTGCGCTTTGGGCGCTTGGCAGGCGGTCGCCTTCGGTGCTGTGACAATGCGGTCCTTCCGTCGGCCATGCGCGCCAGGCGGAACGCCCGGCACGCGGACCGCTGCGGCACAGGGCAGCGAGTCGCACGACAGCCGGGTCATCAGCAGGCGGCGTCCCGATCATGAACAGAGCACGCTCGCATTAGTCCCAGGACTGTCGCCGGTTAACGTTGCCAGAACTGGACCCACTGACAAAGCGTTTCCGCCGAAAAAGCTGTGCCGGAAAGCCGCGATTGGTGTCGCGCAGATCACAGCTTGGCAATACGTACCGTAACAATTACTCGGCGTAATGACTGGTGAGCTGTGATCACAGCTCACCAGTCCCTGGCGCGGCGACACGCCGGCCGGCCGGCGTGTCGTCCACGACCCGGGCACATTTTCGGCCGACATGTCGGTCGACCCAGCCCGACCGCTCACGTTCGCCTACCGCGCACGCCTTCGGTGCGGCTAGCTTGTCATCAGAGTCAGCCATGCCACGGCGTCAGTGGCATCAAGGGCAGGGACGTGAAGCATGACCACCCCCCGGCATCGCGCCTGGGCGCTTGGCGCCTCAGACGCCGAATCTGTGCTGGCCGAGGCGCGCAAGGCGCTCTTCGTCATGGTCGCTTTCCTGGCCATTCTCTGGATAATCCAGGTTGCCAACGCGTTTGATCACTATCAGCTCACCAACAATTACGGGATCCGGCCGCGCGAGTTGGCCAGCCTGCCGGATATCGTGACGGCGCCCTTCCTGCACGTCAGCTGGACGCACATCGAGAGCAACTCCGGCCCGCTCTTCATCTTCGGGTTCCTGGCGGCTTACCGCGGCGTTGTCCGCTTCCTCGGGCTGACCGCCATGGTCATCGTCGTCAGCGGGCTCGCCGCCTGGTTCTTTGGCGACCCGCACTCGAACGGCGTCGGCGCCAGCGGAGTGGTCTTCGGCTATCTGGGCTACATCCTGGTCCGGGGTTTCTTCGACCGCCACGGCATCGACATCCTGATCGGCGCCGTCATGGCGCTGTGCTTCGCCTACCAGTTCACCGTGCTGCTGCCGCACGCTGGCATCGGCTGGCAGGCCCACATAGGCGGGCTGGTCGCAGGCGTGGTCGGCGGCTGGCTCTTCCGTGACCGCAGCGCGCGCGCAGCCCGCAAGCAGGCCGCCACAGCGGGGGCGGCCACGACAGCTGTGGCCCCAGGAGCGGCCGTCACTGGGCCTGCACGCGGCCAGCCAGCACCGGCCAAGCAAGCACCGGCCAAGCCCGCGGCCGACCCCCAGGCTGGCGCCACGGGCGAGCTGTATCAGGGTCCGCGCGGCAATCTCCACCGGCAACTCGACGACCTTGGCTACTGACTCGGTGCCCGCGCCAGTCAGTGGCTTGCCAGTGGACGTGCCGATCGTCGACTCCCACCAGCACGTCTGGGACCCGGCAGCGCATGCGCAGCCGTGGCTCGACAGCGACGAGGCACTGGCAGGCCTCCGGCGAGTGTTCTCGATCGCCGAGCTCGCGCCGCAGGCGGCTGCCGCTGGCGTCGTCAGCACCGTCGTCGTCCAGACCATCACCGAGCCCGGCGAGACGCCAGAACTGCTGACCCTGGCACGCGATCATCCACTGGTCGCGGCTGTGGTCGGGTGGGCCGATCTGACGGCTCCAGGGGTCGCCGGGGCGCTCGAGGCACTTCGCGCGCTGCCAGGCGGCGAGTATCTGGCCGGCGTTCGCCATCCGCTGCTCACCGAACCTGATGCTGACTGGCTCGACAGACCGGACGTACGCCGCGGCCTGGCCGCACTCGCCGCGACCGGCCTGAGCTTCGATCTCGTCCTGCAGCCCAGCCAGCTGCCCAGCGCGGTCCGGGCCGCAGCTAGCCTGCCAGAACTGACGTTCGTGCTCGATCACCTGGGCAACGTGGACGTCGAGGCCGGGCCCGAGCTAGATGAATCGTGGGCGACGCCGTTCCGGGAGCTCGCCGCGTTGCCGAACACGGTCTGCAAACTCTCGGGGATCCTGAGCGTGCCCGGTCGCCCGGGTGGCCCGGATGCGCCAGGACCACCGGTCGAGCACCTGCGGCCCTATGTCGACCTGGCCCTGGATTCCTTCGGTCCGACGCGACTGATGTTCGGGTCGGACTGGCCCGTCTGCACGCTCAGCGCCAGCTACGCCGACGTCGTAGCAGCAGCGGCCGAGCTCACTCGCCAGCTCAGCGAGCCCGAGCAGGTCGCCATCTGGGCCGACACTGCACGCTCGGCTTATCGCCTGGCCACGGCCTGAATCGCCGGGGCCAGCAACTGCGCGGGCGGCTGGGCGGCGCGGCTAGCGTGCCCGTTCCGGGCCTTCCAGTCCTTCCAGCCTGGTCAGCGACTCGCGGAGGTTCGCCTTGGACGTCAGCCGTGCTGCCTCCGCTGTCGATAGCCACCGGAGCGGCGCGTCTGCGGTCTCGGCCCGCACGGCCAGCGGCGACGCGGTCGCCAGCACGAACCTCAGGTCGGCGTGCTCGTGTGCTGGCTCCCCGCGGCCGGCTGCCACCGGCACGATTACCGCATGCCGCAGCGCAGGATCAGGCCACGGAACGAGGTCGGCCAGGCCGGTCTCCTCAGCGCCCTCGCGGAGCACCACGGCCAGCGGATCGTCCTCGCCAGGGTCGCCGTGCCCGCCCACCTGGAGCCAGGCCTGCTGGCGCTGATGCCAGCGCAGCAGCACACGGCCGGTGCCGGGATGGACGATCAGCGCCGATGCCGTGAGGTGCAGCGCCGTCGCGCGCGACCACGGATCCGGCTCGGTCCGCAGGATCTCCAGGATCCGGCCGACGTCGTGAGCTTCCTGCTCAGTCTGCGGCTGGTAGTCCGCGAGCAGGTCGGCCACCGGCCTCGCCATGGCGGCACCGTCCGTTCGTAGGATCTCGTCAGCAGGCAGGCTAAGCCTCACATGTCGGCCCGGCGACTGCGCGGCGATCACGCCCGCCCAGTAGCCAGGTGGGCTGGCTGATTTGGTGACCAGGCTGAGGGCTGCTGCATGGTGCTGGGTCGCGGCCCTCGTGATCGGCCTTGTCGGGCCGCTGAGGCTTGCGCTAGCTCCGCTGCTCCTTCATGCTCAGAGCCCCGAGGTAAGAACGAAGGGGACAGGGTGGGATTCCTGACCAGACGCCTAGTACCCCGATCGGTACGCCGCGCCACGCATCCGGTGCGCACAGTAC
>DATHPF010000291.1:0-23368 GCA_035484155.1 Streptosporangiaceae bacterium
AGGGTGATCGCCGCGTCGGTGAGGCCGATTGCCGGCGTGCCGTACATCCGGCGCGCCCAGCGCGGCATGCTGGCGTAACCCAGCACGTTGAGCGGCGGCACGATCAGACGCAGTGGCGTGAGGGCCGGCGGCAGCCTGGGCGTGAACGACAGCCGCAGCGCGTGCCTGGCCTCGGCGGACGCCCGCAGCCTCGGCCGCATCTGCTCGTAGTACTCGTCCAGCTCGGCCATGCTGGCCGGGGCTAGCGCCGGATCAAGACCTACCACGGCCGCGCTACGGCGCTGCTCGTCGACGAAGGCGTCGAGTTCAGCCGGCGTGACGTGCACGCCGCTGCGGCGCGCTATCTCGGCGTATGAGCCGATTTCCCCGCAGTGGACCCATAGCAGCAGCTCTGGCTCGTCCAGCCGGAACTCCTGGCCGTCGTCGTCGACACCGCGGAGCGAGGCATGGACCTTGCGCAGCCGGGCGCCGAGGCGCTCGACCTCGGCGGTCGAGCCATAGGTGCGTACCCGGACGAATTCCACAGTCCGGGTGAACCGTCCCCAGGCTTCGTCCGGCTTGGCGAATGCCGTGTTCTGCCAGGTGCCAAGCATCACCCGCGGATGCAGGGCCTGCAGGTACATGGCCCGCAGCCCGGCTATCCACATCACCGGCTCGCTGAGCACCCGCCAGGTGACCGAGCCAGGCCCGAACAGCCCGCTGTCCCGCGGGTCTGCTTGTCCGGGCCGGTCTGTCACTGGGGCCTCGTCTCCTCTGCCAGCCAGTCGAGGTAGGACTGGGAGCCCGCGACAATCGGCGTCGCGATGATCTCCGGGTCGTCATAGCTGTGCCGTTCGGCCAGGAACTCAGCCAGGGCGTCGAAGCGGTCCGCCGGCAGCTTCAGCATGATCAGCCACTCCTCGGCCTTCTCCAGTCCATCCTCCCACCAGTACGTGCTGGCGATCGGACCCGCGACCTGGGCGCACGCGGCCAGCCGTCCCTCGACGGCGGCCTGGGCAAGCTCCACCGCCTCGGCCCGCGAGTCGGTGGTCGTCTGCACCTGGAGGAACTGCGGCTCGGTGCCCGCCAAACGCCGCTGCGGTGGCATGCGCTGATCGTAGGCGAAGTTCGGCCGGAATGGTTCCCCAGGGTCGGTTTACCTGCGGCGAACCCGCTCGGTCGACCGATATCGTTTCAGTGATCAAGGAGAGGCCAGCAGGAGTTCACTTACCGTTTTGCGGGCATACTTGCGTGCTAGGCGCCGGAGCGCAGTGAGGTGGCCATGGTGAGCGACGACACCGGGATGCAGGACGACGGCCGCATCGCCGTCTACAACCAGCTCGTCACCGAGGCAGGCGACCGGCTCGATGCCGCGCTTGCCGACATCCGCGCCAGCCAGGACTCGGGCAAGCTGAGCGTCCGCGACGCCGCCGATGCCAGGGTCGCCGTCCTCGAAGAGCACCTCAACCGGCTCCGCCTGCTCAGGGACGAGTACCTGGACAGCTAGCTTCCGCTGCTTCTCCTGCTTCCTCTGCCACGACCGGCAGCGAGGGAGTATCCTTGCGCCGGCGCGATGTGCCCGGATTGTCAGCTACATCACGCTGCAGCTCAGTATGGTCCCAAACGTCGCCCAACCGCGTCGTAACGTCGCAGACCTGTCAGGTGAGGCTTACGAGCCGCCAGGCAACCCTGCCCACCGGGACGCCAGGACGTCAGACCTAGTGGGGGACGTGATCGTGAGCACTAGCCTCGATGCCGCTCACAGTGGCGACCTGACCGTGCCGGTCACGGAGAGCCCAGCGGCTTCGCGAGGGTGGCTCAGCGCGCTGCGCTACTGCGGCGCGGTTTACCTCGCCGTGCGCGTCGGGCTGTTCTTGCTCAGCGCGACAGCCTGGGGGCTCACCGGCGACAATGGCCGGACCGGCGCAGACGTTGCGGCGCACAACGGCTGGCAGAATGCGATTACTGGCTGGATCAGGCTAGACAGCGGCTTTTTCCTGACGATCGCCAAAACTGGCTACCACCACGGCAGTGCCACGGCCGCCTTCTACCCCGGCTATCCAATCCTGATCCGCGCGGCGAGCTATCTGTGCTTCGGCAACCTGATTGCTGCCGCGCTCCTGGTCTCGAACGCCGCGCTGCTTGCGGCACTGGTGGTGTTGTACCGGCTGACCGAACGCGAATACGACGTAGCTACCGCCCGCCGGGCTGTGCTGTACCTGTGCCTGTTCCCTTGCGCGTTCTTCCTGTTTGCTGCCTACTCCGAGGCAGTTTTCCTGCTGGCTGTGATCGGCGCACTCGCGCTGGCCAGAAACCACCACTGGGGCTGGGCAAGCCTGGCCGGGATAGCCGCCACACTGACCCGTAGCTCCGGGATAGTCGTCGTCATCGCGCTGGCCGTCGAGGCGATCCACCAGACGGTGGAGGACCGGCGGTCGTCGGGCGAGGGCGCCAGCTGGCACGACCTAGCTCCCCGTGCCGTCGGCCGACTGGCGGCCAGCGCCGTACCGCTCGCCGGCACGATTGGCTACCTGCTGTTCTGGCAGCTTCGGTTCCACGACTGGTCATACCCGCTCCAGCTGGAAAAGACCGCCTTTGACCGCGTGTTCAGCTGGCCTTGGACGACGCTGTGGCGCGGCCTTCAGCTCGCGGTGTGGCATGGCCCGCTGGCCAATCATGCGTGGCCGACGTTCGACTTTGTCTTGGTCGCCGTCGGGCTCGCTCTCGGTATCTGGCTGATTGCCATCCGCTGTCGTCCGGTCTACTCCGTCTACTGCTGGGGCAGCATCCTGTTCTTCCTCGCTGAGATCATGCCTCCTCGGCCGCTGGCAGCTGATCCGCGGTATCTCGTGGTGATCTTCCCGCTGGTGTGGGTGCTGGCGAGAGCAGGCAATAACCCGCGCGTGCACGAAGCCGTCATCGCCCTGTCATCCGCGTCGCTGGCAATCACCGGCTGGCTATTCCTCACCACGCTCAAGGTCATCTGATCCGGGCGACGGAGGTCAGGTGCACCGCCTTTCTCTCATCGTGAATCCGGCCGCCGGCCGCGGCCGCGCAGTCGGCGCTGTGCCGACGGTGACCGCGGCCCTGGACGCGGCCGGCGCCTGCTACGAGGTTCAGGTGTCGGCTAGCCTGCGTCACGCCACCGAGCTGGCAGCTCGTGCTGCGACCGACGGTCGCGTCATAGTCGCTGTCGGCGGTGACGGCATGGCAGGCGCGCTCGCCGGGACAGCCGCACGCCTGCGCGCCAGCTACGGCATCATCCCCGCTGGGCGCGGCAATGATCTGGCCCGGATGCTCGGCATCCCGTTCGACCCGGCTGCCGCGGCCGCGTTGCTGGCGGGCGGCCGGACCCGGCAGATCGACCTCATCGGCGTGGCGGCGCCGGGCGAGCCCGAGGTCGTCGTCGCCGGCAGCGTGTACGTCGGGGTGCCGTCGGTGGCCGGCGAGATCGCCAACGGAGCCCGCTGGCTCAAGGGCCCGCTGGTATACCCAGTGGCGGCACTGCGCGCGGTAGCGAGCTGGCGCCCGGCCCAGTTCCAGGTCAGCGGCAACGCGGGGCAGCACGACTTCGCCGGCTATGCGGTCGTCGTGGCCAACTCGGCGTACTTCGGCGCGGGCATGATGGTGGCGCCGCCAGCCTGCATCGATGACGGGCTCCTGGACCTCGTGCTGATGCGGCACGGGCCCAAGCTCGCGTTCGTGCGGGTACTGGCCAAGATCAAGGACGGCTCGCATACGTCGCTCGCCGAAGTCAGCCTCGCGCGAGACAACGCTGTCACGCTAACCGTGGACCGGGCGATGCCGGTAGCCGCCGACGGCGAGACGCTGCCGTTCGCCGCGCCGCTGCCAGCCGGCACGCCGCTGCGCATCCGCGCGCTGCCAGCCGCACTCACCGTAATAGCCGCGCTCGGGTCCTGATCAGCGTCGGGTCGGCGTCCTCGCCCATCAGCGCGTGCGAGAGCCGGTCGAGCATGCGCGCCAGGTCGGCGTGCTGCTCCGGCGACCAGTCCGCCAGGAGCCGATCGAGGCCTTCACGGCGTGCGGCGAACAGCCGGTCGGCCGCCGCCGACCCGGCCGGGGTCAGGACCAGCATGCCGTCGTCGCGCCGGACCATGCCACGCTCGACCAGCCTGTCCACGTGCGGCCGACCCGTCTCGACGCTCACGCCGGCTTCCCTGGCCAGCTCCACCCCGGCGACGTCGCCGTGCCGGGCCAGCCGCGCGAGTACCCAGCAGCTGCCGGCCCCCAGGTCCAGGCCCGCCAGTGCAGCGACCCGCTCGTATCCCTTCTGGCGCAGGTCACCCTCGGTCAGGCGGAGCAAGGCACGCTCGATCTCCTCCATAGAAGTGCGCTGGGCCGAGCCGGCGCCCAGACCCTCGCCGAGGTCAGCCGCGCCTGCGGTCCTGCGCAGCGGCACTTCCTTCAGGAACCACGACAGCACGAAGGCCGCCGCCGCCACCGGCACGGCGAACAGGAAGATCCGGTCGATCGACTGCGCGTAAGCATGCAGCACGCCAGTCCGGACGGTGGGCGGCAGCCGTTTGAGCAGGGCCGGGTTAGCCTGCGCCGCCGCGATGTTGAAGCCCGCCGGCAGTCTCGTGCGTGACAACGACTGCAGCAGTTCAGTGGCGAGCCGGTTAGAGAAGATCGACCCGGCGATGGCCACGCCGAACGCGCCGCCGATGGACCGGAAGAACGTGATGCCCGAGGTGGCCGCGCCGAGGTCGGCGTAGTCGGCGGAATTCTGCACGGCGATCACGAGCACCTGGATGATCAGCCCGAGGCTGAGGCCGAGGATGAAGAAGTAGGTGTTCATGACCAGCGCCGAGGTGTTCTCCGACAGCTGTGAGAGGAGGGCGAGCGCGGTGACCAGCAGCGCGGTGCCGACAATGGGGAAAATCTTGTACCGGCCATACCTCGAGATGAGCTGGCCGCTGCCGATGGACGTCAGCAGCAGCCCGAGCACCATCGGCAGCAGGTAGACGCCGGAGATCGTGGGCGACACACCGCGCACTACCTGAAGGAACAGTGGCAGGAACGCCAGCGCCCCGAACATCGCGAAGCCCGCCGCGAACGCGATGCCGCCGCAGACGGAGAACACTCGGTTCTTGAACAGCCGAAGCGGGAGCACCGGCTCAGCCGCGCGCCGTTCCGCTAGCCACCAGCCGAAGGCCAGGACCACGGCCACGATGCCGAGCCCGAAGATGACGGGAGAATCCCACTTGTACTGCGTTCCGCCCCAGGACGTCAGCAGCACGATGCAGGTGGCGGCGCCCGCCAGCAGCAGGGCCCCGAGGTAGTCGATCTGGTGCCGCTGGCCCTTGGGCGTGGCAGGCAGGGCGATGGCAATGACAACGAGCGCCACGATGCCGATCGGCAGGTTGATATAGAAGACCCAGGGCCAGCTCAGGTTGTCGACGACGAACCCGCCGAGCAGTGGGCCTGCGACGCTCGCCACGCCGAAGACCGCACCGAAGACGCCCTGGTACTTGCCGCGCTGCCGCGGCGACACCACGTCGCCGATGATGGCCTGCGCCAAGACGATGAGCCCGCCGCCGCCAAGGCCCTGAAGGGCGCGGAACACGATCAGCTCGATCAGGCTGTGCGACTGCCCGCACAGAGCCGAGCCGATCAGGAAGATGATGATCGATGCCTGGAAGAGCGTCTTACGGCCGAACTGGTCGCCGAGCTTGCCCCACAGCGGAGTCGATGCGGTCGTCGCCAGGATGTAGGCGGTGACGACCCACGACAGATGGCTGAGCCCGCCAAGGTCGCCGACAATCGTGGGCAGCGCCGTCGCCACGATGGTCTGGTCCAGCGCCGCGAGCAAGATGGCCAGCATCAGCGCCGCGAAGATGAGCGCCAGGCCGCCGCGCTGGCCGACCGGTGTGCCAGGAGCGGCCGCGGCCGGGGGTTCCGGAGACTCCGTCATCCGGGTTACGTACCCGGATAAGCATGAAGAGTCTCCCGGCTGGTAGGCCGGGAGACTCTTCTTCTCGCTGCCGCCATCGGTGGGCAGGTCGCCATCGCCTGCCGAGGCGCCTAGTGCTAGTAGCCGTATCCGCCGGTAGAGCTCGACGACGAGGTCGCCTTGGCCGCCGCGAGCTTGGTGCCCGCCGGTGTCATCGCCCACCACAGCCCGCCGGACAGGTTGAGCCCGTTGCCGCCGATCTGGCCTGCGGCCGTGTCGGCCGCGTAGGTGTAGAGCGGGTGCCCGTCGTAGGTGGCCTGCACCTTGCCATCGGACCTGGTGATCGTGCCGAACCCGTGCGCCAGCGTGGTGCCAGGTGCTGCGACTGCCTTGCCGAATACCGGCGGCCAGTACGTTGCGCATGTGCCGGTGCAATTCGACATCGTCGCCGTGTCGATCGCGAACCAGTAGATCGTCCTGCCAGAAGCGGTAGCCAGCACGGTGCCCTTGCTGGTGCTATGGGTCATGATCGTTGCCGTCGTCGCCGAGGCGTTGGTGCCGCTCTGCTGTGATGTCGCCGGGCTCGCTCCGCCTGCGGCCGGGGTCGACGCGCTCGTCGAAGGGGCAGCCGAACTACCGCACGCCGCTAGCAGGACTGCTCCCCCTGCCAGGATCGGCGCCGCCCACCATCGGTTGCGCATTGCCACATCTCCGTTCCTCGTTGCCTGAGAGCTTCCTTCACCCTCACCACGTAGGCACGCCGGGGAACGTTCACCTCATCTTCTGAGCAGCCGGACCAGGAGGCCGCCGTCAGCCGGCGGCGGGCGCGGCCATGCGCTGGCAAAGCCAGGCGAGCGACATCGGGTACCGGTAGTCGATGCCCGCGTGGGTTGCATCAATGAGCTGATAGCGGATGACATCGTTGCTGACCCCGGTAGCGCGCAACTCCGCGCGGAAAGCCTCAGCGCCCACGTCGAGGAAGTAGTCGTCCCTGGTGCCGGCGTCGATCCAGATCGACCGCATCGACCGGAGTGCGTCCGAGTACTTCGGCGCCATCCGTACTGGATCCCAGTCCAGCCACCGCTGCCAGGCCGCGGGCCGCACCTGCCCAGTACGCGGGTCGAACGGCAGCTCCACGGTGCCGTCCTCGCGGGCGGAGAATGCCGCCGCGACGCCGAGGATGCCGAGCAGGGTGGCGTCAGCCGGGTGGGTGAACGCGACCCGTGACCCGAAGTCGGCCCACCACGCCCAGATGTCGGCGCCGTACTCCCGGAGCAGTCGCACGGCCGTGCCGAACTCGCGCAAGTAGCACTGCTCGTACAAGGAGTCCCCGGCGTGGGTGGCCAGGCCACTGAACAGGTCGGGCCGGAGCATCGGGGTGATCATCGCACCAAACCCGCCGCTCGACTTGCCCATGATCGCCCGGTGCTCCCGGCCGGCGACTGTGCGGTATCGCGCATCCACCCAGGGCACGACCTCGTCGCACAGGTAGGAGTGGTACTGGCCGGTGCCGGGCGAGTCGACGAACTGGCTGCCGCCATAGCTAGTCCAGGCGTCCACGTAAACCAGGATCGCGGGTGGCGCCTGGCCCGATGCGAACACCTGATCGGCTGTCTCGGGGAACGGCTGGCGGAACGGTGATCTGTTCAGCCACATGGTCAGGTAGCCGGTGTAGCCCTGGATGATGTACACCGAGGGGTACCGGCGCTCCGGCTCGTCGGCGTAGCCGGGCGGGGTGTAGACCCACAGCGGCCGCTCGTACGGATCGCCGAGCGGATTACCGCGCAGCAGGTCGCTGGTGATCACATGCTCGTTCAGCGTTCCGGCCAGCGGCGCGGACCATGGCAGCACGGGCCCTCCAGAGATGCGGTGGCGACAGTTGACGGCCCCATCTCACCACCGCTGGCCCGAGCCGGCCGGCCGGACCCCCGTCACGGACTGCCAGAGCCGCAGTGCACGCACGTCGTCGGTGGCATACCGTCGGAATATGAGCGTCGCGGCGGCAGGACCCGAGCCGCGCGGCGGTACCACCGCCCAGGATCAGGCCGGGCCGGACCCGGCCGAGCTGCGACTGACGCGCGCCATCCGCGAGCTGAGCTCGGTGCAGGCCGTCGTGCGGCCGGCTCCCTACGATGCCGTCCAGCCGGGCAGCGGGCTGTCGATTGCGCGGGCTCTGGAGCTCTTCGACGCTCAGCTGGCAAGCCGGCACCTTGACCTGGCGGCCCGGTGGCTGCGCGCGCGCGACGCCGGGTTTTACACCATCGGCTCCGCCGGTCACGAGGGCAACGCCGCCGTCGCCGCCGCGCTGCGGCTGACCGATCCCGCGCTGCTGCACTACCGGTCCGGCGCCTTCTACCTGGTCCGCGCCGCCCAGGCCAGCCCGCCGCGAGACGGCGTGACCGACGTGCTCCTCGGCCTCGCCGCCGCCGCGGCCGAGCCGATCGCCGGCGGCCGGCACAAAGTCTTCGGTCATCCGGAACTGCACGTGATCCCCCAGACATCGACCATCGCCTCGCATCTGCCGCGCGCGGTAGGCCTCGCGTTCTCGGTCGCACGGGCGGCCAAGCTCGGCCTTGACACCCCATGGCCGCCGGACTGCCTGGTGGTCGCCAGCTTCGGCGACGCGTCGGTCAATCACTCGACCGCCACCGGGGCGATGAACACCGCGTCCTGGTGCGCCTACCAGGGCCTGCCGATGCCGTTGCTGCTGGTCTGCGAGGACAACGGCCTCGGCATCAGCGTCCGGACCCCGGCGGGCTGGATCGAGTCGGTGAGCTCAGGCCGCCCTCGAATCAAGTACTTCGCCGCGGACGGTGCCGACCTCGCGCAGACCTACGACGTCGCCGTGGCGGCGGCCGAGTGGGCCAGGCAGCGCCGCGCGCCGGCCTTCCTGCACCTGCGCACCGTGCGCATCGGCGGCCACGCAGGCACTGACGTCGAGTCGGGGTACCGCACGCCGGCTGAAATCGCCGCCGACACCGCGCGCGACCCGCTGCTCGGCACCGCCCGCCTGCTCGTCGCCGCTGGCGCGCTAAGTCCGGCCGAGGTGCTGGACCGGTATGACGCGAGCCGCGGCCGCGTGCTCGCGATGGCCGGGGCCATCGCCGGGGCGCCGCGCCTGGCGACGGCGGAGCAGGTGATGGCCCCGATCGCACCGCGCCGGCCCGCCATCCTCGCAGCCAACCTGGCGGCCCGATCCCGACAGGCCCAGCCCGGCTATGTGCAGCGAGCGCCGGCCCACCCAGCGCCGGCCCACCCAGCGCCGACACAGCGAGCCCCGGCACAGCCAGCCCAGGAGGCCGAGGGGGCTGAGCAGCTAACGCTGGCGCAGGCGATCAACCGGACGCTGTCGGACGAGATGGCGGACCGGCCGGGCATGCTGGTGTTCGGTGAGGACGTCGCCCGCAAAGGCGGGGTCTATGGCGTCACGCGCGGGCTACTGCGCACGTTCGGCTCGGGGCGGGTCTTCGATTCCCCGCTCGACGAGCAGTCGATCCTCGGCATGGCGCTCGGCGCCGGCCTGGCCGGCCTGCTGCCCGTGCCGGAGATTCAGTACCTGGCCTACCTGCACAACGCCGCCGACCAGATCCGGGGTGAGGCCGCGACGCTGTCCTTCTTCTCCCGCGCCCAGTACCGCAACCCACTGGTCGTGCGGGTCCCCGGCCTGGCCTACCAGCAGGGCTTCGGCGGGCACTTCCACAACGACAACGGGCTGGCGGCGCTGCGCGATATCCCCGGCCTGGTCGTGGCCTGCCCGGCCCGGCCCGACGACGCGGCCGCGATGCTGCGCACCTGCCTGGCTGCCGCCGACCTGGACGGCAGCGTGAGCATCTTCCTCGAGCCCATCGCGCTGTATCACGAGCGCGACCTCTTCGAGGCCGGCGACGGCGGCTGGCTCGCCAGCTACGAGCCGCGCAACCGCTGGTCGCTGACGCACGTGCCGCTGGGCCGCGGCCGGCTGTACGGCAGCGGCGCGGATCTGACGATCATTTCGTTCGGGAACGGGGTTCGCCTCAGCCTTCGCGCCGCCCGCGTGCTCGCCGCCGACGGCATCGCCTGCCGCGTCCTTGACCTGCGCTGGCTGGCACCGCTGCCGTATGAGGACCTGCTCCGCGCGGCCGCAGCCACGGGCCGGGTGCTGGTGGCAGACGAGACGCGGCGTACGGGCGGGGTCTCCGAGAGCGTCATTACGACGCTGGTTGACGCCGGCTTCACCGGCCGCATAGCCCGGGTCGCCAGCCACGATAGCTTCCTGCCGCTCGGCGATGCTACGGCCGCTGTCCTGCTGTCGGAAGCTGCCATCGAGGACGCGGCCCGCGACCTGGCCTGGGGCTAGCGCGCCGGCGCCTCGCCGCTAGGCGAGCACGAATACCGGCACGGCCTCGTGGTCGGCATCGGCGCGCTGGAACTCGATGCGCAACCTGCGGCCAACCGCGAGCGCATCCGGGGCAGGCGGCGGGTCACCGGCTAGCTGCGTCCACCACCACGGTCCCTCGTCGAACTCGCCGATCACCAGGATCGTCTGCCGCGGCGGCTCGCCTGCGGACGGCCGGCTCCAGCTCACCGCCCAGCTCACCAGCGTGGCGCCGCCGCGGGCCGGCCCCCAGTGCAGGTCGGTCTGACCACAGGTGGTGCACTGCGCTGCGGCCGGCTCGCTGGCGTGGCCGGCCGGGCACTGCCGCAGCAGGAACTGCCCGGCTGCGGTGCCGTCGCAGAACTCGGCCGTCGCCGCGTCCCGGCCCAGCGGCCCGACGCCGCTCACTGCGCCCCCGCCGCGCTGGCCAGGACCAGCGTCGCGTGGTGGTCGAGCACACCGCCGTTGCCGGACACGAGCACGATGTCATGTTCAGGTGCCTGACGCGCCCCGGCCTGGCCGCGAGCCTGCATCACCGCCTCCGACAGCGGGGTCATGCCCCACATGTAGTACCCCGACAGCTGGCCGCCGCCGGTGTTGAGCCGCAGCTTGCCGGCCGGGCCGAGCACGCCGCTCGCGGCGAACGGCCCGCCCTCTCCCTTCGGGCAGAAGCCGTAGTCCTCCAGCGTCAGCAGCACGGTGAAGGTGTAGCAGTCATACAGCTCCACCACGTCCACATCGGCCAGGTCGATCCCGGCCATCGCGAGGGCGGCCGGACCTGCCGAGGCCGCGCCTGACACCAGCCCGAACTCGGGATCCCGCCGCAGGTACCGGCCCGGATGGGACTGCGCCCAGCCGAGGACGTGCACGGGCGGCTGGGCTAGCGCCGCGGCCCGGTCCGCCGTGGTGACGATCACCGCGATGCCGCCGTTGGAGACCAGGCAGCAGTCGAGGAGATGGAATGGCTCGACGATCCAGCGGGACTCCTGATGATCAGCCAGCGTGATCGGCTCGCGCAGCTGCGCCGCCGGGTTCAGTGCCGCCCAGGCACGCTGCGCCACGGCGATGTGACCGAGTTGCTCGCTCGTCGTGCCGTAGCGTTCCATGTGCCGCCGGGCCGCGAGGGCATACATCGGATTGGCGCCGACGACGCCGCTCGCGCCGAGCAGTCCCCACCAGCCGGCCGGCGCGCGGCGGGAGCCGTAAGCCGCGCCGGCACTGCGTTCCGGCTGGAGCGGGCTGTCGGCGAACACGCACGCGACGACGCTGGCCATGCCCGACTGAACGGCCATCGAGGCGAACTGCACCATCGCGCCCGCAGTTGATCCGTACGACTGCATATGGGACAGCAGCCGCAGCTCGGTCAGCCCAAGGTCACGCTGCAGGTCGATCGAGATGCCGCCGCTTACGCCCGACGACGTCAACAGCCCGTCGACATCAGCCAGGCGCAGTCCGGCATCGGCGACCGCCAGGCGGACCGCCTCGGCGGCGAACTGTGCCGACGTCGGCCCGTAGACCTTGCCGAGCGATGTCATGCCAAGGCCACTGATCACCGGCCGGCGGGCGGCTGGCCACGACCGCCGCCAGGCATCGCTGGACGGAAGGGATGATTCAGTCACAAGCGCATCATCGCAGCGCGGCCTCCGGGCGCACCAGCCTGACCTTGTCTTGCGAGCCCGCCGCCGCCGGGCTCAGTCGTCCAGATACCTCTCAGCCAGCCGGCCAGCCGGGGCGTTATTGTCACAGTTATGAGCACGCACCCAGGCCCGCACGGCGGCCCGTCACTGCCCCAGCGCCGCAACCTCGTCACCGAGATCCCCGGCCCGATGTCCCGCCAGCTTTTCGAGCGCCGGCAGCGGAGCGTGGCGCGCGGCCTCAGCCACGTCCTGCCCATCTTCGTCACCGCCGCGGGCGGCGGCGTGGTCGTGGACGCGGACGGCAACTCGCTGATCGACTTCGGCTCCGGCATCGCCGTCACCTCGGTCGGCAATAGCGCTGATCAAGTGGTCAGCCGGGTGGCCGAGCAGGTCGCCCAGTTCACCCACACCTGCTTCATGGTGGCGCCGTACGAGGGTTACGTCGAGGTGTGCGAGCAGCTCAACCGGCTGACGCCAGGCACGCACGACAAGCGGTCCGCGCTGTTCAACTCCGGCGCCGAGGCGGTGGAAAACGCCGTCAAGATTGCCCGGCACGCCACCGGGCGCGACGCCGTGGTGGTGTTTGACCACGCCTATCACGGCCGGACCAACCTGACGATGGCGATGACCGCCAAGAACATGCCGTACAAGGAAGGCTTCGGACCGTTCGCTGGCGAGGTCTACCGGATGCCGATGGCCTACCCGTTCCGCTGGCCCGGCGGCCCGGCCAGGTGCGCGGAGGAAGCTTTCGACGTCGTGACCAACCTCATCCACGCTCAGGTGGGCGAGGAAAACGTCGCCGCTGTGGTGATCGAGCCGGTGCAGGGCGAGGGCGGATTCGTCGTGCCGCCGGACGGATTCCTGCCGGGCCTGGCCGAGTACTGCCGGACCAACGGCATCGTGTTCGTCGCCGACGAGATCCAGTCCGGCTTCTGCCGCACCGGCGACTGGTTCGCCTCCGACCACGAGCACGTGGTCCCGGACCTGATCACCACTGCGAAGGGCATCGCCGGCGGCCTGCCGCTGGCCGGGGTGACTGGTCGCGCGGAGCTGATGGACGCGGTCCACCCTGGCGGTCTCGGCGGCACTTACGGCGGCAACCCGATCGCGTGCGCCGCCGCGCTGGGCGCGATCGAGACGATGGAGAAGGAAGACCTGCCGGCCGCAGCGCGGTCGATCGAGGCCATCATGCTGCCGCGCCTGCAGAAGCTGGCGGATGCTAATCCGGTCATCGGCGACGTGCGCGGCCGGGGCGCGATGCTCGCGGTCGAGCTCGTCAGGCCCGGCACGCTGGAGCCGGACAGCGCGGCCGCGGCCAAGGTGGCCAAGGCTTGCCACGCCACCGGGATGATCGTGCTGACCTGCGGGACCTTCAGCAATGTCCTGCGGTTCCTGCCGCCGCTGGTCATCGGCCAGAGCCTGCTCCTGGAGGGCCTGTCGATCCTGGAGGACGCGTTCGCCACCCTCTGAATTGCCCGCGGCGGGTCAGGCTAGGAGTGGATGACCTCGGTGTTGTGGCAGAAGTGCACCCGGTCTGGCGCGGTGGCCTTGATCCGCGCGACTGACGCTCGCCAGGCGTCGACGTCGCTTGCCTGCCCCGCTGGCAAGTCGTGGCTTGCCGGCTCGAGGTACTGCAAGGGCGTGTAAGCGGCGTCGCCGACGAGCACGTCCGATAGGCCGTCGGCTGACTGGACGAGCACGGACTGATGCCCGACGGTATGGCCGGGTGTCGCGACGACACGCAGTCCGGGCAGTACCTCGGCGTCGCCGTCCAACAGCTCGAACCTGGCGTTCATGAAGTCGAACCAGTCGGTGAGCTTGGGCGACTCGAGGCGGGCCCGGTCCAGCTCAGCGCGCTGGACGTAAAACGCGGCATGCTTGAACACTGCGTTCTGACCACAGTGATCGAAGTGCAAATGGGTGTTGATGACGAGCCCGATGTCCCCCGGCGTCATATCGAGCTCGTCAAGCGCGTCGGCTACTGATCGGTTCACCACTCGCCAGTCGTCGAGCCACCGCTGCGGGCCCCCCACGCCGGTGTCGACCAGCGCCGCGCCGCCGGGGAAGCTGACCACGAAGCCGTGCACCGGCCAGCTGAGCCCGTCCACCCCGCGCAAGTGCGCCAGCGTCAGTCGCTTGATCTCCAGCGCCACCGGCGCACCCGGCCTTTCCTCTTGACCACGCTTGGCTGCCAATGCTACTGAAAGGGGACAACTTTCACTGCACTGCTTTCACTGCACTGCTTTCACTGCACAGCTGGAGCGCCGACATGATGCTAGGTGCCCGTCATTCCCGCTCCAGGGTTGCGGTAGTCGCGGCTGGACTGACGGCGCTCGTTGCCGTCGCGATCCCGACTGCGGCACATGCGCAGTCGGCTGTGCGTTATGTCGCGCTCGGTGACTCCTACTCGGCGGGCCTCGGCGCCGGCAGCTATGTCGGCTCCAGCGGCTCTTGCGATCGCAGCAGCAACGCTTACCCGCAGTTGTGGGCGGACGCGCACAAGCCAGCGGGCTATTCCTTCGTCGCCTGTTCGGGCGCGACGACCGAATCCGTGATCAGCAGCCAGCTCTCCGCCCTCAGCGGCGCCGCGACCCTGGTGTCGATCAGCGTGGGCGGTAACAACGTCGGCTTCAGCAGCGTCATGCAGACCTGCGTACTAAAGTCCACGAGCACCTGCGTCGGCGCCATCCACACCGCAGAAGCCGAGATCACCAACCAGCTGCCCGGCCAGCTTGACGCGGTCCTCGGTGACATCGCCGCTCGTGCCCCGCTGGCGCGCGTGGTGGTGCTCGGCTATCCCGACCTGTATGACTTCGCCAGGTCAGCCACGTGCATCGGGCTGAGTACCACCGACCGCGAGGATCTCAACCAGGCCGCCAATGAGCTCGACGGCCAGCTCAAGGCGGCGGCCTCTCGGCATGGCGATGTCTTCGGCGACGTCCGGACCGCGTTCGCAGGCCACGAGATCTGCGACTCCGGTAGCTGGCTGCATTCAGTCAACATCCTCGACGTCGGCGAGTCTTACCACCCGACATCGGCGGGCCAGGCAGGTGCCTACGAACCGGTGTTCGCGGCCGCTGCCGGTTAGTCCGCGGCCGGCTCGGGGGGCTGTGCAGCGGTGTAGGTGAGGGGCTCGAGGACGGCGCTGACGAGCTGCCAGCCGCTGAGAGCGTCAACCACGGCTAGCTGGGTGCAGGCCAGCTCCTCTGTCATGCAGAGGATCTCGAACTGCTCGCCACGGCGGGTGAACGCGATACGAGCCTGAGTCTGGCCGCTGATGAAACCGTCGATCTGCGACCCATCTGGCGTCTGCGTCATCGCGAGATTGTCGAACGTAGTAGTTGTCACGATTGGTAATCGTATAACTACTGACTGACGTTCGCTGGGATTCGCGGATATGCCCCACCGGCCCGAGAAGGCGAGCCACACAATGCCCAGCGCGCATGCCAGCAGCACGGTCGGCGTCAGTCCGTGCACCAGGAAGACATCGAATGCCCGCAGCCTCCCGCCAGAGACGCCGAACGGATTGCCTGGCATATTGGCGAGCGTCGCGGCGCAAAGCCGGGCCAGCACCAGCCAGTCGAGCCGCGAGGCTGGATAGAGCGCGAGCACGCAGAAGATCATCGCGTCGTACCACGGCAGCTGATAGGGCCAGATCACCAGCCAGGCGAGACTGATCGCCACCGCCGGGCGGATGGCCGGGCGCAGCGGATCGCCCGGCGGCATCCGCCGCAAGAGCAGCACCGCCAGGCCGGCGAACAGCACGATCGCGAGTACGACCAGGTACTTCGAGTTGGTCAGGTGCGCGAACAGGTAGAAGCTGTCCTCGGAAGTCTGGTTGCGCCGCGCGAATAGCGCCTTGAACGCTGGCAGTCCGAGCCACGCGTACGTCGGGACGAGCACGGCAAGCGCACCCGCGGCGGCCACGAGCAGCGCCGGAATGGACCGGCGCAGCGCCCAGGCCAGGCCGATTCCGAACAGGGCAAAGTCGATCTTGATATCGGTGGCCAGGCCGATGAGCGCGCCGGCCGTCACCGCGCGCCACAACCGGGGCTGCACGCCCGCGGTCTGACGGCCGACCGCGAGCAAGCCGATGAGGCCCGCCGCCGCGGCCACCACGTCGACGTGGCCGGCCGCGATCAGGTCCCATAGCAGCAGCGGATTGACGGTCCAGAGCAGGTGGCCGCGCAGCCGGGCGGCCGGATCGCGCCGTAGCACCCGGTCGAGGACGAACGCGACCACGCCGAAGGCCAGCGCATTCCACATCTTGAGCCAGAACACGATCCGCGCGATCGAGTCG
Organism: Streptosporangiaceae bacterium; assembly: GCA_035484155.1. Taxonomy (GTDB): domain Bacteria; phylum Actinomycetota; class Actinomycetes; order Streptosporangiales; family Streptosporangiaceae; genus JAJYUU01. The sequence goes on from DATHPF010000291.1 coordinate 16,185, forward strand.
CCGCCGAGCCTGGCGGCGAGATACTGCTCCGCAGTCGCGGCCGGGCCGTACACACTCGGCGCCCCCTGCCAGCTCGCCGGCACCGAGTGGCCGAAGATCGGGTCAGTGATCCGCAGGTACACCGGGGTCGTCACGTAGGGGTTGTGACCAAGCACGGCGAGGTGACCGTAGGCGGCGTAGTCGAGCGCATCAGTCGAGCCGGCCGGGGGCAGGAGCATCAGCGCCAGCACGGCCAGCGCCGCCCCGATCAGCACGACCCGCATCGGCACCCGGCCGCCGCGCCGCACGGCGACCAGGCCGGCGATCACGCCGACGAGTGCGAGCAGGGCCGCAGCCCACAGCGCGGCCACGACCGGCCGGCCCGGAATATGCAGGTGCAGCTCGAACGGCGGCCCGACTGACGGGACCTGGACTGTCGGATACATCCAGTCTTGCCGGATAAATGACGCGCCGATCATGATGAGGATGGCGCCGCCGATCCCGACGGCGGCGAGCCAGCCGAGCAGGCGCACGGGCTGGTGATCGCCCGGTGGGCCCGCGTCGGCGCTAGCCGGGGACTGCACCCGGACTGAATCGGTCATTGTTCCTTCGTGCCCGTGCTCGGTCGTGCGGATCTGCGCAAGTGAGACCTCTACCCAGCGAACACGCAGAGTGAACTCCCGGATGCGAAGTGTGCCGTCCCAGGGAAAACCCCCACGCTCGCGTGCCTCGCTGCGGTGCCAATCCAGGGATGTGCCCGATGCGCCGTAGTAACCGGCGCCGCCACGATGGGACCGAATCTGCGGCAGAGCCTCAGCTCGCCGTATCCCGCCAGCCCGGACGTTGGAGTTCGCCGTGACCGCTCTCATCCACGGCCAGGACCTGTACAGGTCATTTGGCCAGACACCCGCCCTCCAGGGCGCGACCCTCTCGGTCGCGGCCGGGGAGATCGTCGCCGTCATGGGCCCAAGCGGATCGGGCAAGTCGACGCTGCTGCACTGCCTCGCCGGGATCTTCGCGCCGGACCGGGGCGAAGTGTGGTTCGACGGCCGGCGCCTGGACAAGATGAGCGATACCACCCGCACCCGGCTCCGCCGCACGGACTTCGGCTTTGTCTTCCAGTTCGGTCAGCTCGTACCTGAGCTGACCGTCGCCGACAACGTCGCGATCCCGCGGCTGCTCGGCCGGGTCAGCCGCAAGCGGGCCTACGCGCAGGCCATGTCCTGGCTCGACCGGCTGGGCCTCGGCGACCTGTCCGGCCGCCGCACCGGCGAGCTATCCGGCGGCCAGGCCCAGCGAGTCGCGGTGGCCAGGGCCCTGGTCAGTGGGCCGCGGGTACTGTTCGCCGACGAGCCGACCGGATCGCTGGACTCGGCGACGGGCGACCAGGTGATGGAGTTGCTCGTCGCCGCAGCCCGGCAAGAGCAAGCCGCGGTCGTGCTGGTCACGCATGACTCGAGGGTTGCCCGATCAGCCGATCGCATCGTCTCCGTCCACGACGGCCGCGTGGTCGAGCCCGAAAATGTACGGGCCACCGCAGCCCGGTTCACCGAAGCACGGTTCACCGAAGCACGGGCCGAAGGAGCGCGGTGATGTTCCGGCTCGGCACACGGCTATCGCTGAGCGGCGGCCGAGAGGGGCGCATCAGGCTCGTAGTCACGGCCGCCGCGGTCGCCGTCGGCGTGGCGATTCTGCTGGCCGTACTGGCGGATTTCCACGCCTTCCAGGCGGCCAACAACCGGCCCTTCTGGGAGGGCACCACGGGTATCCAGGGCACCACGGGTAGCCAGAGCGCGCCCGGCAACAGGGCCGAGCTGTGGAACTACAGCGACGATATCTACCAGGGCGCCACCATCGAGCGCCTCGACGTCGCCGCCCTCGGGCCGCGCGCGCCCGTGCCGCCCGGAATCTCGAGGCTGCCGGGTCCCGGCCAGTACTACGCCTCCCCGGCGCTTGCCGCCCTGCTGCGCGCAGTGCCACCCGACCAGCTCGGCGACAGGTTCCCCGGCAAGCTTGCCGGCACGATCGGCCAGCGGGGCTTGGCAGGCCCGGACGAGCTCGTCATCTTCATCGGATATGCGCCGGCCAAGCTGGCCGCCCTGCCGTCCACCATCCGAGTCACCGCGATCGCCACTGCCGCCGGCCAGCAGATCTGGTCTCCCTATTTCCGCGCTGCCTTCATCGGCGGGGCGCTTGCTTTCCTGTTCCCCATCCTCATCCTCGTCGGGACCGCCACCAGGCTGGCCGCCGCCCGGCGGGAGGAGCGCTATGCCGCGCTGCGCCTGGTCGGCGCCACGTCGCGCCAGACCAGCATCATCGCCGCGGCCGACTCACTCATCAGCGCACTCCTGGGCACGCTCGCAGGCATTGGCGTCTTCCTGCTGCTGCGTCCTGCCCTGGCGAGCACCGCGATCACGAGCGAGCGCTTCTTCGCCAGTCAGGTAACCCCGACGCTGGCTGGCTATCTCGTCGTCCTGGTCACCGTGCCCGTCGCGGCAGTGGTCACCGGCCTTCTCTCGCTGCGCCGGGTGCGGATCTCGCCGCTCGGCGTGAGCCGGAAGGTCTCGCCGCCCGCGCCGGGCAAGTGGCGGACGCTTCCGCTGCTCATCGGGCTGGTCCTGTTCGTCGTCGGCCTCGCGCTGACGAGCAAGAAATCCATCGGCGCGACCGCTATCCCCGGCCTGCTGATCGTCATGGTCGGGCTGGTGGTCGCTGGTCCGTGGCTGACCGAGCGGGCCGCCCGCCTGGTACCGCGGCTGCTGGCCGGTGCCGCGCCAGTGCTCGCCGGACGCCGCCTGGCCGACAATCCGAAGGCAGCGTTCCGCTCGGTCAGCGGAGTCGTGCTGGCGGTCTTTCTCGGCACCATGGTGGCCGCGCTGCTGCCGGCCATCCAGGCGACCACTGCGACACCCAGCGCGACGGCGCTCAGCAACGTGCTCATGGACGGCTTCATCCTGGCTCCCATCTGCGGCAACAGCGTGAACTGCACCGGGAACGCCCCGGCCGGCTACGGCCCTGGCAACGGGTCGGCCGCGCAGCAGCGGATCGCGGCAGACGGCCTGCCTCCCGCTGCCGGCGCCTCGGTCCTTGCCGGGTTGCGACAGATCCAGGGTGCGCAGACTGTCCCGATCTACTCGCTGCCGTCAAGCGGCGGACAGGACGGCCTGCAGGCCATCAACAGCGCTATGCCGTGTGCCGGGCTGCGCCTGATCGGCGCGTTCGGTACCTGCGCTCCTGGCCTGACGGCCGCGCAGGTCAGCACCTGGAATCTCTACGGTGACAATCCCTCGTACACCACCCAGCCGTTCGTCAGCAGCCAGAACCCGGCCGCCCCGGCTCGGTACAGCAGCTGGTACTTGCAGGCGGTCCTCGTGAAGGTCAATAGCCCGGCAACGCTGGAGCGGGTGCGGACCTACCTCGTCACGCACACGCCGCTATCGGCGTCTGGCACCGCGCCGCGGACCTTTGGCGAGGCCGTCCAGGCACGCGAGAGCGTCGCGACCACGGCGCAGCGCCTGATCGACGTCGCGGTCGCGCTGACGCTCATCGTCGCGGGGTGCAGCCTGGCCGTCGGCGCCGGCGGCGGCATCATCGAGCGCAAGCGCCCGTTTGGGCTGCTGCGCCTGACCGGCACGCCCGTCGCGACCCTGTCCCGGGTGGTCCTGCTCGAGGCCGTCGCGCCGCTGGTCGCCGCCACCGCCGTCGCGGCCAGCCTTGCCTATGCCATGTCCGTGCTGACTGTGCACAAGCTCGGGCCGACAGGCACGCCGACCCCGATGCTCGGCCATGCCTACTACCTGATCATGGGCGCTGGGCTCGCGGGCGCGCTGCTGATAGTCCTCGCCGCCCTGCCGTTGCTCGGCCGCGTCAGCAGCCCGGCCGGTGTTAGGTTCGAGTAGACCAGTCTCGCCTCGGGCCGGAGGCCGCGGATGCAACGGGTGCTCCTCATCCCGGACCGGTTCAGCGACTACCGGATGTGGGGCGGTATACCGGACCGGCTGGCCCGTCGCGCCGAGGTCAGCCACCTGGACCGGCTGATTCAGCTGCCGCGGGGCGGCGGCAGCGGCGCCGTCGTCGAGCAGGCGCGCGGCCAGCGGCCCGGCGGGTGGGATGTCGTGGTGGCAGCCGGCCTGGCCGCCCCGGTCGCGGTCGCGCTAGCCGCAGCCGGCCTAGCCCGCGGTCTCGTGCTCGCCGAGCCGGAGATTCCGTTCGACCGCATCCCGGACGACGTGGAGTTCGCCCTGACGATGCCAGCTGACGACGTCCTGGCCCACTATGAGCCGCTGATCAGCGTCCTGTACGACGCTAGCCCTGAACAGTGGCGAGAAAGGATGATCAACGTCCTCCGGCAGACCACACGGCCGGACCTGCCGCCTGCCGAGCTAGAACTTGCCGTCCAGATCGCCACCGACCATGCCGCCGACGTGCGGGCCGAGCTGCTCGCCTTCGCCGCGGCCGACGCGGCCGAGCGCGAACTGTCCGACGATGTGCAGCTGGCACAGCTGCACGCGCGCGGCAGGTGGCTCGATCAGCTTGCCGGGCTGACCGTCCCGGTCATGACGGTCATACCGGCACCCATGCGGCCCTACGGCCTGACCGTTTCCAGGTACGCCGCCGAGGCCGAGATCGTGATCACCGACGGCACCATTCAGGCCGGCGGTGCGCAGCCCGCCGCTAGAGATCAGGCGGCCGCTGCCATCGAACGCATGCTCGATCGCCTCCGCTAGCGCGCCCTACGTCCGGGGCCCGTGAAAATAGGTCTAGCCTCACGAGTATGGACACGCTCACGCTCGACCAGATCGCAACCAAGATCGCCACCGCAGAACTCGGCCTAACCACCGAGACAGGCATCTACGAACGCAACATGCTGACCCAGATCCGCGACGAGTACCGGCGTTACGCCACCGAGCGAGGCAAGCAGGAAGCAAAGCTGGCTGCCGCCGCAGCTGAGGCCGCCGAACTGGCCAAGGGGCGCTAGCCCGTCGCGCCTGTCAGCCCTGGTACGCGCCTGTCAGCCCCGGTACGCGCCTGTCAGCCCTGGTAGAAGCGCCCGATCGCGGCTAGTGCCTCGTCCAGGATCGCGAGGCCTTCCTTCGCCTCGGACTCCGAGATGGTGCACGGCGGTACCACATGCAGCCGGTTGTAGTTTGTGAACGGCAGCATTCCGCGCGCCTTGCACTCGGCGATCAGGGTGGTCATGGCCTCGGATGCGCCGCCGTAGGGCGCCAGCATCTCCCGCGTCTCGCGATTGGACACCAGGTCAAGGGCCCAGAACACTGCGGTCCCGCGCACCTCGCCGATGACCGGATGGCGCTCGGCTAGCGCGCGCAGCCCGGGGCCGAGGACGTGCTCGCCGATACGGACCCCGTTCCCGATAATGTCTTCTTCTTTCATGGCGTCGATCGTCGCGACGATCGACGCACACGCGAGCGGGTGACCGGAGTACGTCAGCCCGCCCGGGTAGACGCGCTCGTCGAATGTGGCCGCGATCGGGTCCGAGATGATGACGCCGCCAGCCGGGACGTAGCCGGAGTTGGATCCCTTGGCGAAGACGATCAGGTCCGGCACGACCCCGTGGTCTTCGAAGGCGAACCAGCGCCCGGCCCGGCCAAAGCCGCACATGACCTCGTCGGCGATGTAGACGATCCCGTACTTGTCGCACAGTGCGCGGACCCCGGCGAGGTAGCCGGGCGGCGGGATCAGCACCCCCGCGGTGCCGACGATCGATTCCAGCAGCACGGCCGCGATCGTGGCCGGGCCTTCCATCTGGATGACCTGCTCCAGGTGCGCAAGGGCGCGCTCGCATTCCTGCTCCGGCGTGGTCGCCCAGAACGCCGACCGGTACAGGTACGGCCCGAAGAAGTGCACGTGCCCCATGGCGAACTCGTTCGGCCAGCGCCGCGGGTCACCGGTCGAGCTGATCGCCGTACCGGTATTGCCGTGATAGGAGCGGTAGAAGCTCAGCACCTTGGTGCGCCCGGTGTGCAGCCGCGCCATCCTTATCGCGTTCTCGTTCGCGTCCGCGCCGCCGTTGGTGAAGAACACCTTCTCCATGCCGTCCGGGGCCAGCGCTGTCAGCCGGGTGGCCGCCTCGCCGCGGGCCTCGTTCGCATGCTGGGGGGCGATGGTGGTGAGCTTGGCGGCCTGGGCGGCGATCGCCGCAGTCACCTTCGGGTGCTGGTGGCCGATGTTGGTGTTCACCAGCTGGCTGGAGAAATCCAGGTAGCGGTTGCCGTCGTAGTCCCAGAAATACGAGCCCTCGGCGGCCGCGATCGCCAGCGGCTTCAGCGCCTTTTGCGCGGACCAGGAATGAAAGACGTGCGCCCGGTCCATCGCGTAGACATGCGCGCCGAGGTCGGGATCTGGCTGATAGCTGCTCATGGCGTGCGATTCTCCTGCCGGTTGACGCTACTGGTTCGCGCTACTGGTTCGCTCTACTGATTCACGGGGAAGCCGAGGTTCACGCCGCCGTGACTCGGGTCAAGCCAGCGGGACGTCACTGCCTTCCCGCGGGTGTAGAAGTGCACTCCCTCGGTTCCGTGCACGTGCGTGTCGCCGAACAGCGACGACTTCCAGCCGCCGAACGAGTAGAACGCCATCGGCACCGGGATCGGGACGTTGACGCCCACCATGCCGACCTCGACCTCGTGGGTGAAGCGCCTGGCCGCGCCGCCGTCGTTGGTGAAGATCGCAGTGCCGTTGCCGTAGGGGTTGGCGTTCACGATCGCGAGGGCCTCGTCGTAGGTCTCAGCGCGGACGACCGACAGGACCGGGCCGAAGATCTCGTCGGTGTAGGCGCGCATCTGCGGCGTGACATTGTCGAGCACCGTCGGGCCGAGCCAGAAGCCGTCGGCAGCCTCCCCTGTCACCGGGTGCTCGCGGCCGTCCACGGCGAGGGTGGCCCCGTCTTCGACGCCAGAATCCAGATAGCTCGCCACCTTGTCGCGGTGCTGCCTGGTGACCAGCGGGCCCATCTCCGACGTCTCACTGTCGCCGGGCCCGACCCGCAGGCCCGCTATCCGCTCGGAGATCTTGGCGACGAGCTCGTCACCGACCGGGTCGACAGCGACGAGCACGGAGATCGCCATGCAGCGCTCGCCAGCCGAGCCGAAGCCGGCGTTGACGGCCGCGTCCGCGGCCAGGTCCAGGTCAGCGTCGGGCAGCACGACCATGTGGTTCTTGGCCCCGCCCAGTGCCTGGACGCG
>DATHPF010000292.1:0-6179 GCA_035484155.1 Streptosporangiaceae bacterium
CTGCCGCCCGAGCCGTAGGTCCCGGCGGCCGAGCTCACTGGGGGCTGACTAGGCCAGGCACCAGCCGGCGGACTGGCGCCCTGGCGTCCCGCGGCCTGCCCGGCAGCACCGGATCCGGCCCCGTACTGACCGGCACCGTACTGACCGGCACCGTACTGACCGGCGCGATACTGGCCGCCCGGATGCTGCGGCGCTGGGATGCCGACGGTTTCGTCGGCGCTCCGCGCCCTGCCCCCGTCAGCAGCGCTCGGGTCGTCTGGTGCCCGTCCGTCGCGGAACCAGCCTTCTGGCCATTCGCCCATCCGAGCCGCCTATCGCTGTGGTGTCCCCATCGTTGCTACCTGTTAGACGGCCCCACCGCCAAATCGGTGGTACCCGAATGTGGTAAAGGAACTCCCAACGGGCACGTCCGCTAAGCGCGGCCGTCCCACCAGATCGTGACGACATCACGGTCAGCCGAGCCGAGGTCGGTTGGCCGATTCCGCTCAATGCCGAGCTCCAGAAGCGCCTTGCTCACGTCCCCGGCACGTTCGGCCGGCAGGCACAGCCGTCGCCTGGTCACGTCGGTGAGCTCGTCAAGGCTGCCGTAGTCGCGCCCGCCCGGCCGTCCCCAGCGGTACGAGCCAGCGGTGATCCCCATTGCCGCGAGTATCGCGAGCAGGTCATCGGCGGTCGGCCCGTCCGGCCGCACGATGCCGTGGAATCGCAGCCACAGGGCGTTAAGGGAGGCGAGGGGGTGTGCTGCCGTCATCTCGAGCACGACGTTTCGGTGGGCGGCGTCGGTCAGCGATGCCAGGAACGGCTGGATGTCGGGGGCGTTGTAAGTCACGTGGTGGCAGGTAACGACGTCCGCGGTACCCGCTTGGGCGACGACGTCTGGCCACCGGCCAGGCACCAGCCGCGGCTCGAGCCCGCTTCCGGCCGCGCGCTCGGCGAGCAAGTCCAGCATGTCCGGCTCGGCGTCGACTGCCGTCAGCGCCGTGCACCTCGGCAGCAGCGGCAGGCACGCCGCGCCAGCCCCGGAGCCGACGTCCAGCACGCTGCCCGGTGGGTCGAGCGCGGCCCACTCTCGCTCGAACGACGGACCCGACGGCGCAGCGGCAAACCGGTCCGCCCGCCGCGCGAACACAGTGCGGGGCAGCACCCACGGCGATTCTGTGACGGCGGCCGTGATGTGCTCGGGGATCGCCCACGCTGCCAGGTCTGACCGCCAGCGCTCCAGTAGCACTGGCAGGCTGCTGGCCGCTGACGAGCCGGACCCGGTCACGCGGCAACCTCGCGCATGGCTCGCAGGTATGCCTGGCTCGTGTGCTGCTGGATCAGCCGGCTTACCGGCGCGCCGATCCGAGCCAGCGGGTGCCGCGGCCGGGAGAAGGCGGTCACCCGGAACAAGATGCGCGAGGCATGCCGGACCACATGGAAGGCTTCCTCGCCTTGCTCCGGATGCTGGGGCAAGGTGGCCGCGTCGAAGCTGCCGAGGGCGGCCGCCGGTGGCGAGCGCAAGGAGAACACTCCGGCACCATATCGCCGTCGCCGCAATCGCCCCGAGCATTGCTGCGGCGCGGGTGGCCCTTGCGGGGTGCCGCTGGCCCCGTCAGTGCCGGAACATCAGCGGCCTGGCCAACTGGCCGATGCCGTCCAGCAGGCGTGGCCCGACCGGCCCGGGCTGCGGATGGCGGTAGTGCAGGAACGAGTAGCCCAGCCGCCGCGCCAGCAGCCCGTCGGTCATGATCTGATCGCCGACGACGACGCCGGGCCGCGGAAGTCGCGCATAGGGTGCAGTACGCGCCGGCTTGCGTGCCGAGACGATGTAGGACACGTCGATGCCAGGAGTGTCAGGCAGCGCCGACGGCTGCCGGGCGGAGTTGGTGGCGAAGCAGATGGCGCGCACGCCGGGGATGGCGCCGACGTCACCGAGTACCCGCGCAATGCCGTTGTCGAGAGCATCCTGCGTGCCGTCCCAGGTAGCGACGAGCGGCTCGATGTCGAACACGACCGTGCGCGCTGACAGCGCGACCACAAGGCGCGGCAGCTCGCGCTCGTCGGCGAATTGCTGGTAGCCATCGCTCATCTGGCCAGCTCAGGCCGGCCGCGCGAGCTCTCGGAGGCGAGACCAGTTCAGGCGAGCCCGCGGCGGCGCGACGCCCGGCCGCTGCCGTGGTACTCGGACGCGCAGCGCCCCGGGCCGGATCGTGCATCGGACCGGTCGCGGCAGGCTGACGGACTCCCCGTCGATGCCGACACGGATGTCTGGCGTGTCACCGTCGATGACCACCTCGGTGGCACTCGCCAGGCGGAGCCCCGCCGACCGGCGGCCGCGTAGCAACCCCGCGGCCTGCCGCGCGCTGCGCACGTTGATGCCGACGACTCCGAGCACCCCGCGATCCAGCCGGGTCCGGCGACCGAGCCCCGCGACGTCGCCGGTTCCGTAGGGGTTGTTGGCAACCAGCACGGCCTGGGGCGCGGTGACCTGGAGGTCGCCGGCGCTGGCGGTCAGCTGGGTCCCGCTCTGGCCGCTGAGCAGGTCAGGCAGGAGGTTCAAGGTCGATCCGAGCTTGTCACCGCGGTACTGCGGCGTCTGCACGATCTCGGCATAGGCGCCGAAGGAGGCGTTGTTCACGAACGTCCGCCCATCGATCGTGCCGAGATCGACCTGCAGGTCGACGCCATCGGTGAGCGCGGCGAGACAGGCGGCGGGGTCCGCGCGATCCAGCCCCAGGTCGAGCGCGAAGTGGTTGCGAGTCCCCGCGGTGATGACGACGAAGGGCAGCCCGTGCTCCGCGGCTACGCCGGCCACCAGCGCCTGCGTGCCGTCGCCGCCAGCCACGCCGAGCAGGTCAGCACCGTCGGCCACCGCTAGCTCGGCGACCGCCTCGACGTCGACGGGTCCCGGGCCGTCGATGAGGAACACATCAGCGCCTAGATCCTCGGCCTTGCGCTTGAGGTCAAACTTGGCGACCTTGCCATCGCCAGAGCGCGGATTCATGATCAGGAACGGGTGTGTGGCGGGCCGGTCGACGCGTCGCTCGGGCATCCGCCAGTCCGCGGGCTCAGGAGCGAGGGCGGCACGGGCCGCCAAGCTTGCCAGCAGCCAGGCGGCGGCCGATGCCAGCGCCACCCACAGCAGCCCCCTGAGTGCGAAGACGACAATGACGGCAGCCGGCGACAGTACCAGCGCCGCCAGCGACAGCCAGCGCCGGATGCCACGCTCGGCCAGGAACCAGTACGCGGCGGCCAGCGAAACGGCCGCGCTCGCCAGCCCGACGGCGAGCATGGTGACGCTCCTGAAGCCGGCGAAGGCGACGAGAATGGCCACCGCCACGGCGGCGAGCACGAAGGACAGCCGCGCTAGCCAGGTGCGCGAGCGGGCTCGTGGTACCTGTCCCGACGCGTTGCGCGCGACCCGATCTGTTGTCGTCATGTGCAGCTTTCATTGGGCCAGTGACCGCCGCCAGGCACCGGCTGCGCACGGCCCGCGCGCAGCCGGGCACCTGGACGGCCAGTGGTCACGGTGCTATCTCGCTCCCACCAGGATGGGCTCCACCCCGTGGGCGGCGCGGTCGAGCTGGTCGTTGAGGCTGATCGCGGCGTTGATGAGGGACAGGTGAGTGAAGGCCTGCGGGAAGTTACCAAGCTGGTCACCCGTCTGGCCAATCTCCTCGGAATACAGGCCGAGGTGGTTGGCATAAGTGTTCATCTTTTCGAAGGTCAGCTCCGCTTCCTCCAGCCGGCCGGCCCGTGCCAGCGCGTCGACGTAGAGGAACGTGCACAGGGAGAACGTGCCCTCGGAGCCGCGTAGGCCGTCCGGCGTCGCGGCTGGGTTGTACCGGTAGACGAGACTGTCGGAGACCAGTTCCTTATCCATGGCGCTGAGTGTGGACAGCCACAACGGATCTGTCGGGGTGATGAAGCCCTCCAGCGGCATCATCAGCAGTGACGAGTCGAGCACCTCGGTCGAGTAGTGCTGGGTGAACGCCTTGACCTTCTTGTTCCAGCCGCGCGTCATGATCTGATTGAAGATGCGGTCGCGCTGCTCGGCCCACCGGGCGATGTTGGCCGGCCAGCCGTGCTGCGCAGCGAGCCGGATAGCTCGGTCCAGCGCCACCCAGCACTGGAACCGGCCGTAAGTGAAGTCCTTGCGGCCACCGCGCGTCTCCCAGATGCCCTCGTCCGGCTGATCCCAGTTGTCGCAGAGCCAGTCGACGATCCTTGTCAGGGACTGCCAGCCCTTGTACGCGATCGGCAGCCCGGCCATATCCGCGGTGAAGATTGCGTCCATGGCCTCGCCGTAGATGTCGAGCTGGAGCTGATCGGCGGCGCCGTTGCCGAGGCGTACCGGGCGTGCTCCCCGCCAGCCCTCGAGGTGATCGAGTGTCTCCTCGGTGAGATCGGACGAGCCGTCGACCCGGTACATGATCTTGAGTGGGCCCGACTTGTCGCCAACCTGCTCGGTCGCCCGGTCGCGTAGCCATTGGCCGAAGGCAGCCGCCTCGTCCAGGTAGCCGAGACTGGTCAGGGCATGGATCGACAGGGAGCCGTCCCTGATCCAGGTGTAGCGATAGTCCCAGTTCCGCTCCCCGCCAGGCTCTTCGGGCAGGCCCATGGTGGCCGCGGCAACTGGGGCGCCGGTTGGAGCGTACGTCAGCAGTTTCAGAGTCATCGCCGACCTGGACACCATCTCACGCCAGCGGCCCTGATAGGTCGACCGATTGAGCCAGTTACGCCAGAACCGCCCGGTGTCATCGGACAGGCGGTTCACTTCGGCTGGCCGGATGGCCTTCGGCTGGCCGCCGTTCGATTCGAGGACGATGCCGGCGACCTGGCCCTCGTGCATGTCGACAGTGGCTCGCAGTCCGTCGCCGACGCGCTCTACGTTCGCGGCCTCCGGGTCACCCGGGTCGCGTCGGCCGGAAGTGTGCAGCGTGAGTTCCATGGCGCCGGAGCGGAACACGGCACCGTTCTCGCTGACCTCGATCGTGTGCTTCGCGCGGCCGTAGTCGAATCGCGGCTGGATGTCGACGACGAAGCGCATAGTCCCGCGGGCGACCCGTAGCTTTCGCACGAGCCGGTGCCGGTCGGTGGCCCTGCCCTCGATGACCGGCATGAAGTCCTGTACCTCGCCGACGCCGTCGGGTGTCATGAAGCGCGTGATGAGCAGGGCGTTGTCCGGCAGGTACAGCTGCTTGCTCACGTAGTCGTCGCGGTCCGGCGAGATCCGGAAGTAGCCACCGCGATCCGCGTCTAGCAACGAAGCGAAAATGCTCGGCGAGTCGAACCGCGGGCAGCAGAACCAGTCAATGGTGCCGTCCGTGGTGACGAGCGCCGCCGTCTGGAGATCCCCGATCAGGCCGTGATCGCTGATATTCGGGTACCGGTCCTCCATCTTGTCCATGCTCTGTCTCCTCTTCGGGCGCAGGGCGCCAGCGCCGATTCAGGAAGTCCGAGTTTCGTTAGGTATCGGGCAGGCTTCGCCTGTCGCTCACTAGCAACCCTGGCAGCACGGTCCAGCGAGACGCATCACCCGTCCGGGATGACCCCGGCCGGCGCTGGCGCGCGGCAGGCCGTTCACCCTTGGCGGGTGATGACGTCACTGGGCTGGGCCCCGATGGTGGTGCTACCACAGACCCAGCCCGGCACTGCGCCGTGGCTGCGACAGAGCGGAGCGCAGATGGCCACCCTGACTGCCTGGAAGTTTGACTCACCGTTTGGCGCTGACGATGCCCTGTCCACGCTCGAGAAGCTCCAGAGCGAGGCCCTCATCCAGGTTCAGGATGCCGCCGTCGTCAGCTGGGAGCCTGGGACCAAGAAGCCCAAGACGCACGAAATGCATTCGACCAAGAAGGCCGGTGCCCTTGGCGGCGGGTTCTGGGGCCTGCTGTTCGGCCTGATCTTCTTCGTCCCGATCCTGGGGCTGGCGATCGGCGCCGCGGCAGGCGCGATGGCCGGGTCATTGTCGGACGCTGGCATCAGCGACAAGTTCATCGCGACCGTGCGGGAGAAGGTCACGCCCGGCACGTCGGCACTCTTCCTGCTGACCTCCGACGCCGTGATCGATCGCGTCAGCGCCGAGTTCAAGGGCAACGAGCCTGAGCTGATCAGCACGAACCTGTCGAATGAGCAAGAGGCCAAGCTCCGCGAGGCCTTCGCGCACGAGGACTGAACGCTGCTAGTGACGGCGC
>DATHPF010000293.1:0-12705 GCA_035484155.1 Streptosporangiaceae bacterium
CCGGCGGCGAAATACCGGGCACTTTTGCGCCATGGATGTATCGTCTCCGGCTTCGTCGCGGCCCGCGACGCCGGCCGGGTCGATGATCCTGCCGCTGGCGCTGGCCCAGTTCATCGCCAGCTATGCAGCGACGAACATGAACGTGGCGATCAGCTCGATCGCCACGGATCTGCATACCACCGTCATCGGCGTGCAGACGGCCATCACGTTGTTCACGCTGACGATGGCATCCCTGATGATCCCGGGCAGCAAGCTCACCGACATCTGGGGCCGCAAGCGGTGCTTCGTGATCGGCCTCGTGATCTACGCGGCGGGTGCCGTGCTTGCCCTGCTCGCGCCTGTTCTGGGCGTGCTCATCGTCGGCTATTCGGTGTTCGAGGGCGTGGGGTCGGCGCTGATGATCCCGCCGATCTACATCCTGGTGACCGTCGCCTATCCCGACATGAAGTCGCGAGCCAAGTACTTCGGCGTCGTCAGCGGCGCTGGCGGCCTCGGCGCTGCGGCCGGGCCGCTGATCGGCGGCCTGATCACCAGCGCCATCAGCTGGCGGGCGTCCTTCGGGTTGCAGGTCCTGGTCGTCCTCTGGATCATCGTCCTGGCCCGTAAGATCGCTGATCCGGCCCGGCCGGGACCGAGGCCGCGGTTTGACCTGACCGGCGCGATCTTGTCGGCGCTGGGCCTGCTCTTCGTGGTACTAGGCCTCCTGATCTCCAGGACATATGGCTTCCTGGGCGCACGCAAGGACTTCTCTATCGCGGGCACCGTCATCATCCCGAAAGGCGGCATCACCCCGGTCTGGATCTCCGTTGCCATCGGGGCGCTGTTCCTGGTCTGGTTCATCCTGCACATCAGATCCAGGGAGAAGAAGGGCAAGGACGTGCTTATCCGGATGCGGATGCTCCGCAACCGGGTCGCCAACCTGGGCATGGGCACTCAGCTGATCCAGTGGCTCATCGTGCAGGGATCGTTCTTCGTTGTCTCGGTGTTCCTCCAGCAGGTTCGCCACTACGACGCCATTCAGACCGGCCTGATGCTGACCCCGGCGACCATCGGGGTTCTGGCCACGTCTGCCGCCGCGGCCAGGCTCGCCCGACGGCACACGCAGCGGTCGCTGATCATCGCGGGCTTCATCGTCACGGCGGCGGGCATGGCGCTCCTGCTGGCGCTCGTGCGCAAGGACTCGAGCAACCTCAGCTATGTGCCCGGACTGCTGCTGTTCGGGGCCGGCGTCGGCGTCATGCTGACCTCGTCGGTGAACGTCGTCCAGTCCAGCTTCAGCGAAGCCGACCAGGGCGATATCTCCGGCCTCTCCCGAAGCGTCTCGAACATCGGATCGTCGCTGGGAACCGCGCTGGTGGGCTCCGTGCTCGTCGCTGCGGCGGCCGGCTATCCGTTCGCGGCGTCGGCCATCCTGCTGCTGGTCTTCGCCCTCATTGGCCTCGGCCTCAGCGTGCTCATCCCGCGCCAGCGCGCGGCGGCCGAACCGGCGGCGCGGGCGGACCGGGTAACCACTGGGTCCTAGCCCAGGCGAGCGCGGCACCTGGCTAAACTGAGTGAGTACTCAGTCAAGTGAGGAGCGATGCGCAGATGAGTGGTCGAGTCGCAGGCAAGGTTGCGCTGGTGACGGGCGCCGCGCGTGGTCAGGGTCGGGCCGATGCGCTCAGGCTGGCCGAGGAAGGCGCCGACGTGATTGTCGTCGATGTCTGCGCGCCGCTGCCGAGCGTGGCCTATGACTCCGCGACGCCGGAGGATCTGCAAGAGACGGTGCGCCAGGTCGAGAAGACGGGTCGGCGGGTGATCTCGGGGATCGTGGACGTTCGCGATCTTGAGGCGCTGCGTGCCATCGTCGGCGCTGCCGTCGGGCAGCTGGGCCGGCTGGACGTGGTCGTCGCCAACGCCGGTATCTGCGTGCCCAAGGCCTGGGATGCCACCACGCCCAAGATCTTCGACGACACCATCAGCACGAACATCACTGGCGTGTGGAACACCGTAATGGTAGGGGCGCCGCATCTGGTCCGCGCTGGCGGCGGATCGATCATTCTGATCAGCTCGGCCGCCGGACTGAAAGTGCAACCTTTCATGGTGCCGTACACCACCAGCAAGTTCGCGGTACGCGGCATGGCTAAGGCCTTCGCCGCAGAGCTTGGGAAGCATCTGATCCGCGTCAACAGTGTCCACCCGACGGGCGTCAACACCCCGATGGGATCGGGCAACATGCAGGCCGAGCTCGGTGCTGCGATAGCGGGTTACGACCGACTCGGCGCGATGTTCATGAACATGCTGCCGGTCGATATCACCGAGCCCGAAGACGTCGCCGACACGGTGCTGTTCCTCGCCTCCGATGAGTCCAAGTTCATTACTGCGCACGAGCTGGCACCAGACGCGGGCGTGACGGAGTTCTGAGTTCCGGTGTCCGCTGGCAGGCTAGAACAGGCGGAAGTTCTCTCGGCCCGCGACCGGATTCTCGAGGCGGCTGAGCGCCTTTTCGCCGAGCGTGGCTTCGACCGGACGTCGACGGCGCGGATCGCGGCGGCCGCGTCGGTCCCGCACGGGCTGATCTTCTATCACTTCAAGACGAAGATGGATCTCCTGCTCGCGGTCGTCCGCGATCGCGAGGTCCTTGCGCTCGACAGCCTGCTGCCGCCAGCGGCCGCCGCTACGGATGGGTCAGCGGATCTGGCGCGCGCTGTCGGAGACCTCTGGCAGCACCTGTCCGCGGCTCTTGGCCGGCCCTCTATCGTCCGCCGGATCATCTTCCAGGAGCTGGCCGCGCACCCAGAGGTCCGCCAGCGTGCACTGGAACTGCACGACCAGATCACCGCCGTCGTCAGCCGGCACCTGGCAGCGCTCAGCGGGCAGGCCGACCAGCCGCGCCCCGAGCACGAGGCGGCAGCGCGGCTGCTCACCATCGCGGCAGGCATGGCCCCGCTGCTGGGCGAGCCCGGGCAGGGCCGCCTTGACGCCGAGGCAGTCGCGGCTCTGATCGCTGGTGGCCTCGGGACGCGGCCCGGACCGGGCTGAGCGCGATTTACTGGTCGGGCGGGTCGTGCGGCGGAGTCGGCGGTGGAGTCAGCCGGCGCGTCGCCGCCCGCTGAGTCGCCCGGCGCGTCGCCGCCCGCTGAGTCAGCCACGAAGCCGCAATGAACAACGGCAGGGCAATCGCCAGCAGCAGCGCGCTCCCGCTGACCGCACTGTCCAGAAAGTTGCTGCCGACCTTGGCCACGCCGTAGTAATACAGCACCACGACGGCCATCAGCAGCACGTACCCGCCGACGGCATCGGTCAGGACGTGCAGGATCAGCGCCCGCCAGCCATGATCGCGCTGCCCGGTCAGCCGTGTGCTGGGCAGGCCGGCGGCAGCGCGGCGGCGCTGGGAGCGCAGTCCGACGGCGAGCACCACCATGAGGATGAGGTAGCCGCCCAGGATGGGCACCAGGTCGGACCGGATGAGATGGGATGACATGTCAGCCTGCCGGGAGCCGACGGCCCCGCTGGTCAGCCACGAAAGCCCGCTGGGCGGTCATGCGCGCAACAGGAAATGCCAGCCGCGCACGAAAAGGTGCCAGCCTAGCCACAGCCATAGCGCGAATAGGGCCCAGCGACCGGGGGGATAGCGCATGATGGCGCGGAATGTATCGCTCAGCGTGGGAACACTGCCGCTGATACCGCTGAGCGCCAGGCCCTCCCAGGCAAAGACGGCGCCGATGAGCAGCGCCCACACCACATAACCAAGAACCGGATGATTGGCCATCCCGACCTCCCGGTGACGCTAAGGCTAGCGAAGAAAAGACCCTATTCCGGAATCCGCTCGGTCGAACTGACCAGGCCATCTTTTGATCACATCGGGGTGAGCGATGGGATTCGAACCCACGACATCCAGGACCACAACCTGGCGCTCTAACCAACTGAGCTACGCCCACCATTGCTGCCCGGCACTGTCATGCCGTGGCGGCCTACGAAGCATACCGGGCACCAGTCATTCTGCAGAACCGGATTGCCCCTCGCCTGCCCCCTCGGTGGTAAACCGGGCGGCGAGGCGCCGCGCGGTGGCCGTGTCGGGGCCGGGCTGGGGCACGAAGACTGCCTCGCGGTAATACCGCAGCTCGCGGATACTCTCGCGGATGTCAGCCAGGGCCCGGTGTCCGCCGTGCTTCTCCGGGCTGGCGAAGTAGGCCCGCGGATACCATCGCCGGGCCAGCTCCTTGATGCTGGAGACGTCCACCATCCGGTAGTGCAGGAAGTCGTCAAGCTCTGGCATGTCCCTGGCCAGGAACGACCTGTCGGTGGCGATGGAGTTGCCGCACAGCGGCACCTTGCGCGACTCCGGGACGTGCTGGCGAATGTAGGCCAGCACCAGTTCCTGTGCCTCGGCCAGGCTCAGTCCGTCGGGCAGCGCTGCCAGCAGGCCGGACGTGGTGTGCATCTCGCGGACGACCTCATCCATGCTGTCGATCGCCTCGGCCGGAGGCTTGATCAGCACGTCGATGCCCTCATCGAGGGCGTTGAGCTCACCGTCGGTGACAATGCACGCGATTTCGACGAGCGCATCATGGGTGAGGTCAAGCCCGGTCATCTCACAGTCGATCCAGACGAGCCGGTCAGTCATCCGCCTAGCCTAGGTGATCGCTGCACGCTCAGTGACCAGGAGCGGCGTAGCCCGGGGCCGCTCCGCGGGGTCGGCCTGCCAGTGCGCTGATGTGCTCGGGCAGCGGCACCTCCCCGGTCCTGGCCGGATCGGGCTCGGCTGGGCCGAACGTCAGCGCGGCGGGCAGCACTCCGGCCCAGATGCCAGAGTCGTAGTCCTCCGGATCGTCCTTGGGGCCGCCAGCCCTGACCTTGACCGATGCCTCATCCAGCGGGATGGCGATGACCGCCGTGGCCGCTAGTTCCTTGCGGGTCGGCTCCCTGGCGTGCTCCCACCGGCCCGGCACCAGATGATCGGTCACAGCGCGCAGCGCCGCGAGTTTCTCCTCGGGCTCGGTGACGAGTCGGGCGGTGCCGAAGATCACCGCGCTGCGGTAATTCATCGAATGGTGGAACACGGCCCGAGCGCACACCAGCCCGTCCAGCAGGGTGACGGTGACGCAGACCTGCTGGCCCGCGGCCATCAGCACGGACCTGTTCGCTGACGAGCCGTGCAGGTACAAGGTCTCCGCTAGCCGGCCGTAGCCGGTCGGCAGGACGACGGGGACGCCGTCGATGACGACGCCCAGGTGGCAGACGAGCCCGGCATCCAGTACCGCGTCGAGGTCACTGCGATCGAGACGGCTTCGTTCCCGTAGTCGGTGAATCGTTGTCCGCGGGGTTGACGACAGCGGCAGATCTGCATTCATGGTGCATACGGTACCGGTGCAGGCCAAGGTGCCCCCTGTGCCTGGCGCCGCCGATAGAGGATCATTGCCGCAAGCGGTTCGAGATTGCATGGTCGTGTAACTGATGCGGACGATGAGGTGAATGGTGACTGGTGGCGGAGAGGTTCAGGGCGGTATCCAGCGCGTGGCCGGCGTTCCTGGCGTCGAGGATCCGATGCGCCTGGCCCACTGGATGGCCGGGGCTGGGCTGGACGAACTGGGCGAGCTGCGCACTGTGCAGCTGATCGCCGGCGGCCGGTCCAATCTCACCTACCGGCTGGACTTCGATGGCGGCCAGGTCGTATTGCGGCGGCCGCCGCTCGGCCACGTGCTGCCCACCGCCCATGACATGAACCGGGAGTACCGGGTCCTGTCGGCACTCAACGGAACGGCGGTGCCGGTGCCGCAGCCGCTGGCGAACTGCCAGGACGCGGACATCATTGGCGCGCCGTTCTACCTCATGCGCTTCGTCGACGGGCTGGTGCTGCGGAGCATGCAGGACGGCGAGATTCTCTCACCCGAGCAGGCCGCGGAGCTCTCAGAGCTGCTCGCCAGCATGATGGCCACCATTCACGGCGTGGACTATGCCGCCGTCGGGCTGGCCGATTTCGGACGGCCAGAGGGATACCTGTCCCGCCAGCTGGCCCGCTGGCAGCGCCAGTGGGAGCTGTCGAATACTAGGGAAATGCCCGGTTATGCCGAGCTGGTGAGCCGTCTGACAGCGGGACTGCCGCAGTCGGCCGAAGGCACCCTGGTGCACGGCGACTTCCGGCTCGACAACACGCTCGTGCAGCTGACGACGCCGGCCCGGATCGCCGCGGTCGTGGACTGGGAGATGTCGACCCTGGGCGACCCGCTGGCCGACCTCGGCCTCACGCTGTCCTACTGGGCCGACGGCGACGAGGCGTTCCCCGATATCAACGTGGGGGCTACGGTCACGGCGCTGCCCGGCTTCTACACGCGCAAGCAGTTCGCTGCCAGGTACGCCGAGCTAGCCGGCCGGGATGTCAGTGAGATTGGCTACTACATCGCGTTCGGCTACTTCAAGCTCGCGGTGGTGCTCGAGGGCATTCACGCGCGGTACCTGCTGCACCAGACCGTCGGCGAGGGCTTCGAGCGGGAGGGGCCGGCGGTGCCGGTCCTGATCGCCCGCGCCCACCACATGCTTGACACCGTCGGCTGACCGAGCCGATCGGGAAGCTTAAGTGAGGCCCGGCGCCCCGCTCTCGCCGGGCCTCGTTAAGTGTGACGCTCTGCCCGGCCGACAGGTTCACAACTGCAGGCAAAGAAACTTTGCCCGGCACTGCCTTCACGGAGCCGGGCAGCCCTGGCCGCAGATTCGCTGCGCCATGGCGTTGATGAAAATCTGGCCGACCTCGGCCGGGTTGCTGATCTGGTAAGCGACGCCGCCGGTGGCGCCTGCGATCTCCTGAAGCGCGGTGAAGTTGCCTTGCTGCCCGAACATGATGACGACGATCTCGACCTTGCGATTGGCGTTGTAGAGCGCCCGCAACTTCGACAGCAGCGTATCGAGCTGCATGTCAGCCGGTGCACTGTCGACGCCGGAGGTCAGCACGATGACAGCGTTCGAATAGTTCGGCGCGTAGGTCGCGGTCATCTCTTTGTAGGCGGCCAGGATGGCATCATGCAGGGCAAGGACCCCGTTCCCGGTCTTAAGGGTTGTAATAAGTTCTTGCAGCTGCGCCCGCCTGGTGTTGACGCCATAGTCGCCGCCCGGCAGCGGGCCGACCGATACCAGCCCGGTGTAGGGCGTGGCCGCAGACCGGGACCGGCCCATCTCCCACAGGCCCATGCTGGTGCTGTCGGGGAACAGGGCCAGCCCGCGCGCCGCCGTCTGGGTGAGCGCCTGCTCCAGCGTGAGCGTGCCGACGCCGGCCGGCTTGTTCATCGCGGGCGAGACGTCGATGAGCGTCAGATCGCGGGAGCCGAGCCCGAGGCTGTCCCAGGCCTGCAGGCTGGAGGCCGCCTCGGCGGGAGTTACCGCGCTCGCCAGCTGGAGCGGCTGCGAGCCCAGGCCGGCCGAGGCTGGCATGACGTCAGGCAGCCCGTCCGGCGAGCGGAATCCGTAATAGCGGAGCGTCTCGTTGGCGTCGCTGCCCTGGAGGTAGTTGCCAACTCCGTGGCCACCCGGAGCGGCGCGGCCACAGACGTGGTGAGTACGTACGGGTAGTTAAGCTCCGGGCTCCCGAGGGCTGCGGTGGTATCCGTCGGGTACCTAGCCGCCAGCGGGGCCTTCGGGCTCGCCTTGTCATAAGCCAGCACTGCCTGCTCGCTGGCCACGGTCACGGCCTGGCGGTAGAAGGGCGGTCCCGTGCTCGCCACGAACTGCTCGAGCGCGGCGGGAGAGTCGAAGTTCTCCGTCGACTCGACGCCGAGCACGAACCTCGTGAAGGCTGTCCGGGCCGCGGCGCCGTCTCCCAGCTGCCGGCTCACCTCGATCAGGCTGGCCAGCCCGACGGCGCTGTCGGTCGGGTCAGGCAGATCGACCGACAGGCCGAGGCTGGCCGGCGGGCCACCGTAGCCGGGCGCCAGCAGCGTGCTCCAGTCGGGCGGCACATCGAAGACATGCGTCTTGGCCGCTACCGCCGCTGTCGTGACCAGCATGAGCGGGGAGCGCGCGACGCTCTTGCCGGTGGGCTGCACAATCTGGGCGCCGACCGGGTAGGTGCGCGCCACGTCGACCCAGAGGCTTGAGTCCGGGATCCAGGCGTCGATCGGAGCGACGCCGTGCACGACAGCCTGGCCGTCGATCTGCCCGGCCTCGGCCGCCGAGTCGCCTTGGGTGACATGGACCTTGGCGCAGCGGCCGTCGGCGGTGTAGTCCTTGTCGTTGAACGCCCTGGCGAGCGCCTGAATAGCCGGGGCGATGTCGTTGCTGGCCGCCACGTTGATCTGGACCGGAGCCTTCGAGCAGGTCGGGCGGCTAATGACTGCCCTGGCGGTCAGGGCGACCATGCAGACAGCCGAGATCGCGACGGCGATCACCACCAGCTTGGCCGTGCCGATCCGGCGAGAACGAGCACGACGGCCGGTCCCGGCTCCTGCTGCCCGTTGAGACACGCCGCGTCCTTCGATCGTCGAGCCGAGCCGATCTGGCCAGCGCTGACTATATCGGACTTCACACCACAGACCGGCTGACTTTGCCTGGTCTGCACTATTTGTGAGCACGGCATGTATGGTCTAGGCGGACTAAATGCCGTCATAGTCCGCGGTTTGTACCGGAGGTGTCGCGTGCCCGCAGGGGGTCAGCGGAAAAGAATGCTCGCGGCCGCAGCGCGCAAGCAACCGCGGGTCGGCTGGCTGAGCCGAATACTGCAGGCGGGTTCGACGCCGCGCGCGGTTCGGTCGGCACGGGTCTGGGGGTGGAGTGCCGCGGTCGCCGTGGTTGTGGCGGCTGCGGTTGTGCTGTCGCTCTACCTGACGGCAGGCAAGAAGCCTGTCGTCGATGGCGGCAGATACCTGGCTTTCACCGGCTGTCTACTGACTGACTCGCAGGGACTGTCGGGAGAGCCGGCCGCCGCAGCGTGGGCGGGCCTCCAGCAAGCGGCGAACGCTACCCGGATGCAAGCGCAGTATCTCGAGGTGCCCGCCTCGGCCACCGACGCTGGGCCATACCTCGCCAGCCTGGTGGTCCGGCATTGCGGAGTCGTCATAGCGGCGGGCCCCGTCGAGGCCGCAGCGGTCCGGGCGGATGCGCGGCGATACCACGACGTCCGATTCGTCGTTGTTGGTGAGGCCGCCACGGGCGCAAATGTTGTGGCGGTCAAGGGCTCGGCCGCCAGTATCCCAGGGCAAGTGGATGCCCAGGTGACTCGCGCTTTGCAAGGGTCCAGCTAACCGGGAGCTTTTAGCCGCTCAAGCTGCTCTTGTCCATAGGCTGCCTTGAAATATTACTAACCTTTTAAGCATGTCTATCAGTCTTTAGTTGCTCTATTGCCTTTACATTGGTTTCTGTGTAATCCTCTCTGCGTTTGCCCCATCTTGAGGCGGGAGCGCGGCGATGAATGGCGGCCGTTCGCACAGCAGTCGGCGTGGTCCGGGGCAGCAGCACCGAGGGAAGCGCTGGCTCTACCGGCTGACCGCGCTCACCTTCGTGGTCGCGCTGCCCATGGGGATGTGGACACCTGGCGCGTCGGCGTCGACAATGACGTGGCCGTCAGTCTCGCTGTCTAACCTCAAGGCGCTGCTGACCGCGTCGCCGGCGCCGAAGCCGCGCGTGCCTGGCGAGCAGCTGGGCCTATCTCGCGGATCGACGCACCAGGTCTCGGCCTCGGTGACGAGGGCGAAGAGTGAAGGCAAGGGGCTCCCGCCGGGGAAGGGCCGTGGTCAGCTCCCCGCGTACTCCCCGCTGGAGCCCGCCCGGACCACGCACGTCAGCGGGACGGCGATCGTCCAGGGGCAGCAGTACTACGACGCGCGCACGAGCAAGCTCGTCAAGTCGGGCATGACGGCGAACACGAACCTCTACCAGAACACGAATGGCACGTACACCAAGAAGGTGTACGCGGACTCGGTGAATTACCAGACCGCTGCTGGCACTTGGACGCCCATCAACACCAACCTCGTCGCTAACTCGGCGGGAGGCTCCGCGGGCGGAAGACTCGCGGAGCAAGCGAACTCGTTGCCGATCAGCCTCGCCCCAGCTGCTGCCGATCCGGCGCTGATCCAGGTGGGCTTGCCAGGCGGGACGTCCGCGGCGATCGGACTTGCGAGTGCTGCGGCGGTTCCGGGTGTCGTGTCTGGCTCGTCGGTGACCTATAGCTCGGTGCTGCCGGAGACTGACCTGACGGCTACCGCGGAGACCGACGACGTCGCCGCGACGCTCCTGCTGCACTCGGCGTCGGCGCCGTCGACCTGGGTTTTCCCGCTCACGCTGTCCGGCCTGACAGCCGCCATAGCGTCAGATGGCGGGGTCGACCTGATCGGCGCTTCGGGTCAGGTGATAGGCGTCATCGGGCACGGATTCGCACAGGACTCAAGTGTCGCCCCGCACTCGGCGGAGTCCGCGGAGACCGACGCTGTCGCGTACCAGATCGTCAGCTATAACGGCGGTGCGGCGCTCGAGGCGACACTCGACCCGGCGTGGCTGGCTGACCCGGCGCGTGTGTTCCCCGTCAAGATCACTGGGTTTGGCGACATCACCACTGCTCCCGCAGGTACCGCACCGCCAGGTGGCAGCGCCGCCGCGGTCTCGGCCAGTCAGCTTCGTAGCGCCGCGGTTGCCGCGGCGGTGTCCTGCACGAACAACAGCAGCAGCTACTGTGCGCACCCCGACTCGGGTGGCACCTACGTCATGAGCCCGTACACCAACGACTATCACACCGACACCGTTCTGAAGATCGGCAATGACGGCGTCTCGAATCAATACGCCGAGTCTTACCTGCAGTTCAGTCAGATCGGGACGGCGCTCCCTGATGCCAACATCACTGCCGCCAGCCTGAACCTGTTCGACATCTGGGCGTTCTACTGCGGCGCTGCCGAGCCCTTCTCGGTCTACCGGATCTCCTCGTCTTGGTCGCTGACCGGCAACAAGGACTGGGCTGAGCGGCCATCGCAGGGAGCTGACGCCCTTGGCACCTTTGACAGCAAGGCGCCTTCGTCCGCGTGCAGCAACACGGGCCTGAGTCCGACGACTGGCGGCTGGATGAGCGTCAGCCTGGCGACCTGGCTGTTCAACGCCTGGACGCTTGGCAATACCTCCACCTGGCCCGACGACGGCCTCGCGGTGGCGGCGTCGACCGCGCTCAGCGATGACTACCAGTGGAAGCAGTTTGACTCTGACAACGCCTCGTCGAACATTCCGTACCTGGAGCTGACCTACGCCGCCGACGCGCCGCCGCAGATCAACGGGGTGTATCCGCAAAACGACTACAACGCGACGTCGCTCACGCCCGAATTGCAAGCGAGCGGCGCGGACCCCGACAGCTGGCCGGACACCCTCGGCTACTACTTCACGGTCTATAACTCCAGCGGAAAGGTAGTCACAAGCTCGGCGTCGTCCGCGCCCACATGCAACCAGTCCAACTACACCACTGGGTGGCTGACGGATCCCGACTGGACGGTGCCCGAGAACGAGCTGACCTGGGGGCAGGTCTACTACTGGACCGCGGAGGATTGCGACGGCCTGGAAGAGGGGATCTCGGCTCCGACCTATCTGACGACGCAAGTCCCGCAGCCGACGGTCGGGCAGGCCGGACAGAATGGCGGGGCGCAAGGCATCAGCCCGGGCAGCAGCGACTATACGAGCAGCGTCACCGACGCTCAGGTCTCCACGGTCGGCCCATCGCTATCGATTGAGCGCGATTACGACAGCGGTGACCTCAGCTCCGCCGGAGCATTCGGGGCTGGCTGGTCGAGCATCCTCGACATGAAGGTCGCGAACGGGCTGACCGATGCTGCGGGCAACGTCGACACGGTTGTCGTGACTTACCCAGACGGCAGCCTGGTTGGGTTCGGGAAGAACTACAACGGGTCTTTCAGCGCCCCCCAGGGACGGTATGCGACCCTCACCGCGGTGACAGGCGGATACAGCCTCGTCGACAAGAATGACACCACGTATTCGTTCCTGCAGAGCCTGGGCAACGGCGCCTATGGCATTTCCTCGATCAAGGACGCGCTCGGGAACGTCCTGACGTTCACCTACAGCTCTGGCCAGATCAGCCAGATGGCCTCGTCCGCGTCTGGGCGGACGCTGGGCATCGGGTGGACCACTCCGGCTGGTGCCAGCTACGCGCATGTGGCCAGGGTCTTCACCAGCCCGGTTTCGGGCACCGATCAGAACACCGATCTGACCTGGCTGTACTCCTACACTGGCGACGAGCTGACACAGGTCTGCCCGCCCATCAGCAGTTCCCAGTGCACCGAGTACAGCTACACCGCGGGCACCGACTTCCCCAGCGCTGTCATGGATACCGGCCCGCACTCGTACTGGCGGCTGGACGAGGCGGCTGGAGCAACCAAAGCGGCCAGTTCGGTGCTGGCCAACGAGCAGTCTGACGCCGCGACTTACAGCACCAGCGTGACCCTCGGTCAGCCCGGCCCGCTGCCCGGCTCCACGGCCACCGCTGCCGGCTTCAACGGGACGTCGTCCTACGTGACGCTGCCGAGCAAGCTAGTAGACAGCGCAAACTATCAGTCGGTTAGCGTCTGGTTCAAGACGACCACAGCGGGCGGAGTGCTCGTCAGCAGCTCCAAGGACCCCATCACCGACTCGAGCACGACTGGGTACTACACGCCGAACCTGTATGTGGGGACCGACGGGCTCTTGCACGGCGAGTTCTGGGACGACACCACTAGTCCACTGACCTCGAAAACGACCGTCGACGACGGCAAG
>DATHPF010000294.1:0-42942 GCA_035484155.1 Streptosporangiaceae bacterium
GGCGGAAGGCTATGCACCGGGGCGGTACCGGACGGGCAAAGGGTTCCGGCCGCGGCGGAAGGCTATGCACCCGGGTGGTACCGGACGGCAAAGGGATCCGGCCGCGGCGGACAGCTATGCACCGGGGTGGTACCGGACACCAAAGGGATCCGGCCGCGGCGGAAAGCCATGCGCTGGAGCGGAACCGGATGCGTGGGGGCTCCGGGGGCTCGGCCCCCGGGCCAGTATGCGACCGGGGAAAGGCGAGTCGGCCGAAGGCCGACGAGTAGCCTCGGCCGCCCCGGGAGCCCGGGGCCGCCTTTGGTGCCGTGTCGGCCTTCCCCGGGTCGACACGTTCTCTACTCAGCTACCCCGGGCCCTCAGCACCACCGTAGCGACCGGCGGGTGGGCGGCGCAAAGGCATCTCCATTCCCTGGACAGAATGCCGTAAACGTCCGGTCGTGTGTGGTTTCCCCGGACAGAGCCCATCCGGCGGCCTTTAATGCCTGGTCAGACGGCGATTTCAGGACAGGCCTTCGGTAGATCGGACAGCGGCGCCCCGGTCGGGGACCCGGTCGGTCAGCAGGCACGTTATCCGCGAGGTGCAAACCCGCCGTCCGGCGTCATCGCTAATCACAACCTCGAACGTGGCGATGCTGCGGCCGCCGTGCAGTCGCGTGGCGATGCCGGTCACCTGACCGGCCGTGGCGGGGCGGTGATGGGTCGCGCTGATCTCGATGCCGAGCGTGAGCCGGTCCGGGCCTGCGTGCAGCGCGGAACCCAGTGACCCGAGGGTCTCGGCGAGCACGCACGATGCCCCGCCGTGGAGCAGTCCGTAGGGCTGGATGTTGCCGGCCACGGGCATCGTGCCCACCACGCGTTCCGCACTGGCCTCAACGATGGAAATGCCCATCCGGTCGGCCAGTGTGTCCTTGCTCGCCGCGCGGTACGCCGCCATGATCCGCAGCGTGCTGTCCTGCTCCACCGTCACCTCCGCGTTGCCCCTCACTGGGCAGCCCAGGCCCCGGATTGTGGCTACCCGCCGGGACGCCGGACCGTCCCGGGGAAGATTAGACGGCCAGCGCGGTGCCCGGCTGGTCAGGGGGGCAATCGACCACAATCGCGTGACATTTGCGCACGCTCGGTCAAGAATCGACACCGGGAGCGGCCAGGCAAGGGAGGCGAGTATATGCGTGAATTGTTAGCGCTCACTCGAAGGATGCGCTGGTCAAGGCGACAGGAGGGCGAGAATCCGGCGCGAAAGGTAAAGTCGCTGTCGCCGGGGAGATCCATCACTACCGTGGCTGTGGCCGGCGTTCTCGGGGTCGCCCTGGTGGGCGCCCTCGGGATGCGGGTCGCGCCCATCGCGGCGCCTGCCGCGGGCGGTTGCCAGCCAACCGTCAGCAAGCAATTGTTCGGCACGGCGTTCGACCTGTATGCGGGCAAGAAACTGCCGGTCTACAGGTACACGCTGCGGAACTGCAAACACATGACGGTGCAGATCCTCAGCTACGGCGGTATCACCCAGTCGATCACCGTGCCCGACCGGCACGGCCATCTGGCTGACGTGGTGCTGGGGTTCAAGACGCTCAACGACTACGTGGCCAAGGCCAGCCCGCCGCCGCCCGCAACCGGCGGGCCCTACTTCGGCGAGATCGTCGGCCGGTACGGCAACCGGATCGCAGACGGCACGTTCAAGCTGGACGGGCACACCTACACGCTGCCGATCAACAACGGCGTGAACAGCCTGCACGGCGGTCTCGTCGGCTTCGGCAACCACGTCTGGGCCGCCCGCTCGGTCACGAGCCACGGCACGGCCGGCGTGCTGATGAAGCTCGTCAGCCCGAACGGTGACGACGGCGCGAACGTCGGCTGCAGCTGCACCGGGTATCCGGGCACGCTGACCGTGTTCGTGACCTTCACCCTCGACAACGCCAGTCAGCTGCGGATCCATTACCGCGCCACGGTGGCCGGCCAGGCGACGGTGCTGAACCTCACGAACCACAGCTACTTCAACCTCGGCGGCGAGGCGTCGGGACCGGTCTACTCGCAGCGCGTCTACATCAACGCCAGCCGCTACACGCCGACCGACTCGACCCAGATCCCGACCGGCGTCATCGCTACGGTCAAGGGCACGCCGTTCGACTTCACGACGCCCGACACCATCGGCAGCCGGATCACGCAGGACAACGAGCAGCTGCTCATCGCCCAGGGCTACGACCACAACTGGGTGCTCAACCACACCGGCCCGCAGCTGAGCGGTCTGCGCCTGGCCGCGCGCGCCTGGGACAGCGGCACCGGCATCGAGCTCGGCGTCTGGACCGACCAGCCGGGCGTGCAGTTCTACTCGGGCAACTTCCTGAACGGAACGCTCGTCGGCATCAGCGGTCATATCTACCGGCAGAGCTGGGGCTACACGTTCGAGACGCAGCACTTCCCGAACTCGCCGAACCAGCCCAACTTCCCGAGCACCGTGCTCCGGCCGGGGCAGGTGTTCAGCTCGTCGACGATCTTCCAGTTCGGAACGTTCTGACGAGTAGCCGGTCCGGCCCTGTACCCAGCCCTGGGTACAGGGCCGACGACGTAATCTGGCCGAAAGCATGCTGAGCAATCCTTGCCGCGATCTCACGAAGGCGCGGGGCTGGACGTCTACAGGGCATGACCGGGAAACAGCCGTTCGAGGTAGTCGTGACCAGGCACGGCGCAACCGTGCTGCGGGTCTGCCGGGCCGTGCTTGGCCCGGCGGACGCCGATGATGCCTGGTCGGAGACGTTCCTGTCGGCGATGAAGGCCTACCAGGACCTGCCCGCGGGCGCGAACGTCGAGGCCTGGCTGGTCACCATCGCCCACCGCAAGGCCATCGACGTGACGCGGGCAGCCGCCCGCCGGGCCCTGCCGGTCGCCCAGCCGCCGGATGGCGCGGTGGCACACGCGACCGACCTGGACGATGACCTGGCTATGGCCGTCGCGAGTCTGCCGTCCAGGCAGAGACAGGCCGTCGCCTATCACTACCTGGCCGGGCTGCCGTACGCGGAAATCGCGGCGATCCTCGGCGGCAGCGCCGACGCCGCGCGCCGTGCGGCCGCGGACGGGATCGCCACCCTGCGCCGCGCCATCCCCGGACCGACAACGCAAGGAGAGACCGATGCTCGCCGATGACATCAGCCCGGACCTCATCCGGGCCTTCCCCGACAGCCCCGCCGACCTGAGCCGGCTCCACGCGCGCCTGGCCGCGGCCGCGCAGCGGGACGGACTGCTCGACGTGGCCTACCGGACCGTGGACAGTCCCGTCGGGACGCTGCTGCTCGCCGCGACCGATGCCGGCCTCGTCCGGATCGCCTACGCCAGCGAGGGCCATGATGCCGTGCTGCAGTCCCTGGCCGACCGCATCAGCCCCCGGATTCTCCTCGTTCCCTCCCGTCTTGACGTCCCGGCGCGGGAACTCGAGGAGTACTTCGCCGGGCGCCGCCGCAGCTTCGACCTGGCCCTGGACTGGCGGCTGTCGGCCGGGTTCCGGCGGAGCGTCCTTCGTCACCTGGGCGAGGTCGGCTACGGCCGCACCGCGAGCTACGCCGAGATCGCGGGCCTGGCCGGCAACCCGAAGGCGTTCCGCGCCGCGGCCACGGCCTGCGCCACCAACCCGCTGCCGGTCGTCGTGCCCTGCCACCGCGTCATCTATTCCGACGGGCGGATCGGCCGCTACCTCGGCGGCCCTGCGGCCAAGCGCGCCCTGCTCACCCTGGAGGCAGCGGTATGAGCGACACCTGGCAGGACCGGGTGGACGCGACCAACTGGGACAGTGTGCGCGCCGACCTGGACCGCTACGGCTGCGGGCTGACCGGGCCGCTGCTCACGGGCGCGGAGGCGCGGGCGATCACCGATCTCTACCCCGATGACTCGCGCTTCCGCTCGACCATCGACATGGCGAGGTACCGCTTCGGCGACGGGCAGTACCGCTACTTCCGCGAGCCGTTTCCAGTGGCCGTGACTGAGCTTCGGGCGGCGCTCTATCCGAGGCTGCTGCCGATCGCCCGCGACTGGTGGGCCAGGCTCAGCCGGGAGGCGCCGTGGCCGGACACCCTCGCGGAGTGGCTGGCGATGTGCCACGACGCCGGCCAGACCAAGCCCACGCCAATCCTGCTCAGGTACGGCGAGGGCGACTGGAACGCCCTGCATCGCGACCTGTACGGCGACTTGGTGTTCCCGCTACAGGTCGTGATCAACCTCAGCCGGCCGCTCGAGGACCACACCGGCGGCGAGTTCCTGCTCTACGAGCAGCGGCCGCGCGCTCAGTCCCGTGCGACCGCGACCACGATCCCGCACGGTCACGGGCTGGTGTTCACCACCCGCGACCGGCCCGTGCAATCCGCGCGCGGTTGGTCGGCTGCTCCCGTCCGGCACGGCGTGTCGGTGATCCGCTCCGGCCGACGGTTCACGCTCGGCCTGGTACTGCACGACGCCGCGTGACCGGCACCGGGCCGCTTGCCGGTAGCATCGCGCAGATGCAGTACACGGTGCAGCCGGTCGGGTACGTGGTTGGCGGCCGGGTCGAGGCCGAGGACGATCACTGGGGGCCCGAGCGCGCGATCATCCGCCTGGATGCGAGCCGCTTCACTCCTGACGCCCTGCTCGGACTGGAGGAGTTCTCACACCTGGAGGTCGCGTTCCTATTCGACCGGGTGCCCGACGACAAGATCGAGTATGGCGCGCGGCGCCCGCGCAACAATCCCGACTGGCCGCTGACCGGCGTCTTCGCCCAGCGGGGCCGCAGCCGGCCCAACCGGATCGGCGTCTCCCGCTGCGAGCTGATCGCGGTGGACGGCCTTGACGTTCAGGTGGCCGGCCTCGATGCCATCGACGGCACGCCGGTGCTCGACATCAAGCCCTACCTGACCGAGTTCGGACCGCGCGGCGAGGTCCGGCAGCCGAGCTGGTCCGCGGAGCTGATGGCCGAGTACTACTAAGCGGCCTGGCGCTCGTGGTGCCGCGCGATCGCGTGCTGGGCGAGGGCGACGAGGACCTCACGGCTCGACTCGCGGCGGCGCGCGTCACAGGCGATGACCGGCACGTCCGCCGCAAGATCCAGGGCCTTGGTGATCGACTCCAGTGAGTGCCGCCGCACACCGTCGAAGCAGTTGACGGCCACGACGAACGGAATCCGCTTGGACTCGAAGTAGTCGACCGACGGGAAGCAGTCGGCCAGCCGCCGCTCGTCGGCCATGACCACGGCGCCCAGAGCGCCGTAGGCCAGGTCGTCCCACATGAACCAGAACCGCTGCTGCCCGGGCGTGCCGAACAGGTAGACGACCAGGTCGCTCCTGATCGTGATGCGGCCGAAGTCCATGGCGACGGTGGTCGTCGACTTCTGCTCGACTCCGTAGAGCGAGTCGATCATCTCGCTGCGCTCGCTCAGCGTCTCCTCGGTGCGCAGCGGCCGGATCTCGCTGACCGAGCCCACCAGCGTGGTCTTGCCTGCGCCGAAGCCGCCGGCGATGAGGATCTTGATGGTCATCAGGGAATCGGCGGCAGCCGCGCGTTCAGATGCGTCGTAGGCCATCGACTACCTCCTGGAGGATCTTGAGATCGCCAACACCGGCGGGCTGCGCGCGGTGGATGCTCACCAGGCCGCGCTCGCGCAGGTCGGAGACGAGGATCCGGATCACGCCAACGGGCAGGTTCAGGTCGGACGCGAGGTCGACCAGGGGCGCCGGTATCTGGCAGCGCTCCAGTACCTCGGCCTGCTCGGGGGCGAGCAGCGGCATGTCCACCGCGGCCCGCCTGATCACGCCGACCATGTCCAGCAGGTCGAACCGCTCGCCGGACGGCCGCGTCAGCCCGCCGGTGAGGGCGTACGGGCGGACGACCGGGCCGGCCTCCTGGTCGAGCCATTCGCGCTCGGACGGCTCCACCGCGCTCACCTCACCTCGGCCGGCGCGCGCCGCTCAACGGCAAGGTGCTGGCCGACCCGCGTGACGAGCAGGGCCATCTCATACGCGACCATTCCCACGTCCGCACCCTGCGCGGCCAGCACGGCCAGGCAGCTGCCCTCGCCCGCGGCCATCACGAACAGGAACGCGGCCTCCATCTCGATGACGGTCTGCCGGACGGCTCCGCCGCCGACGTGCTGACTCGTGCCCCTGGCGAGGCTCTGAAAGGCGGCCGCGGCCGCGCAGAGGTACTCCGCGTCCTCGCGGGTCATCCCCTCGGACGATCCGACCGCGAGGCCGTCGCGCGACAAGATCACCGCCTTCGTGACCTTGGCGACGCGCGCGACCAGGTCGTCAAGCAGCCAGTCGAGCTGACCGGATCGGCCCATATCAGGCCTCCTCATCGTGAGCGCGGTGCCTGGCGGTGCCCGGGTCGGGCTCGCCCGGCGCCTCCGCGGCGGCGGACCGGCCGAGCTCCCAGCCGCGCTGCATCGCCGACATCGTGCTGCGGACCGCGTCGGCCGAGGTGGGCTCGCTTGCCGGGGTCACGGCCTCGAACGTTCCGGTGTCGCCGCCGCCGGGCTGCCGCAGTTCGGGCGCCAGGCTGGCCTGCCGGACGCGGACCGGCAGCTCACCGTCCGCGGGCGCGGGCCCGGCCTCCGGGTCAGGCATGATCTCAGTCGCGCTGCCGACTGCCTGGCCGGCCTGGACCGACTCGGCCGCCCAGTCACTCGCCATCGTCGGCCTGGCCCACCAGCCGGAGTCGTCGAGCGCTCGCTCCGGCTCCGGCGAGCTGTGCCCGTTCGAGCTGTGCCCGTTCGAGCTGTGGCCGTTGGCGCCGGCGAGCGCGGGTACGGGGGCGTCATCCCGAAGCGCGTAGCGACTGGTCGAGACGGCCGGGACCTGGGTCTCGTCGCTGATCACCAGGCTGGTCGGGATGATCACCACCGCGGTCGTGCCGCCGTACACCGACGAGCGGAGGGCGATGCTGATGCCGTGCCGGTGCGCCAGCCGCCCGGCGACGAACAGCCCGAGCCGGTCGCTGCCGGAAAGATCGAAGGCGGGAACGTCGGCGAGCCGGTTGTTGATGTCCTCCAGCTGCTCGGGGGACATTCCCAGGCCACGGTCCTCGACCTCGACGCAGAAGCCGCGGCCGACGAGCTCGCCCTGCACCCGGACCACGGTGCTCGGAGGCGAGTAGACCGCGGCGTTCTCGATCAGCTCGGCCAGCATGTGAACGACGTCGGCGACCGCGGGGCCGGTGAGGGCCGCCTTGGTGCGGACCTCGACCCGGACCCTGGTGTAGTCCTCGACCTCGGCCACGGCGGCGCGGAGCACGTCGATAAACGTGACTGGCTGGCGCCAGCCACGGCCAGGGGAGTCTCCGGCGAGCACGATCAGGCCCTCGGCGTGCCGCCGCATACGGGTGGTCAGGTGGTCGATGCGGAACAGGTCCTCGAGCTGGTCCGGCTCCTCGGCCCGTCGCTCCATGCCGTCGAGCAGGCCGAGCTGGCGGTGCAGCAGCAGCTGGCTGCGCCGGGCCAGATTGCGGAAGACCTGGTTAATGCCGCGGCGCAGGTTCGTCTCGTCCACGGCAGCCGCGACGGCGGCGCGGTGGACGGTGTTGAAGGCCTGGCGCACCTGGTCGATCTCATCGACGCCGTCCCCGACCGGCGGCGCCTCGGCATCGACGTCGACGGTCTCGCCGTCACGGAGCCTGGCGAGGACCTTCGGCAGCCGGTCGTGAGCGAGCTCCAGGGCGGCCTGGCGCAGGCCGTTCAGCCGGCGCATCAGGCGGCGGCCCATCAGGAGCGAGAAGATGATCGAGGCGATGACCACCAGCAGGCCGAGGCTCGCGACCACGATCAGCGTCGTCAGCGCCTTGCGGGCCGAGGAGCTCACCTGCGACTGAATCCAGGCCGGGCTTTTGGTCAGCACAACCTCGAGGTGGGCGGCGTAGGTGTCGGCCGTGGGCTGCCACTGGCTCAGCGGCACGGCCGGCTTGGTGGAGGTAGCGGCGATGATCGCGTTCTCCTGGCTGGTCAGGGCCGCCGACAGCGCGGCAGGCACCTCCTGGTGCAGCAGGCCGCTGGCCTCGGAGTCAAGCTGCGGCTCCGCATCCTGAGTCAGGTACTGCCGCAGCCCCGCGAGCTGGGCGAACTCCTTCTGGTCGGCGGCGGGGACCTGTCCGGTCATCGCGTCGCCGGTGTAGATGTCGTTCTCCTCGAGCCCGATCATCTCGGCCCCGTAGAGGCTCGCCTCCGCCCGCGCCGTGACGGCCAGCGACTGGCTCACGTAGCTCTCCTGGAGAGACTGCTCGGCGACTCGCAGGCCGTCGGTCATGATGGCGCTGTAGTCGTTGATCGCGGCGGTCCTGCCGATGCTGCCGCTGGCGACTTCCTGGCGCAGGGCCTGCAGCGCGCCGCTGTCATCCCGCACGAACGCCGCCGCGTCCCTCTTGTCCAGCTGGGTCGCGCTCGCGGTGACCGGCCCGGAGCCCGTGACGGTCCTGACGATCCGGAACTGCCGGTCGGTGGCGGCCTCTTCCTGCTGGTAGGCAGCCGACGCCTGGCCGGACTTCGAGGCCAGGTAGGTGACCGCGCCGGTGCGCTCGGCGTTCAGCGCCATCATCGCGTCGGTGACCGGCGTGATGGTCGTGCCGCTGATCTTGCCGGCATTGGCCAGGCCGACGGCCGTGCTGAACTGGCCCGCGACCGCGTAGGCGTAGACCAGGATCAGGGCCAGCAGCGGGACCAGGACGAGCAGGAGCATCCGCAGGCGGATGGACGGGTGACGCAACCTCATGATTGGTGGCCCTCGGGGGAGACGTGGGTCGGCGGCCCGGCTCCGGCATTAGGGGCAGAACATGCCTAAGCAGGTGAATCCGCTTGCAGTTTCAGTTACGAAGAGTGCCACATGGTTGACAATGCGTCAAACCGGCGTCAAGGTCAGCCGATCCGGTCCAGGTAGACGCGCCCGCTGGGCGGGAAGACGATGACGGCCGGATAGGGGCCAACGAGCAGCCCCAGCCGGGCACTGGCAGGGAACGTCACCGCGTCGGTAACCGTCCCGGTCGCCGGGTCGTATCGACCCACGCAGCTGTCGCCGGAGCAGGCCAGCGAGCCGGCATGAACGAGATCGACCGGCCCGCCGAGGCTGTCGATGGCGTGGTTGCTACCCGCCGTTCCCGGCACGTTGGCCTGCGGCCCGGCGAGGGTGGACGCGTCGTAGGTCTGGGCGGTGGAGTCCAGGCCCTGGCCAGCGTCGTGAATGACCAGCAGCGTGCTGCCGATGACGCTGATCGCCTGGATCGCGCTGGGACCAGAGAGCTGCTCGTTCACCGTCTGGTGGGTGGGCGCTTCCTGACGCTGGCCGGTAAGGCCGACGTGCACGATCGTCGCGCCCCCCGACGGCACGTAGTACAGGCCGAGCGGACCGGCGGCGATGTCGAGCACGTTCGCCGTGTCGGTCCCCACGGTGACCACGGTGGCGGCCTGCGGGCTGATCTCGACCACCCGGCCGGGACCCGCCGTGCCGCCCAGGACTGCCCACAGCCGGCCTGCGGCGGCCGTCATCAGCCGCACGGGCAGGGTCAGCGGCCACGTCCGGGTGACCGCCCCGGTGGCCCGTGAGTACTCGATGATCTGCGTGCCCCCGCCGACATAGAGATAGGTGTCGTCGGCCGCGATGGCGGTGACCGCGATCTGCGGGTGCTCGGCGACCGCCGCGGCCTGGTTGCCGTCGACCACATAGACGGCCGCGCCGGGGGTCGTCGCGGGGGATCCCGACTGCTGTGAGCCGAACGCCGCGAAGACGCTGCCGTCGGGCGCCTCGGCCGCGATCACGCCGAGGAAGTCGTTGCTGGCGACCCGGAAGTCGTCGTGCAGCAGGACGCGCAGCGGGCCCGATGCTGACGGCGCGGACGGCGACTGCGCTACCGGTTCCTGGCCCGGGCTCGCCGAACCAGGGCTGGCGGCCGGACCGCTCGCGGAAGTGGAGGGTCCGCCACCCGGCGAGTTGCCCGCGGCGCCGCCGCTCGTTCCCGCCTGGGGGCTGTTGCCTGCAGAACAGCCGGCGGCAAGCATCACGATGGTGCCAATCAGCAGGCCAGGCCGCCATCTGCGCACTGGGCCATCGTATGACGCAAATCCTGGGGCCGCGGTCAGGCGAGCAGGGCCTGAGCGTAAAAGTCGTCGGCGTCGCGCACGCCCGGGAGGGCGAAGAAATAGCCGCCGCCGAATGGCTGCACGTAATCGACCAGCGGTTCGTTGATCAGCCGCTTCTGAATGGTCTCGAACTGCCGCTTGATGTCTTGCTGATAGGCGATGAAGATGTGGCCCGCCTGCAGATTCCCGTTCTCGTCGACGCCGAGATCGTAGTTGTAAGAGCGACGTATGATCCGCTGGTCGGCGGTTTCCTTCGTGCGCGGGTTGGCCAGCCGGATGTGCGAGTTCAGCGGGATGACGTATCCGTGCGGGTCGGCGGCATAGTCGGGAGTGTCGAATTCGCTGTTGCCGTCCAGCGGTGCCCCGCTGTCGCGGCGCCGGCCGAACATGTTCTGCTGCTCGTTGATGGACACCCGGTCCCAGAACTCGACGAGCATGCGGATCAGCCGCACGACGTGATATGAACCGCCCTGCGCCCAGCGCGGCTCGGCGGGGTCATCGACCCACACCAGACTGCTCGCGAGCGTTCCGGCTGGGTTCGCGGTGCCGTCCTTGAACCCCAGCAGGTTCCGGCCGGTCCCTGACGGGCGCGGCGGCGAGGCGTAGCCCTCCATCTTCCAGCGCAGCTGCATCCCACTGCGCGTGTGCTTGGTGATGTCGCGAATGGCGTGGTGGATCGTGTCGGGATGGTTGGCGCACAGCTGGAGGAGGAGGTCGCCGCCGAGCCAGGCGGGATCGAGGAAGTCGTTCGGGAAGGCCTGCATCGGGGTGAGGTGCAGAGGCCTGAGGTTCGCCAGGCCGTAACGATCGTCAAAGAAGCTGGGCCCAACGGACAGCGTGACGGTCAGCCCGTCCGCGGGGACCTGCGGGCCCAGCACGTCGCTGTCGGACGGCGGGGCCCCGACCCCGAGGTCGGGAGGAGTACCGCCGGTCGTGAGGAACCAGGCTCGCTCGGTCAGTTCGTACATGAGGATCGCCAGGTCAGCCTTGTTCCCTGCCGTGCAGTCGAAGGCGGCGACGCAGGCGAACGGCTGCTTGCCCGATGGTCCCGGCGTCAGCACCCCGGCCTGGTGCGCGCCATGGTACGGGTACGACGCCTTGGTGTCCGGGCCGCTGCCCGCGGCTGAGTCTGCGTCCGCCCGCGCGCCGCCGACCAGCACGCCGCCGGCGAGCGCGGTCCCGGCCGCGCCGGACACCGTGCCCTTGATGAAGCTGCGTCGGCTGACGGTCACGGGGGGTTCGCTCCTTGGTCCGGGGGTCGGGGTCGGGGCCGTATCGGCCGGGACGGGGTCAGTGGGTCGGGGGAACCTCGAGGAGATCCGGGACGGCCGAGAGGGTCTCCAGCAGCGCGCCGATTGCCGAGTCGACGCGCTCGCGCGCGGAGAGCGGGGCTGAGCTGAGCGACTCCCAGTGACCGTCGACCTCGGTCGCGAGCAGTGCCTGCCTCAGGATGGCGATCTCGCCGCCGGCGATGGACGGCAGGCCGGGCTCGCGGGCGTTGAGCAGCGGCGTCAGGTAGCCCAGGACGGCGGTGGTGACCTGCAGGTCCGCGTACGTCTGCGCGAAGGCCGCGTTGCCGCCCTGGTCGTCGATCCCGGACAGGTGGTCGCGTAGCGCGTCCTCGAGAATCTCGTGCGTGCGAACCGGCAGGATCGTGGGATCGCCCGCCAGGTCGTCCGAGGTCAGGTTCTTCCGCACCAGGGCGACGTTGCCGGCGAGCGTCGCGGCGACGGGCAGGAGGCTGGCCGCGTCCTGTCCGTGCCACAGGCCGTACTCCAGCCGGTGCAGGCCGGTGAAGCCCTTGTCGCTGACGCCGTCGGGAAGGCCGTCGGGCAGCCCGTCGACGGCCAGCCCGAGGTTGCCGAAGCTGTCGTAGGAGGCGCCGACGCGCTCCCAGTCCAGCTGGGCAGCAAGCCAGTCGGCCTTGGCGGCGGCCACGTCGCTGTCGCGGAGATCGGCCTGCATCCGCGCGACCGCCTGCGCCAGGTCCGTGAGCTGCAGGGCCGCGTAGGCCTGATACTCCTTGTTGGGCCCGGCAAGATCACCGACGGTCACCGGCCTGACGGCGACCGGGCCGGAGCTAACCGGGCTGGAGAGCGACTTGCTGGTAGCGGAATTATTCGCCGCGCCGGTCACCTGAACTGGCTCGGAGGCGGTCGCGGGCAAGGAGCCCATGAAGCACTTGAAGACGTAGGTTCCGTTGCTCAGCGTGGCGGTGAGCTGCGCGCTTGTCGCCGGGCCGATCGTCTCGATCTCGGCCACGATGTCGCCGGAGGTGTCGTCGAGGTTGATCTCGCCCGGCAGGCCGGACTGATTCTCGACGGTGAACGTCTGCGTTCCGCCGGCGGCGGCAGTCCAGTTGGGCGCACACCCGGTCCGGGTCACGGTCACCGCCGTGGTCGATGCGGAACTCGCGGGCGGAAGCGCCGCGATCGTCGCGCCGGCGGCGAGCGCCGGTATCAGGACGAGCGCGCCGGCCGCCAGCCACGGCCGGCGGCCGGCGAGGCGCTCCCAGCGGCGGGCGATGCCCGTCGCCGGAGTGCCCGCCCTGCCGGCGCGGTGCGTGGCGACGGTCTCGGCGGCGCTGGCCCGGCCGGCTTTCACGAACGCCGGGATGACCACCCCGACGAAGGCGATCCAGGCGACTACCTGGAGCACCGTCATCTTCGGCGACAAGTCGGTGACGCCGGTGATCAGCGAGACCCACCAGGACGATGGCTGGGCGTGCGCGGTCAGGTCGAACGCTATCCAGCGCTGCCCCGACAGCAGGCCGGCCTGCTGCAGCTCGCCGAGCCCGTAGGCCAGCACCCCCGCGGCGATCACGATCAGGGCGATTGCTGTCCGGTTAAAGAAGGCCGCGACGTTCAGCCTGACCGCACGCCGGTACAGCAGCCAGCACAGGACCACGGCGGCGGCCAGCCCGACGGCGGCGCCCACGAGCGGCCCGACCGTCTGTCCCGACGCCCGCGCAGCAGTCCACAAGAACAATGTCGTCTCGAGGCCCTCGCGCCCGACCGCCAGGAACGCGGTGATCGTCAGCATCCCCGCACCGACGGCGGCCGCGCGAGCCACCTCGCCGCGCAGGTGGGCCGTCAGGCCGGCGGCGGTGCGGCGCATCCAGAAGATCATCGCCGTGACCAGGCCTACCGCGAGGACGCTGAGCAGGCCTCCCAGCGCCTCTTGCGCCCGGCTGGTCAGGGTGGCGGTGGAGAAGGTGAGGATCGCGGCGAAGCTCCCCGACAGCATGACGGCGGCCAGCACGCCAAGCCAGATCGGCGCGGTCGAGGTCTTCGCCGGCTGGCCGCCGGAGGTCGCGCCGCCCGGAGCCGCCTGCCGTACGGCGGCCAGCAGGATGCTGACCACCAGGCCCGCCTCAAGGCCCTCGCGGAGTCCGATCAGCAGATTAGGAATGGTATCCGGCCACGTCACGCCTACTAAGGTAAGGCTTACCTAAACGGCCAACCATCGGTTTGCGTGTGTTAGTCGTCACAGTAAGCGACCAGCAGATCTCGCAGACAGTAAACCAGCTGGATAGCGATGCTCTGTGCGATGCGGCGGCGAGGCCTTGAGTCTGTGCTCGGGCTCAGCGCTTTCGGCGGCCACGGTGCTGGGCCGACATGGCGGCCGCGGCGCGGCCGGTGGCCAGGTGGGCCACCTCGGCCGGTTCTGGCGCGCGGTGCCGGGTTGGCAGCGCGGCCCGCTCAGCTGGCTCGCCGGCGATGGTGCGCAGCAGCGGTGAACCTGGATGCGCGGTGGCAGTCAGCGCGGTGACATTGGCCCTGCGCATCAGCGCGCGCACGTCGGCGGCCTGCGAGGGGGTCTGCAGCGTGATCACGACGCCGCTGGCGCCCGCCCGCGCAGTGCGGCCCGACCGGTGCAGGTAGGCCTTGTGCTCGGCTGGCGGATCGGCGTGAATGACAAGCCCGATGCCGTCGACGTGGATGCCGCGAGCCGCGATGTCGGTCGCGACCAGGACCTGGGCCGCGCCGGAGGCGAAGGAGGCGAGATTGCGCTCACGGGCGCCCTGGCCGAGGTTGCCGTGCAGTTCGGCTGCGGGTATCCGCGCCGCGGCCAGCTGGCGGGCCAGGCGCTCGGCCGAGCGCCGGGTCCGGGTGAAGATCAGCGACCGGTTCTTGCCCCCGGCCAGCACGGCGATCACTCCCGCCCGGTCCGCGGGCGTGACGGTAATCAGGTGGTGAACCATCGCGGCGGGTGCGGCAGCCACGGCGTCGGCCGAGTGACGGGCGGGATTGTGCAGGAATCGGCGCACCAGGACGTCGACGTCCTTGTCGAGGGTCGCGGAGAACAGCATCCGCTGACCGCCGGGCGGGGTCGCGTCCAGGAGGCGTCTCACGACCGGCAGGAATCCGAGATCAGCCATGTGATCGGCTTCATCGACCACGGTGACCTCGACATCACCGAGCTCGCAGTGGCCCTGACCGATGAGGTCGGCGAGCCTGCCCGGGCAGGCGACGACGATGTCGGCCCTCGCCCGCAAGGCCGCGACCTGACGGCTCTGCGGGCTCCCGCCGAAGACCGTGACCGCGCTCAGCCCCGCGGCTCGAGCCAGCGGAAGGAGGACGGCGTGGACCTGGTTGGCGAGCTCGCGGGTGGGTACCAGCACCAGGCCCCGCGGACGGCAGGCCATGGTGTGGCCGCCGGCCAGCGTCGCGACCAGCGGAATGCAGAACGCGAGGGTCTTGCCTGAGCCGGTGCGGCCCCGGCCGAGCACGTCGCGTCCGGCCAGTGCGTCCGGCAGCGTGAGGGCCTGGATCGGGAACGGAGTAGTGATTCCCGCGCTCGCGAGCACAGCGGCCATCTCAGCGGGAACGCCAAGGGAAGTGAACGTGACACCGGGTATGCCGAGCTGGCTATCGCGCTCGCTGCAGGCAGCATCGGTTGTTTCGATGGGCAAAGCTGACAAGAAGAATCGTCCTTAGGACTGTGGTGGCCGCATCGTGGTGGGCCGCCACGTCCGTGGAAACCAGCTCGATGACCGAGTAAGACACGACCGGCGCGCCTTGGATGGCTGCGCCGTACTGCTACAGCCTACAGCCGCCGGGATCCGCTCTGCCGGGCCGCGCCGGGGTGCGGCGACGAAACCGCAGCCCGATCCCCACCGGACGGCCTCCTCGGTAGTGAGTAAGCCGCCCGGCAATTCCAGCCAGACGCGTCAGAGCGGCTGAACCTGCTCGGCCTGCATGCCCTTCGGGCTGCGCGCGGCCGTGTACTCCACGCGCTGGTTCTCCTGGAGACTGCGGTAGCCGTCAGCCGCGATGGCTGAGTGGTGTACGAAGACGTCGGCGCTGCCGTCGTCGGGAGCGATGAAACCGAAGCCCTTATCGGCGTTGAACCACTTAACGGTGCCCTGAGCCATGTGCTTTCCTCCTGCTGGAGCCATCGTCAGGGATGCGCGGCTGCGCGTCCCCGGGGCTGTCGCGACCGCCTGCCGGAAAGTATGGCTTTGTCCAAGACTGGGCACCCGCTGTCAGAATTCGCAGGCGCTGTGACACGTGAACGAACTTCGACTACAACCACTGGTCATTAAACACCATCACGCCGGGTGGGCGGGCCGCGCCCGGTACACCGTCCGGGCTGACGGACCGAGCGTCGTCGCAGGGTCCAGCCTGCGTTCATGTTGAATTCTGATTCCGGAAGCCATTTGCTGGTAATCATCTAGACGTAGCGTGCAGGCAGGGCACCGGCGTCAGCCGCCGACCGTGCCCAGCACACCGGCTTCTGGAAAGGATCTCCGATGAGCTGGCCGTCAGGAGTGGCGATGCCCGTGGCGCCCGCCGCGCCGGGCGCCGGCAGTAGGCTGAGTTCCACGGGCCTCGACGGGCGGCCGAGGACCTATCCCAGGGTGGAGTCAGTTATCAGCGACACGGCATCGGCGTGATGGCAGCGGATCCCGCGGAGCGGGCGGCCGAGGCCACAGTGGCCGGACGGGGAAGCGACTACTCACGGCTAGCGCGAGCGGTCAGGCAGGCCGGCCTGCTGGAGCGCCGCAACGGGAATTACGCCTGGCGAATCGCGATCACCACGCTCCTGCTGGCTGCGGGGTGGGCTGCGTTCATTCTCATCGGCAATTCCTGGTGGCAGCTCGCGACCGCGACCTTCCTCGCCGTCATGTTCACCCAGGTCGGATTCCTGGGCCACGACGCAGGCCACCGGCAGATCTTCGCCGCCCGCCGCCCGAGCTACGTCCTCGGCCTGCTGCTGGGCAATCTTGGCGTTGGCCTCAGCTTCGGCTGGTGGGTAGCCAAGCACAACCGGCATCACGCGAACCCCAACACCGAGGGGGCCGACCCGGACGTCATGATGCGGGCCCTGGCGTTTACCCCGGACCAGGCAGCCACCAGCCGCGGCGCCGCCAGGATCGTGTTCCGCTACCAGGCATTCCTGTTCTTCCCGATGCTGCTGGGCGAGGCCCTCAGCGTGCACGTTGCCAGCATCGGGGCGCTGTCGAGCAGGCCGAGGCGGTACCGCTGGGCCGAGGCGGCACTGCTCGCGGCGCACTTCGCCGCCTATCTGACGGTCGTCTTCCTCGTCCTGAGCCCGGTGAAGGCCGTCGTGTTCATCCTGGTTCAGCAGGGTCTGTTCGGCGTGTACCTGGGTGCGTCGTTCGCCCCTAACCACAAGGGCATGCCCATCCTGCGCCGGCAAGAGCAGCAAGACTTCCTCCGCCGGCAGGTGCTGACCTCGCGGAACATCCGCGGCAACTGGCTTACCGACCTGGCTCTCGGCGGGCTCAACTACCAGATCGAGCACCACCTCTTCCCGTCGATGCCCCGGCCGAACCTGCGCCGGTCCCAGCCCCTGATCAGCGAGTTCTGCCGAGAGCACGGACTTCCGTACGCCCAGGCCAGCCTGCTCGGCTCGTACGCCCAGGCGCTGCGTTACCTGCACGCCGTCGGCGCGCAGACCTCGCCCTGACCAGCCGGCTCTCCGGCGACATCGGTGGCTACCTCACCGGGCCCGGCGTCCGTCGGCGGCCCGGCGGGTTGCCAGACTGAGCTCGGCGGTTAGCTCGGCCACGGTCGCGGCTCCCGCGGCGGTGTCCAGGGCGCCCAGGACCGCCTTTACCAGCGCCGACGCGACGATCACCCCGTCGGCGAAGTCAGCTACCTCGGCCGCCTGGGCGGCCGTGGAGATCCCGATCCCGACGCAGACTGGCAGCGGAGTGACCGCCCTGATGCGCCGCACCAGCGAGCTGGCGGCGGTACTGAGGCTGTCCCGGACTCCGGTGACTCCCATCAGCGACGATGCGTAGATGAATCCCGATGCCGCCGCGGCGAGCTCACGCAACCGCTCGTCGGTCGTGCTCGGCGCGGCGACGAAAATGGTGGCGAGGCCATGCGCGGTCGCGCACTCGCGCCACCGCGCGGACTCCTGCACGGGCAGGTCAGGAAGGATGCATCCCGCGCCGCCAGCCGCGGCCAGCTCGCGGCTGAAGCGTTCCGCGCCGTACCGGCTGATCGGGTTCCAGTAGGACATCACCAGGACTGGCTTGCCCGTGGCCTCGTATGCCTCTCGCACGGTGCGGATGACGTCGGCGATCCGGACCCCGCCGCGCAGGGCGATGTCGGCGGCGGCCTGGATGACCGGGCCGTCCAGCACTGGGTCGCTGTGGGGCAGGCCGACCTCCACGATGTCGGCGCCGCTGTTCAGCATTGCCCGGATCGCGGCGATGCCCTCGTCCACGGTCGGAAAGCCGGCCGGCATGTACGTGATGAGCGCGGCCCGGTTCTCTTGCCGCGCCTGGTCCAGGGTTTCGGCCAGAAGCTGCAGGTTTCCGCTCACTTCGCTACTCCTCCTGCCCCGGCCGCACCGGCGTCCTGTTCGAAGTACCGTTCCGCGGTGTCCATGTCCTTGTCGCCCCGGCCAGACAGGCTCACCAGGATCAGTCCTTCCGGTCCGAGTTCGGTGCCGACATCGATAGCGCCGGCGAGCGCGTGCGCGCTCTCGATCGCCGGGATGATGCCCTCGGACGATGCGAGCAGCCGGAAGGCCCGCATCGCGGCGGCGTCGGTGACCGGACGGTACTCACCGCGGCCGGTGTCGTGCAGGTAGGCGTGCTCAGGTCCGACGCCCGGGTAGTCGAGCCCGGCTGAGATCGACCAGGGCTCGGTGATCTGGCCCTCGTCGTCCTGCAGCACGTAGGAGCGCGAGCCGTGCAGGATGCCGGGCTCGCCCGCTGACAGCGTTGCCGCATGCTCCCCGGTCTCCACGCCATGTCCGGCGGGCTCGCACCCGATGAGGCGGACGCCCCCGTCGGGGAGGAACGCGTGGAACAGGCCGATAGCGTTGGACCCCCCTCCGACGCACGCGATCGCGGCATCGGGCAGTCGGCCGGCTCGCTCAAGGATCTGGCGGCGGGCCTCGACGCCGATGACGCGCTGGAAGTCGCGGATCATGGCGGGGAAGGGATGAGGCCCGGCGACCGTGCCGAAGATGTAATGGGTGCTCTCGACGTTGGCGACCCAGTCCCGGAACGCCTCGTTGATGGCGTCCTTGAGGGTAGCCGAGCCGGAGGCAACCGGTATGACCGTCGCGCCGAGCATCTTCATCCGCGCCACGTTGACCGCCTGCCGCCGGATGTCGGTTTCCCCCATATAGATGGTGCACTCCAGGCTGAACAGAGCGCATGCCGTCGCGGTAGCCACCCCGTGCTGGCCGGCTCCCGTCTCGGCGATAACGCGCGGCTTGCCCATCCGCTTGGTCAGCAGGGCCTGCCCGAGCACGT
This sequence comes from Streptosporangiaceae bacterium, assembly GCA_035484155.1. Taxonomy (GTDB): domain Bacteria; phylum Actinomycetota; class Actinomycetes; order Streptosporangiales; family Streptosporangiaceae; genus JAJYUU01. Next base: position 18,819 of record DATHPF010000294.1, read on the forward strand.
TGTTGATCTTGTGCGACCCGGTGTGGTTGAGGTCCTCGCGCTTGAGGAACAGGCGCGCGCCGCCGGCATACCCGGCGAACCGCGAAACCTCGGTAAGAGCGCTCGGACGGCCCGCGTAGTGCGCGAGCAGTTGCTCGAACTCCGCTGTGAACCCTGGATCTGTCTTGGCTCTCTCGTACTCGGTGGCAACCTCATCCACGGCGGCAACCAGCGCCTCCGGTATGAACTTGCCGCCGAACGCGCCGAAATACCCGTCCCCGCTGGGGAACTGGCCCGGCAACGCCGGGAAGAAGAATTTGCTGTCCATCACACATGCGCTCCCGGCACGGGACAACACCCGGCCTTAGTGGGTGATAACGAAGCTACGAGTGGGCTCGTCGGCCCGGAAACGGGCAGGAACGACGGAGCCGAGGAGAGCGATCTCGCTCAGATACCTCGCACGGCACTCAGGATGCCGAGCCATCGCATCCCGTTCACCTGACCAGCCTCGGCGCCGAGCACATACCGCACCCTGCGTCCGAGCACACGCCGCGCGGGGGCCCGGCAGCCGCGCGGCCGGCACCCGGGAGCGAGGCGGATGGCGATAGACACAGCAGCACGCTACCGCACGGATCGCGGCTCGGTCGCCCCGCGGGACGCGCTTAGGTTCTGACGGTGCTGTCCCATTGCCATTCGTGCGGGCGCCGCGGCAACTCGCCCAGGGCGGCGCGGCCGCAGCAGTACAGCAGCACGTCGGCGGGGTCGCCGCCGGGAGCGTCCGGGAACAGCCGGGTGATCACCGGCGCTGCCAGCGCCGCCGGCGGTCGCCACGGATCGGAGGGGTTCAGCCCGCGCACCACGTCAAAGGTGTGGATCAGTGTCTCCGCTACGCCCATCGCGGCGAACCCCGCCGCGTCCGAGACACCATAGTTGTGATGCGCGCGCAGGTCTGGGTCGGCGGACCGGGCGACGCGGTGCAGCAACTCGGCGTGCGCGCTCAGCGCGGCCAGCAGCCGCGGCGGCGAGGCTGAGTCGTCGAGCGCCAGCTCGGTACACAGGTACCCGTCCGGATTGCCGTACACGATCTGACACGCGTAGAAGTAAAGACAGTCGACCATGTGCAGCGTGGTCTGCCAGCAGCTCCACTGCAGGTCGGCAGCTGGCACCTGCTGCCAGTCCAGCTCGGTGTATCCCGCCAGCGCGGCAACAGATGCGCCGGCAGCGGCCGGCAGATCAGCTATCTCGGTCATGTAGCCATTCAATCTGACTCGTCGTCCGGAGCCTCCTCAGTTAACGTTCCGAAGCTCCTCGGGCTCGAGCGCCTCGATTGCGCTGGCGTCCACCTCGTCGGCGTTCATGGTGCGGGCCACCGCGAGCGCCTCGAGTCGGCGCCTGATCAGCTGTTGCTGGTATTCGTCATCGAAGCCGAGTGCGGCGCGCCGCTGCCGGGCCTTCGGGTCGGCTGCGTCGTAGCCGCCGCTGAAGCCGGCGGTGAGTTTCTGCCATCGCTGTTCGAGCCACGGCCACAGGTCCGGGTTCTCGGCGATGATGCGCCGGCCGAGATACGTGCCGTAGGCGATGTGCCGCCGCTCGTCGCGCTGGGTGAGCTTAATGCCCGCTTCGAGGCCGGGGAGCTTGCCGAGCGTGCGGAATGTCTGCTCCCACCGGTGGTACCCCGCAATAGCCGCGACGCCCTCGACAAGCTGGTTGTAGATGAGGGTCGCGTCGAGGATCGCCCGTGGCGAATGGTCGGTGTCGAGTCTGCGCATGACTCTCGTCAGCGCGCCGTCGAACAGCCCCGGGCGGCCCTGGCTGACTGCGGCCTGCTGCTCGCGGACCAGATCATCCAGCTCGGCCGGGTCAGCCCCGACGGCGTCGAACCATCGCCGGAACAGCTCGGTGTGCTTGGCCTCTTCCATCGCGAACATCGCCAGGTACATCGTGTCCTCAAGGCGCCCGAGGTCAGACATGCATCGCAGCAGCGGGACAATGTCTAGCGTCACCGCTTCCTCGCCGACCATGAATCCGCGCGCAGACAGCGCGATCAGCGTCCGCTCCTGCTCAGACATCGACTGCCAGTCGATCGCGTCCTGCGAGAAGTCGATGTCAGCCGGATCCCAGAACAGTTTCTTGGATTTCTCCCACAGCTTCCACGGCACTGAGTCGTAGTCAAGCCCCCGAGTGGACCGGTAGCGGCCGATCTGGGTCTCCTGGATCTTGCCGCCTGCTGCGGGCTCCGTCATTTCCAGTCTCCTTCAAGAGGCCGGGCGCCTGGGCTCCGATTTTAGAATCAAAATGCCAGAACCGTGCAGAACGATCATTGCCTGTGGCAGCGGGACTCAGCCGGGTGTCCCGATCTCGGTCCGAACAGCCAGCAACTCCGGGAAGAACGTCAGGTCGAGGGCCTTGCGCAGGAAGCCCACTCCAGACGACCCGCCAGTGCCCTGCTTGTCGCCGATAATCCGCTCGACGGTCTTCATGTGCCGGAACCGCCACAACTGGAAGGCTTCCTCGATGTCGACGAGCTCCTCGGCAGTCTCGTACGCGCGCCAGTGCGACTCGGGCTCGGCATAGATTCGCCGGAGGGTGGACACGATTTCGGCGGAGAAGCCGCGCGGGCGCGACCAGTCACGGCTGCTGACCGATTCGGGCAGTTCGTAGCCGGCTCGGGCCAGGTAGCGCAGGAACTCGTCGTACAGACTAGGCGCGGCTAGGTCGGCGGCGAGCGAGGCGTGCGCGGCCTGATCGTGGGCGAACACCGCCAGCATGGCCGGGTCCTTGTTGCCGAGCAGGAACTCGACGGTTCGGTACTGCCACGACTGGAAACCCGACGACGTGCCGAGGGCATCGCGGAACTGGGCATACTCCGCCGGAGTAAGCGTCGCGAGCACTGCCCACTGCTCGAGCATCTGTCGCTGGATGTGCTTGATGCGGGCGAGCCGCTTCAGCGTCGGCGCCAGCGCATCGGTCGAGAGCAGGGCTATGGCGGAACGCAGCTCGTGGATGAGCAGCTTCAGCCAGAGCTCGGTGACCTGGTGCTGGATGATAAAGAGCATCTCGTCGTGCTGCCCGGATACCGGGTGCTGGCTGTCGAGCAGCTGGCCGAGCCCGAGATAGCCGGCATAGGTCAGTCGGCCGTTGAGGTCGGTGATCACGCCGTCCTCAAGAGCCCGCGTTGCTGGCGCGTCGCCCACTGGATCTTCCTCCTAGATCGACGCTCAGACGCAGACGGTGCTGCCCGTGCCGTGCTTGCGGGCGAAGTCGTAGACCACCGACGCAGCCGCGACGTCCAGCGCGGCATGGCCCGTTGACTTGAACACGGTGAGCTCGGAACGCTCGCGGCGGCCGGGATGGCGCCCGTCGAGCACCGCGCCGAGCAGGACGACCTGATCCGGCGGAAGGCCCTGAAGCTCGTGTGCTCCGGCGGGCGGCTCCGCGGCCGCGGCGCCCGCCCACTCGACGAACACCGGCCCGGCGCCGACGGTGGCGGCGTCGAGTTCAGGTCCCGCCGAGCCACCGACGGAACTGACATGCGCGCCAGCGGCCAGCCACTCCCGCTGAATGACCGGCTGCCGGGCACCGGTGCAGCAGAAGACGACGTCCGCACCCTTGACGGCGGCCTCGATGGTGTCGGCGACAGCACCGGGATAGCAGGCCGCAGTCTCCTCGGCCCGCCCCTGGTCGCGGCCGCCGACGACCACGGCGGTGGTTCCGTCGATGGTCGCGAGCAGCGCGGCCTGGGCGCGTGCCTGCACCCCGGTTCCCACGATGGCGATGCGTTCGGGATGCGGACCCGCCAGTGCGCGCATGCTCAGCGTCGCTACGGCAGCGGTGCGGACGGCCGTGATCGACTGGGCGTCAAGTACCGCCAGCGGGCGGCCGTCCTGCTCATCGAAGACGGCCACGATGCCGCGGTGCGTACTCCGGCCTTCCAGTCCCGGCTCGGCGAAGACCGAGATCACCTTGGCCGCCAGGCCGAGGCCGGGTACGTAGGCCGGCATCATGCCGAGGACTCCAGCCGGCGCCCGAGCGGCGATCCGGGGCGGTGCCGACACCTCGTCGCGGCTGATCGCGACCAGGGCGGTGGAGACGGCCGTCAGCAGGCGCTCCGGATCCAGCGCGGCCCGAGTCTGCGAACTGCTGAGTACCAGCACGCCGCTCACGCGCCGGCCGCGGGGGTGCCGGCAGCGGCGGTGCCGGTATCCGGGGACAGCGCCATCAGGGCGTGCTGCAGGTCAGCCGTCGCGGCCGTGAGGTAGGCCTTCATCTCGGACAGCCGCGGCTCCTCGAACTCGGCGTCGAGCCCGACGATGGTCAGAGCACAGATCGGCGGTCCCTTCGCGGCTGGAACCGCCCGGCTTACGGACGCGATGAGCTTTTCGTTGCGGCCGCGCTCGAGCGCGAAGCCCGTGCGCTTGGCCCGCTCGATGTCGGCGAGCAGTCCGTCGCCGCCTTCGAGCGGATAGCCCGCCTCCTGCGCCAGCCGGAGGTACGGTCGGCGCGCTTCGTCCCCGAGCATCGCCACCAGCACCAGCGGGCCCGCGAACTTGTGCACGGGCAGCAGTTCCTCACGCAGGTGGCTGATCATTTCCAGCCGCTGCGGACGGACCACGTCGATGACTCTGGACTGGTCGGACTCCAGCACCTGCAAGTTCACCATCATGCCGGTCTGGTTCGACAGCGCCTCCAGCACCGGCCGGGCCACTGCGACCAGCGAGTTCGTAGCCGCGGCGTGCGACAGCTGAAGCACGACCGTGCCGGGGAGGTAGCGATCGCCGACGCGCAGCACCCACCCGCGCCGGATCAGGTCGATGAGCACGCGATAGGCGGTCGCGCGGTGCAAGCCGACTTCGCTTGCGAGTTCGCTGAGCCGCAGCGGGCGATCCGATCGGGCGATGACCTCGATCAGGTCGAGCGCCTTGTCGACCGCGGAGCTCGCGGTTCCCGGCAATCTCATCACTCCTCGCGACACTTGGGCGGGTTGACGTACATTAACACGTGTTGCTACTCTTGAAACATATGTTACATCTACTGTAACACTTCCGGGCGAGCTGCCGCCACGACGAAGAGGTGGATTCGATGGGTCACGAGGAGGCCGCGGCGCCGGAGCCGTACGCCGCGCCGCCGGCCGGCGCGGTCACGATCTACCGCCGGGCGACACTGATCGACGGGACCGGAGAGCCGGCCCGGCCGGCAATGACCATCGTCGTCGACGGCGCGCAGATTCGCCTGGTGGCTCCTGACGCCGAGATCCCGGCCGAGCTGCGCACCGGCGCGGAGGTCATTGACTGCGCTGGCCAGTTCGTCATCCCGGGCCTGATCGACTCGCATCAGCACATCGCCACGCCGCCTGACCGGCCAGCAGCCGAGGCGACCCTGCGCCGGCTCGCCTACGGCGGCGTCACGGCGATCCGGATCATGGCCGACGACTTGCGCCAGGTCGGTGACCTGGCCCGGGCGACCCTGGTCGGCGAGATTCCCGGTCCCGACATCAGCTACGCGGCCCTGATGGCCGGGCCGAGCTTCTTCGACGACCCGCGGACATGGCAGGTGTCGCAGGGCGAGACGCCGGGCCTGGTGCCCTGGATGCAGGCGGTCACCGACGAGACCGACCTGCCCCTCGCCGTGGCGATGGCGAAGGGAACCCACGCTAAAGCGATCAAGATCTACGCGGACCTTCCCGGAAGCACGGTAGCCGCGATCACGGCGGAGGCGCACCGGCAGGGCCTCGGCGTGTGGGCTCACGGTGCGGTCTTTCCGGCCAGTCCGAGCGAGGTCATCGGTGCCGGGGTCGACTCGATCTCCCACGTCACCATGCTGGCCTACGAAACGGCGGCACCGCTTCCGCTCAGTTACAAGACCAAGCCGGCCGTTGACACTGACGGCTTCGGCGTCGGCGAGGACCCGCGGCTCCAGTCGCTCCTCGCGCAGATGGGGGCGCATGGCACCATCCTGGACGCCACGGGCAGCATGTACGCGAGGGAACCGGAAGGCGACGACGAGGCCAGGAAGCGCGCCAGGGCCAATGCGGACCTGGCGGCCAGGCTGATCGGGCACGCCTACCGCGCCGGAGTTCCGGTCTGCACGGGCACCGACTACGAGACTGATCCCCAGCATCCGTTTCCGGCGCTGCATGACGAGATGGCGTTCCTGGTGCGGCGCTGCGGCATCCCCGCTGAGCAGGTCATCCGATCCGCCACCCTGATCGGTGCCAGGAGCCTCGGCGCCGAGGCCAGCATGGGCACGATCGAGGCCGGGAAGCTGGCCAACTTCGTCGTGCTCGCCGACGACCCGCTGGCCGACATCGCCAATCTGAGCAGCATCGCGCTGGTCGTCAAGCGCGGTCACCGTTACGACCGGGCCGCCTACGAGCCAATCCAGAAGGGACAGGTCGGGCGATGAACCGGGCTGCTGACTACATGGTCATCAACGCGCTGGGAACGCTGGATAACCCCAACGCGCCGGCTTCGTCGGAAGCGGCAGCCAAGCTGACCCAGTCCAGCGACGACCTGACGATCGACGCGCGCACGCTTGCCGATGCGCACGCCTCGGGCCTGACCGCAGTGAATATCACGCTCGGATACACCATGGGCGATGCGCCGCCGTTCGAGCACACGCTGCACGAGATCGAGGTGTGGGACTCGATTGTGGCGGACAACTCGGCCGACCTCATCAAGGTGCAGACCGTCGCCGACATTCACGAGGCGAGAAGCTCGGGCCGGATCGGCATCATCTACGGCTTCCAGAATGCCGTCGCGATCGGCGACGACCTCGGCCGGATCGAGACCTTCGGCCGGCTCGGCGTCCGGGTAATTCAGCTCACTTACAACCAGGCGAATCACATCGGCGACGGCTCGATGGCTCCGGAGAACCGGGGCCTGACGCCTTTCGGCCGGCAGGTGGTCGAGGGCCTGAACGCCAGCAGCATCATGGTCGACCTGTCGCACAGCGGAGAGCAGACGTGCCTGGAGGCGGCCAGGATCGCGGAGAAGCCGGTTTCAATCAATCACACCGGCTGCCGCGCCCTGGCCGATCTGCCGCGCAACAAGACCGATGAAGAGCTGCGGCTGGTGGCATCGCGCGGCGGCTTCGTCGGCATCTACTTCATGCCCTTCCTGAACATCTCGGGTCACGCGCGCGCCGCTGACGTCATCGAGCACATCGACCACGCGGTCAACGTCTGCGGCGCTGACCACGTCGGCATCGGAACCGATGGCCCGGTCACATCGATCGACGACCTGGACGCCTACCGGGCCAGGCTCGCCGAGCACGTCGCCCTGCGCAAGGCGGCCGGCGTCGGCGCGGCGGGGGAGCGGAGCGACACGCTGCCGTTCGTCATCGACCTGCGCGGCGTGAACCAGTTCTACGAGCTCATCGGGCTGCTTGAGGCCCGCGGCTACAGCCAGGACCTGATCGAGAAGATCCTCGGCCGGAACTTCGCCGACTATGCGGAACGCATCTGGGCTCCCTGAGCGCAGCCACCATCAACCAGTGTCCCGGCAGCGGCCACGGGCGCTGTTTTCGCGAGAACGGATGGACGACAACGTGAGAAGAATAGTGAGCCCGGGCAGGAAGATTCCGCTGGCAATCGTCGCCGTCGCCGCAATCGGCGCGGCGGGCTGCGGTTCGACCGGCCATACCGCCGCCCCTAGCCAGAGCGACGGGTACGCGTACGGAACGCTGTCGGCACAGTCGGGCACCCCGAAGGCTGGCGGCACCGTCAACATAGCTGAGTCGCCGGGCGCCGGGCCGACCTATATCTTCCCCGTCATCCCCGGCTCGGCCAACTCGGTCTATGTCATGTTCCAGTTCCAGTGGCAGATGTTCCGGCCGTTGTACTGGTACCCGACGGGTGCGAACCCGGCGGTTAACACCACTCTCAGCCTGGCCAGCCTGCCGGTCTACAGCAACGGCGACAAGACGGTCACCATCAACCTGAAGCCGTCCTATACGTGGTCCAATGGCGCGCCGGTGGACGCCAACGACCTCGTTTTCGAGATCGACCTGATCAAGGCCGCCATCAAGGAGAACCCGTCGGACTGGGCGGCCTACACGCCCGGCCAGTTCCCCGACAACGTGCTCAGCGCCACCGCGACGTCGAAGTACTCGGTGACGCTGCAGCTGAACCGGTCCTACAACCCGGCCTGGTTCACCGACAACGAGCTCACTTCGCTCACGCCGCTGCCGTCGACCTTCTGGAACAAGGCTTCCGCGACCGGCAAGCCGCTGAACTACGCCAGCCCGGCCAACGCGACCGCTATCTACAACTACCTGAACGGGCAGTCGTCAGCGCCCGCCACGTTCGCGACGAACCCGATCTGGCAGGACGTCGACGGCCCGTTCCGGCTCAAGACTTTCAACGCCTCGACCGACGCGTACTCCATGGTCCCGAACCAGGCCTACACCGGACCGCAGAAGGCGCACATCGCCGAGCTCAACGCGCTTTCGTTCACCTCGTCCACGGCCGAGTTCAACCAGCTCACCAGCGGCCAGCTGACGGCGGGCGCGGTCGACCCCTCTGACCTGTCGCAGGTGCCGGCCCTGAAGGCAGCCGGGTACAACGTCTACGGCCTGCCGTCGCACGGCTTCAACTTCATCATGCTGAACTTCCTGGACAAGACCGACGACGTCAACAAGATCCTCGGCCAGCTCTACATCAGGCAGGCACTCGACCATCTGATCGACGAGCCCGCCTACATCGCCAGCAAAGGCATCTTTGACGGGGCGGCCGCACCGAACTACAGCTCCGTCCCCACGGTGGCGGGCTCGCCGTACAACATCGCGAATGGCACGACTGCTCCCTACCCGTACAGCATCTCGGCGGCAGCGAAGCTGCTGACGAGCCACGGCTGGAAGGTCGTGCCGAACGGCAAGACCACGTGCCAGAGTCCCGGCACGGGACCTGCGGACTGTGGCGCCGGCATCCCGGCGGGCCAGGCGATCACGTTCAACCTGTTCTACAGCGATCAGACCCCGGTCAACGCGGTGCAGTGCACCGCGTTCGCCTCCGCGGCGGCGCAGATCGGCGTCACGGTGAACACCGAGCCCAAGACCTTCAGCTACCTGATCCAGCACTTCAACGACCCGGCAGCGGCGGCGGATGACAGCAGCTGGGCCATGGAGCAGTGGGGCGGCTTCAGCATCACGCCGTACCCGACAGCCAACGGCACCTTCAACAGCACCGGCAGTTCGAACGTCGGAGGCTACAGCAGTCCCGAGGCGAACACGCTCATCCATAACTCCGTCTACGGCAGCGACCCGATGGCGGTGAAGGCCGAGGGCCAGTTCCTCAGCACGAGCCTCCCGGTGCTCTGGCTGCCGAGCCAGGACATCATCTGGGCCTGGTCGAAGGACCTGTCCGGGCCGCCTGACTCGTTCGCGAGCCTGACTCAGGAAGCCTTCACCCCGGAGTACTGGTACTTCAAGAACTAGCTGCTGGCCCGGTGGTCCCAAACTGACACGAGCGGAACGGAGGTCACTCATCGATGGCCATTTACCTGCTGCGCCGCGCGGTCACGGCTGCGGTCGTGCTGCTCGGCATCTCGATGGTGACCTTCGCTCTGCTGCACATCATGTCGCCGTCGCCCGGACGGGACGTGCTCGGGCTGCAGGCCAGCCGGGCCTCGGTCGCGGCGTTCAACCGGGCCCACGGCTTTGACCGGCCGCTCATCAGCCAGTACCTGAGCTACATGAATCAGCTGGTCCACGGCAATCTCGGCTATTCCTACAAGCTCAACCAGAGCGTGGACGCGCTGCTCTCCGAGAACGCGGGCCGGACCGCCATGCTGGTGGGGGTGTCGCTGGTCATCGCGATAGCGATCGCGGTGCCGCTCGGCATCTTTCAGGCGGTCAAGCGCAATAAGGCCGCGGACAACGTCGTCACCGCGCTCGCCTTCACGGCCTACTCGATGCCGAGCTTCTTCCTCGGACTGCTGCTCATCGACCTGTTCGCGCTGCGGCTGCACCTGGTCAACGCCGAGGCGTCCCAGTCGACGTCAGCCTTCGTGATCTTCACTGACCCCCGGAGCATGGTGCTTCCGGTGGCGACGATGGCAGCAGTCTCGGTCGCCATGTACTCCCGCTATCAGCGGTCGGCGACCCTGGATCAGCTCGCGCAGGATTACATCAGGCTGGCGCGGGCCAAGGGCCTGCCTGCCCGGCTGGTGCTGACCCGGCACCTCGTCCGCAACGCGTGCCTGCCGATGGTGACCCTGATCGGCCTGTCGGTTCCGCTGCTGCTGGCAGGCAACCTCGTCATCGAGTCGGTGTTCAACTACCCCGGCCTCGGGCTGCTGTTCTTCAACAGCCTGCAGAGCGACGACTACCCGGTGCTGCTCGCCTACACCCTGGTGAGCGGCGCGCTGACGGTACTGGGCAATCTCGCGGCTGATATCTCGCTCGCACTCTCCGACCCGCGGATCGAGCTGGCATGACCCTGGAGCCACGATGACGACCAACGCGCAGTTGCTGCCCGCTCCGGCAGCTGATGGCTCCGAGGGCGGAACGGCGGCTGCGCCAACCAGCGGCTGGCGGCTGGCGCTGCGTTCATTCGGGGAAAACAGACTGGCGGTCATCGGCGTCGGGATAGTGGTCCTGTTCGTGCTGTTCTGCTTTGCCGGCCCGCACTTTTACCACACGAACCAGACCTCCGTGAACGTCGTGAACAGCTTCCAGCCGCCTGGCAGCGGGCACATCCTCGGCACCGACGGGCAGGGCTTCGACGAGCTCGGCCGCGTCATGCTTGGCGGCCAGTCGTCGCTCGAGGTCGGCTTGTTCGCCGCGGCGATCGCCACGACCATCGGCACGCTGTACGGCACGGCCGCAGGCCTGGCCGGCGGCTACATCGACGCGATCATGATGCGCTTCGTCGACATGCTGCTGTCGATCCCGTTCCTGTTCATCGTGCTCATCGTCGCGACGAAGTTCAGCTCCACCGTGCTGTCGCTCGGCCTGATCCTGGGCATGTTCTCGTGGCTGGTGCCCGCCAGGCTGGTGCGGGCCGAGGTACTTGCCCTGCGTAACCGCGGATTTGTGGCCGCAGCCAGGGTCATGGGCGCATCGGGCCCGCGGCTGGCGTTCCGGCACCTGATCCCTAACGCCCTCGGCGTGGTGGTGGTGAACATCACCTTCCAGATCGCGGACGCCATCATCGCGGTCGCCACGCTCGGCTTTCTCGGCTTCGGGCTCTACTACCCCCATACCGACTGGGGGGACCAGCTCTCGAACGGCGTGACGTACCTGACGGCCGGTTACTGGTGGCTGATCTTTCCTGTCGGGATCTGCCTGATCCTGGTCGTCATGGCCTTCAACTTCATCGGCGATGCGCTGCGCGACGCGGTCGACGTGCGGCTGCGGCGCCGTTGAGCCGGCTGACACGAGGAGAGCACTCTGTGGGTCACGTCCTGGAGATCGAGAACCTGTCGGCTCGCATCCAGCTGAGGCGATCCGTCGTACAGGCGGTCGGCAACGTTGGCTTGTACCTGGACCGCGGCGAGACGCTTGGCCTGGTCGGGGAGTCTGGCTGCGGGAAGTCAATGACCGGGCTGTCGGTCATGGGGCTCCTGCCGGCCGGCGGCTCGATCGCCGAGGGCTCGATGAAGCTGGACGGCCGCGAGCTGGTAGGGCTCCCCGAGTCCGAATACCAGCGGATCCGCGGGAACGACATCGCGATGGTTTTTCAGGACTCCATGACCGCGCTGAACCCGACGAAGACCATTGGCTTCCAGGTTGCCGAGCCGGTCCGCGTGCACCGCGGCGCGAGCCGGAAGGAGGCGCTGGACCGGGCGGTCGAGATTCTCACGATGGTCGGCATCCCGCAACCAAGAGAGCGGCTCGATAACTACCCGCATCAGCTGTCGGGGGGCCTGCGGCAGCGCGTGATGATCGCGATCGCGCTGGCCTGCGAGCCGAAGGTGCTCATCGCCGATGAGCCGACCACGGCGCTGGACGTGACCACGCAGGCGCAGATACTCCGGCTGCTCGGCCAGCTGAAGGACCGGCTCGGGATGTCCATGCTGCTCATCACGCACGACATGGGGGTCATCGCCGGCTGGGCGGACCGGGTCAATGTCATGTACGCCGGCCACATCGTCGAAGCCACCACCGCGGACAATTTGTTCGGCCGGATGCGTCACCCGTACACCCAGGCGCTGCTGGCCTCCATCCCCGTGCTCGAGCAGGACAAGTCGAGCCACCTGTTCAGCATTCCGGGGAGCCCGCCCGACCTGACGGCGCCGCCAGCCGGATGCCGGTTCGCCGCGCGCTGCTCTCAGGTCACCGACAAGTGCCGCCGCGCCGAGCCGCCGCTGGTCAGCCGCGAGCCAGAGCACTTCTTCGCGTGCTGGAACCCGGTCGATGGCCCGCTCACCGTGGCTGCGCCCGGCTCAGGTAAGTCCGCCGTGACCGCGCGGCCTGGCCGGCCGGCAGGCGCGGATGAGCCCGCGCTCAGCGTCACCGACCTGGTCAAGGAATTCGCGGTGACCAGCAGTACCAGGAGCTCCAGGGGGACCGTCAAGGCGGTCTCCGGAGTGTCGTTCTCAGTAAGTGCCGGCGAGACGTTCGGCCTGGTCGGCGAGTCCGGGTGCGGGAAGACGACCATTGGCCGCATGATCGTCGCACTGGAGTCGCCGACGAACGGCAGTGTTCATTCCGAGGGCACCGCGGCGTCGAGTCTGCGGGGCCGCGCGCTGCGCCGGTGGCGCCGCGACCTGCAGATGGTCTTCCAGGACCCCTACGACTCGCTTGACCCGCGGCTGCGGGTCGGGGCTCTCCTGCGTGAGCCACTGGAAATTCAGGGCATCGGAACGCGCCGGGAGCAGATAGCACGCGTCCGCGAGCTGCTCGACGAGGTCGGCCTGCCGCCCAGCTCGGAGGAGCGCTACCCGCACGAGTTCTCCGGCGGCCAGCGCCAGCGCATCGGGCTGGCCAGGGCACTGGCGCTGAATCCGCGGGTGATCGTCGCCGACGAGCCAGTGAGTGCGCTGGATGTCTCGATCCGTTCGCAGATCCTCAATCTCATGAAGCGACTGCAGGCCGCCCATGACCTCAGCTACGTAGTGATCTCCCATGACCTGACCGTGGTCAAGTACCTGGCCGACCGGATCGGGGTTATGTACCTGGGCAAGCTGGTAGAGACGGGCTCAGGTGATGACATCTACCAGCGTGCTGCCCACCCGTATACGGCCGGGCTGATCGCCGCGATCCCGAAGCCGGACCCGGGTACCGCGCATCGGGCGGGCGCCGTGGAGATCTCCGGGGAGTTGCCGAGTGCGATGAACCCGCCCTCCGGCTGCCGCTTCCGGACGCGCTGCGCCTTCGCCGACGAGCGCTGCGCCGAGGAGGAACCGGTGCTGCGCATGTTCGGGCCTGGCCATGCCGCGGCATGCCACCACCCGCTCCAGACGCCTTCAGCCTGATTAAACAGAACGCCTCCGGGCAGCTAACGCGAGTTAACGCGTCTCGTAGACGGAGGAGGCCCTGGCAATGACCACGCCCTCGGCACCAGAGACCCCGTCCGACGAGCAACAGATGCCGGACGAGCACCAGACGCCGGCCGCGCTGCCCCCTGCGGCGCCGCCGGTCAAGCAGCACAGGATCCGGCGGACCAGGGCAGGGGCAGCCTGGGTTGCCGCCGCCCTGTTTGCCGTCATCCTCCTGCTGCTGCTGATCTTCATTCTCGAGAACAGCCACACTGTGGCGATCAGCTTTTTCGGCGCTAGCGGTCATCTGCCCCTTGGCGTCGCTCTCCTGCTGGCCGCCGTGCTCGGCGTGCTGCTTGTCGCGATCCCCGGCACTGTCCGCATTGCCCAGCTGCGCATGACCGCCCGCAGACATCGCGGACTCGACGCCGCCGTCGCCCAGGAGCAAGCAGGCCAGTCATAGCCGCGGCATCCGGCTTCCCGGCGCCGGTTTCTCCCCACGCCTATACCGGCGGCACCAGAGTGAAATAGCGGCTGACCAAGGACGAGTCGCCCTGCACCTCCAGGCTGCCGGTCACGTCCCGGTGCCAGAGGAACAGCGCCAGATCAGAGGCGGTGCCCGATATCTGGACGTCGTAGTCATCCGCATGCGGGCCGAGCAGGACCGGGTCACTGTCGAAGCGCACCGCCCACGTCTGCGGCCCGTCCGTGCGCCGGAACACGAATCTCTCGCCCCGTCCAGGCGGCGCCTGCGCCCCGGCCTGGAACCAGTCGACCAGGTCGGCTGGCACCGGCGACTGCCGGGGTGCGCGGCCCGGAGGGAGCCAGTCCAGCCACGGGCTCGGCAGCGTCAGCCAGGACAGGTCATCTTGCGCGGGCGGCTGCTGCATCCGCCCGCCGACAACGCGGGCCACAAGCCTGTGCACCAGTCCCAGGTGCAAAACCAGGTCGGTCACGACCCAGCCCGGGCACGACGGCACCTCGGGAGCGGCCGGACGACTCACCGCCTCGCGCCCTGCGGCCTCGAAGGCAGCGACCTCCCGGCCGAAAGACCCCAGATAGTCCATGGCGATCCCTTCCCGGCCTCGCCTCCATCCTGGCGCGACACCCGGTACTGAGAAAGCAATCATTCGGGCCGTTATGACTACCGGCGGGCGACCTTCAGCGTCCTCGGCGCCGACGCCGAGCTGGTGAAGCCGCCTTTACCCGGATAGCTCGCGGTCAGCCGGTACGTGCCCGGCTTGAGTTGCTTCGCGGTCAGCGTGCACGACCCCTTACCCGACCGCAGCACGATCGTGCATATGGTCCGCGCCCCCGTCTTGAGCCTGACCGTCCCGGCCGGGGTACCGCCGAACTGCGGGGACACCACCACGGACAGGCGCTCGGCCCGCTCCTGGCCGAAGGTGACCGACGACGTCGATAGCGCCAGGCGGGTTCTCGTGGTCGCTTTCCGCACCGTGAATGTCTGCGCCGCGGACTGAGACGTATGGAACGAGATGCCGCCGCCGTAGAAGGCGGTTACTCCGATCGTGCCGGGGCCGAACCTGGTCGACGGCAGCGTGCAGGAGCCCCTCCGCGACTTGAGCGTGATCGTGCAGGCAACGTACTTCCCGGCCTTGATCGTCACCGTTCCCGTCGGGACGCTCCCAAAGACGTCGTCAACGTTGACGGAAACCCGCTCGGCTTGCTCACGGCCGTAAGCCACGGAGACCGCGGACAGCGCCATCGTGGTCGAAGTCGGCGCGTCGACCGAGCCGCTGACGACGAACGGCTGCTGCGAGGTGATCGTGAAGTAGTCGCCGACGAGCCCGCAGCTGGCCGAGGTCGCGCAGGACAGGCCGTTCACCTCGGCCTGACCGCCGGTAGCGAGGCCGGACAGGCCCGGAATCGTGCCGGCCTGCCCCCACCGGCCGCCGTTCTGGCTGGCCGCCCACACGCCTTCCGAGTGCTTGCTGGTGCGGAAGTCACCCGTCGCACTGCAGAGGCCGGGGGACACGCACGACACCGCGGTGACGGACATGTCCTTGCCCGTGTTGAGGGTGGCGGTGCCCGGCACCTCGGCGGCCTTGCCCCAGGTCCCGTTCCGCTCGGTCACGACGAAGGGCTGCGTGCTCGTCTTCGAAGGAGCGTACGGTCCGCCGGCGCTGCAGTTGCCCGCGGTCGGGCACGAGACGCTAGTCAGCCACGCGAAACCGCCCTTGTTCAGTGCGGCCGAGCCGGGCACCTGGGCGGCCGGGCCCCACTTGCCGTTCGCCATGTTCGCGGTGAACGCTTGCTCCTGGCCGTTGCTGGCGGTGTAGGAACCGACGGCGGCGCAGGTGATTACGCTCACCAGTTTCGGCGACACCCCGCAGGAGACCTGGTTGACCTGGGCGCTCTCGCCCTTGTTGAGCGAGCCCGCGACGGTTTGCATCCGGCCCCAGTCACCGTGGGCCTGCGTGACCACGAACGCCTGGCGACCGGACTTGGCGTCGGTGTAGAACCCGCCGGCGACGCAGGTGCCCAGGGACGTGCAGGACAGGGACGTGACCTCGCCAAAGCTGCCCTTGTTGAGGTTGCCGGGCACAGGCGCCGCGGTCGGCCAGGTGCCGGCTGACTGCTCGTCGACGAACGGCTGCCGGTTGCCGCTCGTGTCGCCGATGTACCCGCCGACGACGCAGCGAGCGAATGCCGGGCACGCCTCGGCGTCGATCTGCGCGTATCCGCCCGAGCCTGGCAGCTCGATCGAGCCGTCCCAGGTGCTGCTGACCTCGCTCCCGATGAAGGCCTCAAGTCCGGTGCCGTCCCGGTAGAACCCGCCCGCCCCGCACTCTCCCGCCGCGAGGCACGCCACGGCCAGAACGTCGGCGCTGCCGCCGGTGTTCAGCTGCGGGACGAGCGGCACATCCTGAGCAGTTCCCCACAGGCCGCTGGCCTCGTCGATCACGAGGCCCTGCTGCTTCCTGGTGACGCCGTCGGAGTAGAAGCCGCCCGCGGTGCACGCGCCCCTCGACGGACAGGCGACCGCCTCAAGCGCGGCGGCTCCGCTGTCGTCCAGCGTGGCGATGCCGGGCGCCTGTTCCGCGTGGCCCCACGCAGGACTCGCCGGGCCGCTAGGAGCAGGTGGTGGTGGTGTCGCGGCCGCCTGGGGTACCAGGCCCGCCGGGGCCGGCGCCGCGGCCGCAGTAAGCCCCCAGCACAGCACGGTCACGGACAGCACGCACACGCCCAGCGGGATCACAGCGGAACGGCGTCGCATCGCTCTCAACTCCGACCGGCGACAACGACAGCGATGGATCGTCCCCGGGCGAGTCCGAGCGCGGCCAGCCACCAGGCCGCAGGGTCAGGCATGGAGTTACGCAGCGCCACAAGATCTCCAAACGAGACGACGTCCGCCTACACGACTGCGGCGTTCCACCGCGTGCCATTCCGTTCCGGCAAGGGCACCGCTATCCCGCGCCTGAGCAAGAAGGCCACGGCAAGCACTGCAGCCAGCTCGTACAGCCCGAAACTCGGTAACGGGCGGCCGGTTAAGCCGCCCGCACCCGAGGCCGGATGCGTCGACCTCGTGGCTACCAGCATGCGTGGTCATCTTGCATGCGCCTTGACGTTTACGTTGCAGGCGGGAAGCGCGGCTCAAGGCGCACTCGCAGGATGCAGTCGTGGGCGTCATCGGTAGGTTCCGGGGTTGACGACGCCGGCGTAGTAGAGGAAGTGCGCTCGGGTGTAGGTGCGGTTGCCGGTGATGCTGGTGTCCGGGGTCGGTCCGAGTTGCAGGTCGGTGCCGAGGAACGGCTGGAAGCGGGGGAACGCTGACAGGTAGCTGGCTGGGTCGGCGCGGAGCAGGCCGATCAGCGTCTCGGCGACGATGCGGCCGGCAACCGGCCCGAGGGTCAGCCCGTCGGATGCGATCTTGGATTCGGCGAGGATGTAGTACCACAGCGGGGTGCTCGTGGCGAACGGCGCGTAGACAGCGCCGATGTCGGCGAGGTCAGTTCCGGTCAGCGACGGCACGCCCATGGCCTGCGCAACTGATTGGCCCGACGGCAGGCTCCAGGTGAGCTGGCGGAGCAGGTTGCGCTGGGGCAGCACGGTGGGGGAGGTCTGGGTGTGCGGGGCGATGGCGGGAACGGGCAGGGTGAACAGGACGGAGGAGATCGTCGTGTCGATCTTCTTGTTGTTCTTCACCTGGCCGTCGCCCAGGTCGAAGAAGGTCTGCCAGCCGATGTAGCGGCGGGGGGCGGGGTAGCCGCCGAGCAGGTCGTCGCGGTCGTAGGTGACGGGGCCGTTGAACATTGGCTCGGTGGCGTCGAAGACCAGGCCGAAGAACGGGTCGGCGGTGGGGCTGGGCGAATCGCCGGTGCCGGAGGTGAAGTTAGCGCGGTAGGAGGGCCGCACCATGGAGTGGCCGAACCGGTAGGCGGCGGCGCCGAACTCGATCGGCATGAAGGCGTCGCCGGGCGGGGGGTTGTAGAACCGGTTGCCGCGGGCGAGGATGTCGCTGACCACAGCCTGCCCGGCGATCTGGGGCAGGTGCTCGTTGACCAGCAGCCACTGGTAATGCCAGAGCGTGATCTGCCGGGCGATCAGGAACTGGACGTAGCCCTGGGAGGCGTCCGCGTCGCGGGCGGCCGGGAACCGGTGCAGGCTGAAGGATCCGAGGTCGGACAGGACGCGGTTGTAGAACAGGATGTGGGCGCAGTGCAGCCCGGCGATCATGACGTTCTCGTCGTTGCGCGGGTCGCCGAGCAGGGCCGTGTAGCTGCCGCCTGGGTTGGGGGCGCGGGGGACGTCCTCGTGCACGCCGCCGGTACCGATCTTCAGCGCCGGCCCGACCGACCCGTCCGGGTTGGGGACGTACAGGTCCGGGCGCATGCCGGGGCCGCCGCCGAACACCGAGTCCAGGTCGAGCGCCGGCGTGCGGGTGTTGGGTGAGGTGAGCGGGTTGGCCGTAACGCCCAGCTGCGAGGTCTGGTCAAAGGTGATGTCGTGGTCGGTGAACTGGCCGACGAACGTCGACCCGGCCGTCATCGTTGGGTTATCCGGGTTGGTGCCGTACGGGTCAGTGGCCGTCGGGTTGCCGTTGACGGTCGGGTCGACGATCAGCGCCTTCGGCCCCGCGGCGAGGTCATCCTGGGCGTCCATGATGCCGCCCTGCATCCCGACCTCGAGCAGCGCCGCACGCACAGTGTCGGTCGGCGCGGCGAACGGCGGCAGGCCGGGGAAGATCCGGCCGAACAGCATCCTGTCCGCCGGCGCCCCCGGCGGGCGGCCCCGTGCAGCCCCTGCCGCAGGTGTGGCAGCGGCCCGCGCTGACGTGGCTAAGCCGGGCAGGACCCCGGCCGAAGCGGCCGCCAGCCCAGCTCCCGCCGCCCCAGCGCCGGCAAGCAGCCGGCGCCTGGAAACGCCGCCCAGCTCGTCGTTGTCAGTCATGTCCCCGCCCCTTTTCTCTTCTGTTAACGCTTCGCTACTGACATGCCGGAGATGCATCAACGAAAATCGATACCTGGAATTTGCGCGGTAGCGCTTGTCGTGTCCCCCTCGCTGTCGACACCGCGCGAGTAGGTTCGGAACGCTGGTCTCGCATCCGGGGCCACCCAAACCTGCTGGCGGCCGCGGCGGATGTGCCATATCGCGGCTGACTTGTCACCTAATGGCTGGAGGACAGGACCCGGATCGCGACGATGCCGGCGTCGTCCGCGGTGGAGCCGCTCGTGCTGCCCTCGGTATCGCAGAGCTCTTCAAGGGTCTGTCCGGCGGTTACCGATACCGCGGCGGTTTCGCCGACCGTGACAATGTTGTTCGGCAGGGATTCGCGGCCGAGATTGATCATCGTGTCAGGAGCCGAGCTGGTGGCGATCCAGCAGCCTCCTTCGCCGTCACCGGTGACCACGAAGAGTTCCGCGGTCGCGGACACGTAGTAGGTTCCGGAGTGCAGCGGCCCGGTGCTGGCGACGATCGTCGCCGTACTGCTGATCGGGGCCCTGGTGTTCGGTGCGGTGAATCCCTCGCCGCCGGTCTCGGCCAACCCGGTAGCGGTCAGGCCGCCGAGGTACTGGGCGTTCAGGTTCTTGACCATGGTGTTCCTGTTCACCGCCAGCGGAGCCCGGTGGGCTGGGGCCGACAGCGCGAGCGGGGTGCCCTTGGAGTCGGCGAGGCTCGCGGTTGAGGTCTCATGATTGGCTCTCCCGAGGATGAACGAGCCGCCGGTGGCCGCATATGCAGTTCCTGACATCGCGATCACGACCGCCACCAGCGATCCATTGACAGGCTGGTGGCCTGCGCGCCGCTTCCGGCACCACCAGTTGCTGTCACGCGTTCGGTCGCGGTGCTCGTCGCGGCTGCTCCCCGGGCGGCCGCAGTCAGCCATGCGCACCCGGTAAGAACCGCGCGCCGGGCGGGCCGGCGCGGAGCGGCGCCGACCGCTGTCGTGATCGGCTCGCGACCTAAACGGAACCCTTGGCGGCACCGCGTCGAAGGCTGAGGTGTGGCGTTAGCTCGGGGGAGCCTCGGCCGCCTTCACCAGGCCGGCCACGATGACCGGGTACAGGTTACGCAGCGACGGGTACACCAGGCGGCCCATAATGGTCCGGTCCCACGATGCGCCCCAGCGGATGACGGTGCCGTCGGCTGACGGGGTCAGCGTGACCTCGGCCCGGTAATTGCGCACCGGGATGCCGCGCAGGACGGTGTAGGCCAGCCGCTTGCCCGGCTCGACGTCGAGGATTTCCTCAACCGAGACGGGATACCTGAACCCGTACCGCTTGGACCCCTCCAGCCAGTAGACGGCGCCCTTGCCGTTCGCGGCCGCCTCGCCCTCGCTCCGGTAGCCGGCCTTGCGCCATGGTCCCCACTGCGGGTAGACCATGACGTCGCTGAGCAGGGACCAGACGACCTCGGGCGGTACATGGGCAGTCTGCTCGGCCGCAGCTTCCACCTTGCGCATAGACAGGTTCTATCGTCCGCCGGTCAGTCCATACAAGAGCAAGCCGACCTCCGTGCCTTACCGCAACAGGGCGACAGTATCTGCGCGAGGGCGGGGCCTGCCTCAGTGCCACCACCGGAGCCGGTGCGTGAAGTGCACCAGCGCGTGATCAAAGGCCCACGGTGTCTGCTTGATGCCCGAGCAGGTGTTGCTGTCGGCCTGACCAAGACAGTCCTTGGGTCCTTGGTTGTCGCGCTGGATTGCCCAGATCGACAGGAAATTCATGTGCATCCTCTGCTCGAAGGCCATCATCACCTGGGCGTCATGAACCGTGGTGGTCTCGTCCTTACCGAAGTCAGAGATGCCCGGCAGCATCGTCATGCCTTCCATCCGCCAGATCTGCCGCGAGCTCAGATGCGGATAGAGCTTGGCCAGTTCGGCATGCACGGTATTCGCGGCAGTGATCGCGGTCTTGCTCATGTTCATGACGCCCTCGTGCGGCAGGTAGTAGTCGAAGACCATGATGTTGACCGAATACACCCGTACACCGTCGGCGATGGCGTTCCGCAGCACCGAGAGTCCTGCTGAGCCTAGGCCGGTCGGTTCCACCGGCAGCGTGAACTGGATCTGCAGCCTGATTCCGTGCCGGATGGCCCAGCGTTGCGCGATCGCGATCGCCTCGTCACGCCGGTTGATGCCTGCCGCGTAGGTTTCCGCATTGGACTCGACGTCCATGTCTAGCCGGGTCACCCGCAGCGTCTGCACCACCTGCTCGTAGACCGCCGCGATCCGCTGCACGCTCGTGCATGAGTCAGCGATCTCGGTCCCGTGATCGTGGGAGCCGAATGTGTCAGCGCTGTATCCGCCGAACGAAGGGATAACGTCCCCGCCGAGCTTGCGCAGCCTCGCGATGTCGGCCGCGTAATAGGTCAGCGGCTGGTTGGGCGCGCTGTTCCAGTCCACCGCACAAGACTTCGTTCCCTCGGACTGAGCGAACGCGATGGTCATGAACCGCGTGCCAGACGCCTTGGCCGTTGCGGTAATGCTGGGCGTGTCAGGAGCGAGGTAGGACTCGTAATACGGCGCGTACAGCTGGGGCGGCAGGGGCCGCAGCCAGGACGAGTGGTGCTCGGGCGCGGCCGATGCCATCGCCGGCCCGCTGGCGAGCAATGCGGCGGCCGCCGTAGCGACCATGGCCAGCCGGAATCGAGGTTGCATAGCATCTCCTGACGGCTCGCCCGGCTGACCGGACCGGTGGCCCGCTACCGGTGGGGGTGCAACGTGGTCAGATGCAGCGTATTAGGAAAGTTTCCTAACAGACGGCGAAGTAGCGCAAAAGGTTTGCGCAAGCGCCAATTGCTGCGGGCGACAGTCCGCCTCACTGAACCGCTGGTGGCTGGTCCGGGGGGAGGCGGGACAGGAAGGCAAGTGTTGAGCGGAGTTCGCGCCATTGCTGGTCGCCCAGTTCGTGACGCCATCGATCCTCGAGGACGGCCAGCTTGCCGCGGGCGATCGCGTGGACACGGCGGCCGGCTTCGGTCGGGCGCAGCAGCTTGGCCCTGCGGTCGTGTGGATCCCGGACGCGTTCGAGATAGCCGGTCAGTACCAGCACGTCAACGATCGTGCCGAGGGCCTGGGCGGTCATCTGGGTTCTCTCGGCCAGGGCGGTGACCCGGATGCCTTCCAGCGGGGTCCGGCCCAGGACTCGCAGCTGTGATGGCCGCAACTCGGGTGCCTCGGTAACAGGGTCGGCGGCCAGTTCATCCCGGATCCGCCGCCACGCCAGGTCGAACAGCTCAACCAGGCTCAGGCCCTTGACCTCATCCATAAACTAACCTTAGCTTAGTTTCTATGACGACAGCTACGGCCCTCCGCGACCTGCTCGGCCCGGCGACACCCTCCGAGCAGTTCTTGCGTGAACTGGCAGGCGAAATCCTGGCTCCTGCCACGACCGCGCCCGTTAAGGTCACGGTCACCCGAGCCGAGCCGGTTCCCTACGATTTTGGCTCACCGGCCACCGCTGCGCTGGTCCGCCTGGGCGGAACGGCTGACGGCGTCAGCTGGTCGGTGTTCGTCAAAGTGCTGCACAATCCTCGTCACTGGCGGTTCATCGACCGGATGCCGCCGCCGGTGCGCGCCGAGTTCATCGCGGAATTCCCCTGGCGGGCGGAACTCGCCGCCTGGGAGCCCGCTCTCACCGAACGGCTGCCCGATGGCCTGCGCGTCCCGACGCTCTATCGCCTTGCCGACCTGGGACCCGACCGGGTCGCCGTCTGGATGGAGGACATCGACGCTGACCCGCGCCCCTGGTCACCGTCACGCTTCGGCCGGGCCGCCGCACTGCTCGGCGAACTCGCCGGCAACCGCGCCGACCCGGCGCTCTGGGCGGGAACCGGGCGGCCGCCGAGCTACGGCTTGCGGCGTTACGTAGACGGTCCCGTCGGCGACGCGATCAGGATCGTCGCCGACGACGCCACCTGGCATCATCCGGCTCTGGCCGCGCACGCCGCCCTCCGAGCCGACCTGGTGGACCTGGCTGACCGCATACCCGCGCTGCTCGACCTGGCCTGCTCGGCACCGCAAGCGCTGCCGCACGGTGACGCCAGCCCGCAGAACCTCCTGATCCCGCGCAGTGATCCGGACACGTTCGTGGCCATCGACATAGCGTTCCAGGCTCCCCACGCGGTCGGGTTCGACCTGGCCCAGCTGCTGGTCGGCCTGGCACACGCCGGACAGCTCCCGGCAACCGCGCTGCCGTCCATCGACGCCTGCCTCGTACCGTCGTTCGAGGCAGGCGCCCGCAAGAGCCCGAGGCCCGCCAGCGCCCACGACATTGAGACCGGCTACCTCACGGCCCTGGCGCTGAGGTCAGGATTCACCTCGCTGCCCCTGCGCGAGCTGGACACCGCCGCGCCCGCGCTCGTCGCCGAGCGCTGCGCCCTCACACGGTTCATACTCGACCGGACCCGGCACCTCGGCCGATAGCAGCGCTCTCCAGCCGACTGCTCTGGAGGGCGAGCCCCGCTAGGCACAAGGCCTGCGCCAGACGAAGCGCTGGAGCGCGGCCACTGGTCTAGCTGCGTGAGGTCTTCTCGAACGACGAGGATTACTTGAGGAAGGATTCGACGACAGCTGCGAACTGCGTTGCGTCCTGGAACAGGAATGCGTGCCCGGCGCCCGGGTAGAGGACCACTCTCGCGCCGTGAATGAGCCTGGCGAGCGTGCGGTGGTTGGCGGCCGGGTCGACCCAGTCGGCGGCGCCGTCGGCAATCATCGTCGGCGCCGAGATTGCGGCGATCTTTCGGCCCGCTGTGTCCTTCCCGGTCCACCATCGGGTTACCGCGCTCCGCTGAGCCGCCAGCAATGCTGCCGGGGGCGCTGCGGCGGGCGGATAACCGGAGATTGCCGTGGCGAACGCGTTGTACGCCCTGGCCTGGTTCGGCGGGAACAGAACGGTCTCCACCTGCCGCGGAGCGAGCCTGGTGAGGGCGGCGGTTGTGGCCGACGGCACTGCGGCCCCCGTTCCCGGGAAGGTGGCGCACAGCACAAGACGGCCCACCCGGGATGGGTCAAGGACCGCCAGCGCCTGGGCGATCATGCCTCCCATCGACCAGCCGAGCACGTCTGGCCGGGACAGCTTCAAAGTGTCGATGAGCGCGGCAGTCTGCCTGGCCATGGCGTCGATGGTGAGGGGCCCGGGCAGCTGCTGGGTATCCCCGATCCCGGCGTTGTCGAAGATGACGACCCGGTAGTGCGTGGCCAGGGCATCCACCAGCCTCGGGTCCCAGTCCTCCATGGTGTTGTCATAGCCCACGATCATGAC